>NZ_MDSU01000020.1 GCF_002119425.1 Desulfurella amilsii | reverse complement strand
GTTGCGCTCGTTGCGGGACTTAACCCAACATCTCACGACACGAGCTGACGACAGCCATGCAGCACCTGTGCTAGCTTTCTTGCCCGAAGACAAGAATCGTTACCCTTTCGAGCTCCTACTACTAGCATGTCAAACCCAGGTAAGGTTCTTCGTGTACCTTCGAATTAAACCACATGCTCCACCGCTTGTGCGGGCCCCCGTCAATTCCTTTGAGTTTTAATCTTGCGACCGTACTCCCCAGGCGGGATGTTTAACGCGTTAGCTTACGGCACTGAGAAGTGTACTTCCCAACGCCTAACATCCATCGTTTAGGGCGTGGACTACCAGGGTATCTAATCCTGTTTGCTCCCCACGCTTTCGCGCCTAAGCGTCAGTTGCGTTCTAGCAAGCCGCTTTCGCCACTGGTGTTCTTCCTGATATCTACGGATTTCACCCCTTCACCAGGAATTCCGCTTGCTTTTCCCGAACTCGAGTTTTGCAGTATCTAAAGCAGCCCATGGGTTAAGCCCAAGGATTTCACTTTAGACTTACAAGACCGCCTGCGCGCCCTTTACGCCCAGTGATTCCGAATAACGCTTGCACCCTACGTATTACCGCGGCTGCTGGCACGTAGTTAGCCGGTGCTTCCTCTGCAGGTACCATCAAGCTATAAAAGGTATTAGCTCTTATAACCTTTTTCCCTGCTGACAGGAGTTTACAACCCGAAGGCCTTAATCCTCCACGCGGCGTTGCTGGGTCAGGATTTCTCCCATTGCCCAATATTCCCCACTGCTGCCTCCCGTAGGAGTCTGGGCCGTGTCTCAGTCCCAATGTGGCTGATCGTCCTCTCAGACCAGCTACCCGTCGTAGGCTTGGTAGGCCATTACCCTACCAACTACCTGATAGGCCGCGGATCCATCCCAAAGCAGAAGCTTGCAAGCAGAGGCCTCCTTTCTTTATACCTCTTGTGAGGCATAAAGGTACCCGGTATTAGCGCACCTTTCGGCGCGTTATCCCAGACTTTGGGGCAGGTTATCCACGTGTTACTCACCCGTGCGCCACTTTACTTGAAGGTTGCCCTTCTTTCACGTACGACTTGCATGTGTTAAGCACGCCGCCAGCGTTCATTCTGAGCCAGGATCAAACTCTCAGTAAAAAACTAAAAGTTGTTTATTTGCTCTTCATCTGGAATTTTTCAAAGAACTTGTCATAAGCGACAGTTGTGTAATATATTCTAAAACTATTAGTTTGTCAAGGGGTTGGAGATGTTTTTTAGTGAATTTTAAAAAGTCTTTAGAGGATAGGGATATTTTGCATACATATTGAAAAGGAAAAAGGGGACAGGCTACTTTATTCTATCTTCTATTTCTTTTTTGGTCTTCCATTTCGCTTTATGGTTGATTCCAAGCCAAATACTTTTTTGATTCTTGCTTGCCATTTTTTACCTATAAAAGTAGCCTGTCCCCTTTTTTCCTTTAATACTGATATGGGTTTAATAACAGCAGAAAGAACATTTCAGACAATTAATAAAGTTGCAGAGTTTTGGTATGGTGTGAAATACGGCTATGATGTTGCAACAATCATAGAGGGTAACATTAGTGTTGATAATTTTGGAAAGCAAACAAAGGTTAGAGCTAACTTCATGCAAAAAGTTGTTAATACAAAAGGTGGTATTACAAGCGTAAAACAAATAGAAGACCCCAAACTTTATCAAGATTTTTTTGCTCAAGCTCAAAAAAGCATTTTTATAGAAAAAGAGAAAGTTTATTAAAATAAGAAAACGGAAAATCTCTGACTTAATAAATGGGCACGTCTTAATAAATTATTAGCTCAAAGTTTCTTTACCTGATTTAGAATAATAAAGGCGAGTCTTTTGTAAAAAAGAGCTCGCCAAAAATTTCTTAAAATGCTATTGAATGAAGCGCAATTGACAAAATGTAGCTTGGAAATAATCCAAATATTATTGTGCCCACAGCACCAATTAGTATTGTGGTTTTTAGTAACCCAGAATTAAGTACGCTGAATTCGCCTTCTGCGTCGCCTTTCATATACATAGTTACAACTACATTCAAATAAAAGTATGCAGAAATTGCACTATTTATTACGCCAATTATTGCAAGCCAGTATAAATGCGACTGAACGGCTGCAGAAAATAGATAGTACTTTCCTATAAAGCCCACAGTAGGTGGCACGCCAGCAAGTGAAAACATAAAAATTAGCATAGCAACGCCAATTAATGGGTGCTTGTATGCTATGCCTTTTAGATTTGCAATTTCTGTATTGCAATCGCCTTTTTTGCTAATGTATTCTGCTACGGAAAATGCACCTAAATTCATAAATACGTACCCAAAAAGATAAAATAGCACTGCACCGTATCCTAAGCTGCTTGCCGCAGTAATACCTACAAGCATATAGCCTGCATGGGAGATACTTGAGTAACCAAGAAGCCTTTTTAAATCCTTTTGCCACAAAGCTACTGTGTTACCAAACGTCATAGTAGCAGCTGCGATAATCCATAACATTTGCGTCCACTCAATTTGGATTGGGTGCATGCCTACAACCAAAAGTCTCATCAGCGCCAAAATTGCAGCAGCTTTTGGTGCAACAGACATAAATGCGCTCATAGGTGTGGGTGCGCCTGCGTATACATCGGGTGTCCATGCGTGAAATGGAAATGCAGCTATTTTGAAACCAAAAGCTATAAAGATCAACATAAATGCTAGAATACCTAAGGCTTTATATATGGCTGCCGCTTTTGCAAGGTCTAAACTTATTATATTTAAATCCACGCTACCAAACAAGCCATACATTATACCAATACCAAGCACCAAAAAACCAGATGCAAAAGAGCCCAATATAAAGTACTTCATTGCAGCTTCTATACTTTCTGATTTATTTTTTAGAAAGCCTGTCAAAATATACATACCAATCGAGAGTGTCTCAACGCTAATAAACATTACAATGAGGTTGTAGGTAGATGCAAAAAACATCATTGCAACGCTTGAAAACAGTATAATAGAGTAATACTCCCCAATGTTTATGTCTTCTCTGTCAACAAAATTAACACTCATTGCAATGGCTAATATACCAGCAATAATTATTACAAGATCAATAAAAAGTGAAGCATTATCTGTAATAACCATGCCAACAAATGCACTTGTGCTACCTGTGTCAAACATCATGACACTTGCAATACCAGCCAAAATAAATCCCATTAGCGCTATAAATGCATTGGCGCTTTTTTCTGTTTTTGGCAGCCACAAATCTACAAGCGTCACAATAAACCCAAAAATCGTCAAAATTAGCTGAGGAGCTATGGCTATCAAATCATTTACGCTGTAATAGGCTAAAAAATTCATACACTACCCCTTAATTAAGCGCTTTTTTAATAATTACTTTATTATCAAAAGAAACCTTACCGTTTAAACTTGGATTTACATTTGTAACTTTTGTCTGCTCTACCAAATGGTTTACACTTGCATGCATCTTGGATAAAAATGTATTTGGGTAAATACCAATCCAAAATACAAACACTACAAGCGGCACCATATAAATCCACTCTCTTATATTAAAGTCTGTTAAACTCAAAAGTTTTGGGTTTAGTGGTTTTAAGAATACAACACGCTTAAACATAGTGAGCATATAAACAGCTGCAAACAATCCACCAAAAGCAGCTATGATTGCAAATACTTTATGCGACTCAAACGTACCAAATAACACCATAAACTCGCCTATAAAGCCATTTGTGCCAGGTACGGCAATGGAAGAAAGCGTAAATATCATAAAAAATACGCTAAATATCGGCACAAGTGATGCAAGCCCGCCGTATTCTGAGATGAGCCTCGTATGCATTCTCTCATACACAATGCCTACGATCAAGAAGAGCGCGCCTGTCGATATACCGTGATTTATCATTTGCATTAAAGAGCCTTCTATGCCTATTGTAGTTAGAGCAAACATGCCAAGCATTGAGTATCCCAAGTGAGACACGGATGAATATGCAACAAGCTTTTTGATATCTGGCTGAACCATAGCAACAAATGCACCGTAGAATATACCAATAAGTGAAATTATCAAAATTATATCAACAAACTGATGCGTCATAGAAGCAAACATAGGCAGGTTAAACCTCAAAAAGCCGTATGTGCCCATTTTCAATAAAATACCAGCAAGTATGACAGAGCCTGCAGTGGGCGCTTCAACGTGTGCCCAAGGAAGCCATGTATGGAATGGCCACATGGGCACTTTGATTGCAAAAGCCAAAGCAAAAGCTATAAATAGCCAAAATTGTAAATTTACCGGTAGTGGTTGTGACATTAAAGTTACCATATTAAATGTATATTCGTGGTAATATGTATGATGCAAGAAGTATAGGGCCATAAGTGCCACAAGCATAAATACGCTACCAAAGAATGTGTAAAGGAAGAATTTCATTGTGGCAAATACCCTATTCGGTCCACCCCAAATACCAATCATCAAGTACATAGGGATAAGCTGAAACTCCCAAAATACATAGAACAAAAATATATCCAAAGATACAAAAACGCCCAGCATACCCGTTTGTAAAAGCAATAAAACTATATTAAACTCTTTTGTTTTTTGAGTTATGCCACTCCATGTAGAAAGCTGCGCAATTGGCGATAAAAATGTTGTAAGCAGAACCAAAAACAAGCTTATACCATCTATACCAAGGTAATAATTCATACCTAAAGAACTAATCCATGGTACTTTTTCAACAAATTGCATCTGATAAGTTGAAGAATTAAAGTAGAAAAATAGCGGCAAAGACACTATAAAGTCAAGCAATAATACAATAAATGTCACCCACCTTATAGCGCCTTCTTTTTTGCTATCAATTAATGAAACCAGTATTGCACCAATTATTGGTATAAACACAATAGTTGAAAGAATTGGAAAATGCAGTTGATTCATTTTTCACCTCGCCTTATATAATCCTAATTAAATACCAGCTGGTAAGCAACATTACGCCAATTGATATCCAATAAGCATAATGGCTTACAAAGCCTGTCTGTAGTGTCCTAAACAGCCATCCAATTCTTTTTGATATCCACCCGAATAAATCCACACCCGAATCTATAATTTTGACATCTACAATTTTCCATAAGAAATACTCAGATACCCACCAAAATGGCTTTACTATGAAAAAATACACAAACTCGTCAGCATAGTAGGTGTTGGCAAGCAATGTATATACAGGTTTAAATGTATTGGCGATCGTATCGGCCGTAATCCACTTTTTGATATATATCACCCACGCTGTAAAGATACCAATCAAACCCATACAAGCAGATATACCCATTAGTAAAGCTTCTGAGTAGTGGGCTTGGTTAGCTACCTCCAATGTTGGTGCAGTGCGTGCAATGAAGGCTTCAATTGGTATTTCACCACTTATGTGCAAGCCTACCCAACCACCAATGATTGATAAAATACCCAAAACCCACATAGGAATTATCATTACTCTTGGTGCTTCATGTGTATGGAGCTCGTGGTATAGATTCGGCACTTTTTCTTCACCATAAAACACGCTAAATACAAACCTAAACATGTAAAATGCTGTCATAAATGCAGTAATCTCGCCTACTATCCATATAATGGGGTGCCCCATATCCAGTGCGCCAGCTAAAATTGCATCTTTGCTAAAAAAACCAGCGAACGGCGGAATACCTGATATTGCCAAAGAGGCTATAACCATCAAAACTGCTGTTTGGGGCATCTTCTTTCTAAGTCCACCCATTAAATCAGTAGAAAGTAAACCCCTCATAGAGTGCATTACAGCACCTGCACCCAAAAAGAGTAAGCCTTTAAAAAATGCGTGCGTCATTAAGTGGAATATACCAGCCCAATAAACGCCAACGCCAACGCCTATAAACATATACCCCAGCTGAGAAAGAGTTGAGTATGCCAATATGCGTTTTATGTCTTTGTGTGTAAGCGCCATCGTTGCAGCATAAAAAGCAGTAAATGCGCCTACTGATGCTACAACTTCCATTGCAATAGGGCTCATATCGTAAATTGCGTTTGATCTTGCAACCATATATACACCAGCGGTAACCATTGTTGCTGCATGTATCAAGCTTGAAACGGGCGTTGGGCCTTCCATAGCGTCCGTTAACCAAATATATAAGGGAAATTGTGCGGATTTACCCATTGCACCCAAAAATAAAGCAAGTCCAATAATTGTTGCAGTTTCTGGTGTCAATACTTGATGGACAAATGGAAATACATCAGCGTATGTTACAGAATGAAAATTAAACAAGATAAATAAAACACCAATAATAAAACCCGCATCACCTATTCTGTTTACAACAAAAGCTTTTTCTCCAGCATCTGAGGCTGTTTTTTTATCATACCAAAAGCCAATTAGCAAGTATGAGCATAAACCTACGCCTTCCCAACCAACAAACATCAGGAGGTAGTTGTCCCCTAAAATCAGAAGAAGCATTGAAAACACAAATAAATTAAGGTACGTGAAATACCTAGCATACCCTGGATCGCCTTTCATATATCCGTTTGAATAAATATGAATCATCCATGAAACAAATGTAACGACAAACAGCATTACAGTAGAGAGTGAATCTATCCTTAAGCCAAAAGGGATATTAATTTTGCCAAATGGCATCCATATAAAGTACACATAATCGTAAATGTTGCCTAAAATTACTTGCCATATAGGGTAAACGGCACTTAAAAAACTCAAGCCCAAAGCGCTTGCGGCAATAACTCCTGCATAGTGTTTGGTCCATTTGCCAAATAGACCATTGATTAAAAAACCAATTAGAGGCCAGATAATAATTAGTAATACCAATGTTTTCATATCTTTCCCCTTTTACTTTCTAAGTGTAGTAAAATCGTTTATATCTACACTTTTCTTGTTTTTATACATCATAGCCACTATAGCTAAACCCACAGCCGTTTCACTTGCTGCAACTGCTGCAACAAACAAAAACATAACCTGACCCGAAACATTGCCTATGTAGTATGACATCACAATTAGCGCCATACCAGCGCCATTTATCATAAGCTCAAGCGACATTAAAACTATCAAAAAATTCCTTCTAATCATTGCCCCTGTGGCGCCTATTGCAAAGAGCAATACACTAACAAACATATACGCAGCTAACATTTTGCCTCCTAAAGATCCTTTTTAGTAAGTGCAACTGCGCCAAATAACGCAATCAACAGCACAATTGCAGTTATCTCAAAAGGCAACAAATACGATTTAAACAGTACATCACCTATAGCTTTTACATTGCTGCCTGCAATTGATAGATTTTTGCCCATATATACCGTATTTATCTTAAGTTTAGACGCTATAACAATAAAATCAAGCAATATGCCAAGACCAAACAATGCTCCAAAGTAAGCCTGATTGTTGAATCTTTTTAAGCTAGCAATAGTTAACCTATCCATAGTGTACATTGCTATTACAACCATTACCGTAATGGCACCAGCATAGACAATCAATTGAAGCATTGCAATAAAAACCGCATCCAGCATTACAAAAATACCAGCTGAACCAATAAACGATAATACCATCCACATCGCAGCTCTAAATGGATTTTTTGTTACAATTATACCAAAACCACCACCAACTGCGAAAATTGCTAAAATTGCGAAAACCACTATTTCCACACTCATAGCTCACCTTCTTTTTTTTGCAATTTATTATTGTTATATTCTAAGCCAACTTTTATCAGGTCTTCTTTGGTAAAAATAAATTTTTCCCTGTCATAGCCTGCAAGTTCGTACTTATCACTCATGCTGATTGCAAGCTCAGGACAAACCTCAACACAAAGCCCACAAAAGCAACATCTTCCTAAATCTATATTGTAAATAGCAGGACTTTTCGTATGGTCTTTATTCTCTGTGGGTATAATCTCTATGCATTTAGATGGGCACACTTCTTCGCAAAGCCCACAGTCTATACACTTAATTTTTTGGCTCTCTTCGTGCAAATTAAGAGCATGAAGCCATCTACCTCGCTCTGGCACATTAAGCCTTTGCGTGGGATACTGGCATGTTACTGCGTGCGTAAAAAGATACTTGAGCGTAACGCTTAAACCTTTTCTTAAATCATTAAACAACATACCAACCTCCCTAAATTATAGGCATGTGCACAATCAGTGCAAAACCTGTCCACAAAATATTTAACACTAACAGAGGCAGTAGTTTTTTCCAGGCTATATCCATTAACTGATCGTACCTATAACGAGGAAATGTTCCCCAAAACCATGTAAACATAAATATAAATAACAATACTTTAAGCCAATACCAAACAAATCCCGGCAATATGGCTGGACCGCTCCATCCACCCAAAAATATAATGGCTGCTAGGGCTGATACTACAAATATTGTTACATACTGGCCAAAAAAGAACATAGCCATCTTAAGTCCGCTAAACTCTGTATTGAAGCCGGCAACAAGCTCGTTTTCTGCTTCTGGCAAGTCAAAAGGTACCCTTGAAGCAGAAGCTACCATGGCTATCACAAAAGCCACGAATGCAAAAGGCTGGTAGAAAATCAACCACAAGTGCTGCTGCTGAAAGGCCACAAAATCCGTCAAATTAAGTGATTGAACCATAAGTATTGGGTTTAGTAAGGCAAGTGCAAGTATTATCTCATAGCTTACCACCTGAGCTATCTCACGCTCTGCGCCTATAAAAGAGTACTTATTACCCCCAGATGAAATACCAGCAAGCATTACACCAAAACTAGACAAACCCATCATTGCCAAAATGTACAACAAGTCTACATTTGAATGAAATACGCTAAAATAAAATGTTGTGCCATTTGAAAGCTCAATAGGCGGGAAAAACGGTATAGCGGCTGCGGCAGCAAAAGGAAAGGTGGGGGCTAAAATTGGTGCTAACCAAAATAGTGGCTTATCTGCCCTTGTTGGTATAATATCTTCTTTAAAAAAACTCTTGACAGTGTCTGCCAAAGGTTGTAACAAACCATAAGGACCAACTCTTTTTGGCCCAATGCGCTGTTGCATATGGCCTATAACTTTCCTTTCATACCATGTAGCATACATAACATATACACTTAAAACTGCTACCAAAACAAGTAATTTAACAATACCTATTATTACTTCAATCATTTTAAGCCCCCTTTTCGCTTTTTGTTAAACCGACCCGCGCTAAGTTATTGAAACTACCCGTGATATTGTATAGATTTGCATTTTCAAACCATAATTGCCCGCTTATCAGAGATTTTGGCATCTTTTCATCTACTTTGACAGGTAGTGTCACAAACGCATTATCAACCGACACTTTTGCAAAATCATCGTCCTTCAACCCAAGGCTATCTGCATCTTCTTTATTTATGTGCAATAACGATTGACTTTGTGCTAATTTTGCACCTTCACCATAACCTGAGTAAATAGATGTTCTAAATTTAGAGTAGTTTGCCAAAAATCTAAACTCACCACTGCCTTTTATGCTTGTATTAGTATTTACTGAATAAATTTTGTCAGCTGGGCCCTTTAGTTTAATTTTTTTGTCTTTTATTTGCAACTTTGCACTCGATAAATTGTAACCCAGGTTTGTTGATAGCTTAAACAAAAACTCCCATGCTGATGCTACCTCGCTGAGAACAGTTTTGTTTACATTATTAACTCTTCCTTCTGCATTAACAAAGGTACCGTTTTGACTTGTAAAGAAAGGTACAGGAATTATTACATTTGCAGCTAAAGAGGTTTTACTTTCAAAGGTATCAAACAACACGATATTTTTTACATTATCTCTTACAATTTTAGCATCATCATCACTTAAAAAGCTGTACAAGTCAACGTTTAAAAGCAAGAGTGTTTCAATTTTGCCAGCCTTTGCAAATTCGAGAAGTTTATCAACGCTAAAATCACTTGATAAACCATAACCGTTATATAAAGTTCCAAAGGCATTATTATACTTGCTTGAAGCGTAAACTTTAATTTTATCTTTTAGCAAAAGCGCAACATTTGATACAGCTTTTGCAATTTCTTCTCCAAAGTCACGCTCAAGAGCCTCTTGGCACACAACAAAAGCTATCTTGGAGGCTTTTTTTACCTCTTCAATTATGCTTGAAACATCAAAATCCGATTCTTTTAGACTCTCAAGGCCATCTAGCCCAGCACCAAAACCTTCTGATTTCAACGCATAAGTAAAAGATGCTAAGAAATCCAATTCTTTGCCAGGCTCATACCTAAGAGGTATAGATCCAAGCGTATCAATTTTTGTATCCTTCCAGTATACACTTACTACCTTTGAGGTTTTAAGTAATTTTACGCCTCTTGTTATTGCCCAGTCTATGCGAGGCATCTCATTTGCAATATCTCCACCAAAACAGATTATTAGGTCACTCTCAGAAATCTCCGAAAAATCATGAAAATCATTTACACTTTGTGGCAAATATTTGTATAGTTTTGCAATATGTGTGGATGAGAGGCTGTCTATATTGTTATTTGATAACGTATTGTTAAAAAACATTTTAAATGCACGGCTATCTTCTTGCGTTTCTCTGGCGCCACTTATGCCAAAAACCTTCTCTTTTGGCGTATTTTTCAAAATTTGAGATAACTCTAAAATCATAGACTCTTGATTGAGCGTTTTTGAGTCTATTGAATACTCTTTGATTAGTCTATCGGATTTACTTACAGAATAGTTAAATCTGCCCAAATTACACAAGTTTGCCATATTTGGCGTAGATTCTTCGCTTGTTACCCTGAGTATCTCGTTGTTTTTAACATTTAAATCCATCTGACAGCCAGATGAACAAAAACCGCAAGTAGTAGGGATTTTTTCCATTTCCCAGGCTCGAGCTTTGTATTTGAATAACTTACTAGACATAGCGCCCGTTGGGCAAACGCTTACACACTGACCACAAAACTCGCAATCAAGTGGTTTCCCATCTTTTGTATCTATTTCTTTTCTATCTCCATCTTTTTTTACCAAAGCCAAAATACCAAAATTCACCACTTTATCGCAAACTGCGACGCACCTTCTGCACTGTATGCACAAATTTGCATCGTGGTGTATGATTTTCCACTCGTAGTGTATGGTGCCCTGGGGTATTGTTAAAGGATCGGTTTGGGCTTCTTTTGGGTTTTCGCTAATATTAAACTCGTAGTTTATATTTTGAAGATCGCACTCACCACTTTTATCGCAAACTCCGCATTGCAATGGATGGAAGGTATCCCACTCGTAGATTATTTCTTTTCTTAGTGTATCTAAAGCAGGAGAATTTGTGGTAACTTCCATGCCCTCTTTTACCTTTCCTGCACACGATAGCATGGGTTTTTTCATGCCAGCAATTTCAACAGCACAAATTCTACAAGCACCAACCGCACCAAACCTGTCAGAATAACAAATAGCTGGAATATATATTCCATTTTCTCTTGCTGCCTGCAAGATGCTCAATTCGTTGTCTACTTCAAACTCTCTACCATCTATTTTAATCTTAATTTTTTTACTCATAATGCACCTCTACCTATCACATTCGCCAAAAACAAAATCTAAACTGCCGATTACCGATATAATATCCGCAATATAATGCCCTTTTAGCATAACTGGCATAGCGCTTAGGTTTATAAATGACGGAGAGCGAATTTTCATTCTATATGGCACGCCTTCGCCGTTTGAGTAAATGTAAAAACCTAGCTCGCCTTTTGGGTTTTCAGCACCAAAGTAAGTTTCTCCAACTGGCGCTTTTATACCTTGTATAACTTTTACAAAATGCTTCATTAGTGCATAATTTTTCTTCATTGTATCTTCTTTTGGATCCCAAACACAAGGATTGTCCTTCATCATTACAGGTCCATCTGGGATTTTTTCTATACATTGCTCTAAAATCCTATTAGACTGGATCATCTCGTCCATGCGCACAAGGTAGCGATCATACACATCACAATTGTGGTAAACCGGTACCTTAAAATCCAGTTCAGGATAAACCGAATATGGCATATCACGCCTTAGATCCCAATCAATACCAGAACCTCTTGTGCAAGGACCTGCAATACCCCAATTGATAGCATCTTCTTTAGAAATATACCCAATGCCCTTAGTTCTTTTAAGCCAAATTCTGTTTTTGGACAATAATGTATGATATTCTTTTACTTTTGAAGGGAAAAGCTTAACAAATTCTTTTAATTTCTCCATAAAGCCATCTGGTAAATCGCGTGCGACGCCACCAATTCTTATGTAATTGTAAGTAAGCCTGTTACCGCAAGCCATTTCATACATATCGATAATATATTCTCTTTCTCTAAAGCAATAAAGAAATACTGTCATAGCACCAATATCTAAAGCATGAGTTGCAAGCCAAACTAAATGGGAGGCAATCCTGCCAAGCTCAGCCATAATAACGCGAATGTACTCTGAGCGCTCTGGTATATCTTTGCTAATACCAAGCAGTTTTTCTATAGCCATCGCGTAAGCAAAGTTATTGTTCATTGAAGCTAGATAATCAAGCCTATCTGTAAAGGGCATAAATTGTTGATATGTCATATTTTCGGCAAATTTTTCAAAACCACGATGCAAATATCCTACATCTGGGTCAGATTCAATAATTCTCTCACCATCAAGCTTTACAACAAACCTCAAAACACCATGTGTAGAGGGATGCTGTGGACCCATATTTACTGTAACTTCCCTTTCATTTTCAGCAACATAAGTTTTATTCATGCTCCATTCTCCTATTTTTGGATTAAGCTAAAAGGCTTTCTTGTGTGCCTTGGCCTTTTTAGCTGACCAAGTGGCAAGTGTTTATCTAACCAAGCATCATCTTCTGGCCTTCCTTTTAGCGGATAATCTTTTCTTAATGGATAACCTGTCCAATCCTGTGGCATTAAAATCCTTCTTAAGTCTGGATGGTTAATAAAAACTATCCCAAACATATCGTAGGTCTCTCTCTCGTCCCATGTAGCTGATTTATATATATCCACGACACTTTCTAGCTCTTGATTTTCTTTGATATTGGTTTTAATGCGCATTTGAAGTTTATGAAGAAGCGATCTAAGCTGATAGACCACCTGAAAACGGTGCTCAGCTTTTACACCAAAATCTATAGCTGTAACAATCACTAAATATTCAAAACTTAGCTCATCGTGCAAGTATTTTAAACAATCATGTGCAATATCACTAGAAACAAGCAAGCTATACTCACCTCTAAACTCACTTGCTTCTAAAACACCCTCACCAAACTTAGCCTTGACCAATTCTACAACGCTTTGACTATCCATTGCTAACTCCTTGTTTTATGTATTCATCGAACCTTCTTTCTTAATTTTTTCCTGCAATTTCATTATACCGTATAGCAAACTTTCCGGCCTTGGTGGGCATCCTGGCACATAGACATCCACAGGAATTATTGTATCAACGCCTTGCACAACACTGTATGAGTCGAACATTCCACCAGTGTTTGCACAGCTGCCCATTGATATAACCCATTTAGGTCTTGGCATCTGATCGTAGACTTTACGTGCGGCTATTGCCATTTTTTTAGTTAGCGTACCTGCAACAATCATAACATCAGAATGCCTTGGAGATGCTCTAAAAACTACGCCAAACCTATCTAAGTCAAACCTTGAGGCACCTGTTGCCATCATCTCTATAGCGCAACATGCCAAACCAAACGTAACAGGCCAAAAAGATGAATACCTACCCCAACTAACAAGCTTGTCTAATTTTGTGGTAATCCAGGCATTTTCTATTCCCATACAAGCGCTCCTTTTTTATACGCATAAATCCAACCAACAAATACCATTATAATAAACAAACCCATCTCAATAACACCCAAAATACCCAGCTCTTTAAAATACACAGCCCATGGATACATAAATATTGCTTCTATATCAAACAGTGTGAACATAATAGCGATGATGTAAAAACGAACATTGAAATACCTAAATTCGTTCACCATAGGCGCACCGCACTCATACAAATCGTACTTTTCTTTATCATACTCATGTGGCGCAAGGTATCTTGCGGCTATAACCATACCTGCAAAAATTAAAAATAGCAGCAATAATGCGACAAACGCAATCAACCAATTAGTCATACACCAAAAACCTCCTTATTGGAAAGTTACAATTCGCGGGCAATTTTATACTATAGCTTGTCTTGTGTCAATTGTAATATTTCATTTTTTTCTAAAAACCTATACTCGCCTGGTGCTAAATTGCCCAATTTTACACCTCCAATCGATATTCTTTTGAGCATATCTATACCAATGTCAAATTTCTTAAAAAATCTTCTAACAACCCTATTTCTGCCTGAATCCATTGAAAGTTTTATCCACAACCTATTTTCTGTAAATGATATAAATAAGGGCTTAAAAAAGCCATCTTCAAGCATAGTGCCTTTCGAAAGTTTTTCTAGCAAAGCGTTTTCGAGCTGCTTTTTTGTTTTAATTAGGTAAATTTTTTTTACCTTTTTAGAGGGGTGCGCAATTTTATTTGCAAATGATCCATCATTGGTAACAAATATCAAACCTTCAGATAGATAGTCGAGCCTCCCAACAGGGAAAACCCTTACATCTAATTGATTAAAAAAATCTCCAATACATCGGTGCGCGCTATCACTTACACTTGATATTACAAAAGGAGGTTTATAAAAAGCAAGGTATAATTTATTTTGGGGTCTAATCAATTTACCTTTGTACAAAACGCTCGCCTTGTCTGAATCAATATCTATAAAATCTTTTACTGGCTTACCATCGACGCTGATAAACCCGTCTTTAATGAATTGCTCAACTTTTCGCCTTGAACCCAAACCACAGGCTGCTAAATACCTATTTAACCTCATTCAATAAAGCTCACTAGCGCTTTAGAACGCTTTGGGTGTCTCAATTTTTTAATGGCTTTTGCTTCAATTTGTCTTACGCGCTCTCTTGTTACGCCAAGCACCCTGCCTACCTCTTCAAGTGTATGGTCAAAACCCGTAGATATGCCAAACCTCATGCGCAGTACCTTTTGTTCTCTTTCGCTTAAAGTGGATAAAACCGTTTCTATCTTTTCTGAAAGATCAGATTCAATTACTGTATCAAGAGGGGAGGCAGCATTTTTGTCTTCTATAAAATCCTCTAATCTTGTATCTTCTTCATCACCAATAGGCGTTTCTAGCGATATGGGTTCTTTTACTATTTTTAAAATATTTTTAATTTTTTCAATTGGTACATTAAGGCTTTCCGATAACTCTTGTACACTAGGTTCTTTGCCGTTTTCTTGCACTAATAGTTTAGATGTTCTAACAATTTTATTAATGGTTTCTATCATATGTACGGGTATGCGAATCGTTCGCGCTTGGTCTGCAATGGCACGAGATATAGATTGTCTAATCCACCACGTAGCGTATGTAGAAAATTTAAAGCCCCTTTTATAATCAAACTTATCAACGGCCTTCATAAGACCTATATTGCCTTCTTGAATAAGGTCTAAAAACGACAAACCCCTGCTTAAATACTTTTTAGCAATTGAAACGACAAGCCTTAGGTTTGCCTTAATCATTCTTTGTTTTGCGGTTTCTATTAAAAGTTTGCTCTTCCCAAGATTGTTTATTAGATCAAATACCCGATCCTTCTCTAAACCCGGCTCCATTTCATAAGCTTTTTGCTTGAAGTTTTCTATCATGTTTCCAATGCAAGTATCATTTAGGGAAATTTCAATAAGGTTGTGAAGAATTTTTTCTTTATATTCTGGTTTTATTTCTTTTTTATACAAGAAAAGCGTGTCTTTTATCTCAGAAAAAACAATTAAAAATTTTTGCTTGGTGGTAAAATCTTCCTCTTCATCTTGTTTAACATCATCAAAAGAGCTATCAAGCGCATTTGATATGTTTTTTAGCTTTACTATGTTGCTGCTTATATTGTATATCAAATCATCCAAAGCCCACCCAAAAAAAGGTACTTCGATAAGTGTTTCTAACAATGCATTCTTTTCGTCAATGATTTTTTTTGCAAGCTCAACCTCTTCATCTCTGTCTAGTAAATCTATAGTACCCATCTCTGAAAAATACATCTTTATGGCACTTTTAATTTCTGTGTCTTCTTCTAAAAGTTCCTCTTTAACAATGGGTGTTGTTTTTTTTACATCAGCTTCGCTATCTAATATATCGATATTGAGGTCGTCACACTTGTCCATTAGGTCATCAATTTCTTCAATATTTATTTCATCTGGCAAAAGTTTATTTATATCATCATAGGTTAGGTAACCTTTCTTTTTACCTTCCTCTAAAAGACTATTTGCAAAAACTTCTTCATTTAATAATTTATCCATTCGTTCCTCCAAGTAAACTAGCGTAATCTTCTTTTGTATTTATATTTACAACCGATTCCTCTATATTACAATTGAATTTTGATATATACTTAACTTTAGAATCATTAAGAAGTCCTTTTATGCTAAAATAATTGCCCGCTTCGATTTTAGCGTATAAAGATTTACTGTAAAAACCATGCAACACTTGAGGTTTTTTGATTAAAGGCAATACACACTCATATGAGCCATCAACATAACTAGCCAACTCCTCTATACACTCTTTTGAAATATTCGGCATATCACACCCACACACGAATAAGTAATCTTTTAGCGTTTGTTTCAAACCCTGTTTCAAACCCTCAATAGGCCCAAAATAGCCTTTTTTATCTTCTACGACTTTTAGCCTGTTATTTATAATTTGTGTATATTTTTTACTTTCGTCAACAGATATAATTACTTCTTCAAAAACTTCTAATAATCTGTTAACAATTATGCTTATAAACGGTTCGTTGTTTTTTAGCAAGTAAGCCTTATTTTGTCCAATTCTTTGAGATTTGCCCCCACACAATACAAGCGCACCAAGTGTCAACATTTCTACCACTTGCTATAAAGTAATGAAAACTTCTAAAAAGTCAATAGTATTGACACACAAAACTTTTTTATATATAAATTTGCCATGAGATTCTTAAAAATACTTATAATTGCTGTTATTTTGGCAATAACTTTAAAAGAAAACTCATACAGTGCTGTTAGCGGTTCAATACAAAAGCCTCAAGATGAGATAACAGCGATCAATAAACTTGAGCAACAAAACTACATTCAAATCAGTAAAACAAAAAATCCAGAAACACTTGACAAACTTTATGTAAAAATAGACTTATTAAGGGAATTAAAAAGTATATACTCCACAAAGCCAAAGCTTCAAAATGAAGAAAAACTCGATCGGCTACTAAAAGCAAAAGTTGTCTATTTTGACGAATTTAACAATTTTGTAGATTACTTAACAAACCTAAGCAACACAATAAATAGCCTAGAAAAAATAATCCAGCACTTAAGCGAAAGAAAAAAAATACTGAATGAAGAGTTCTTATCAACGCAAAAAAACACACTTGATGAAGAACTCTTAGAACTACGGTATAAAATCACACAAGCAAAACTTGACCAAGCTAAAAAAA
This sequence comes from Desulfurella amilsii, assembly GCF_002119425.1. Lineage (NCBI taxonomy): Bacteria > Pseudomonadati > Campylobacterota > Desulfurellia > Desulfurellales > Desulfurellaceae > Desulfurella > Desulfurella amilsii. Next base: position 48,177 of record NZ_MDSU01000020.1, on the reverse strand, counting down.
GTATTGACAACATAAATCAATTTCTAAACAATTCTTATAAATCTATGAACAACATAACACACAAAATCGCACTAGATCGATACGCATTAGAAAACATCAATGGAAAAATTAAATCTCAGGAAAAATACTACGACGAAACACAAGACAGTATTGTATCCCAAAATATACAACTTGATACGCAAATCCAGCTTTTAGTCTCCCAAATATCCCACTCTTCATACAATTCCTCTTATCTCCAAAATAGATTGGCTCAATTAGAGAACCAAAAACTCTACAATGAAAACCAATTGTTTGCTATAGGCATATCTATAATTGATCTAAAGATTAGACGCTATTTAATAGAAGTTATTGAAAACAAAAATTCCACGCAAACAGCATCTATTTACACACAAATACAAAAAGAAAGCCAAAAAATTGAAAATTCAATTGATACAAATATGCAATTCATCACAAACTACTCTCCACCAAATTATACTGCAAACTCTCAAGTATCCTATTTTGCTTATTTTAAACAAACATTGCTAGATTTAATGGCATACAAGCAAAACTTAAGCCTGTTAGATGCCAAATTAAACACAATTAAAAAAATAATGTTGCACATACAAAATCCTTCCATATACGCTATAAACAAAACGGTAAAATCCATAAAGGAAGTTGGCATTCAAATCTTCAATATATTAAATTACTCATTTTTTGAGTATAAAGGGATTAACTTATCACTATCGCTTATATTAAAAATAATTATCCTACTTTTTTTGGGCTTTCTGCTTGACAAGCACTATAAAAGAAGTTTAGAAAAGCTTAAAATGCATCAATCTATAGGCGAAGCAAACATTCAAATTCTAAAAACACTTGGCTCATATACCATTGTGATTATAATTTTGGCTGTATCGCTAACATTTGTGGGTGTCAATGCATCTACTATTGCTTTAATTGCCGGCGCACTCAGTGTTGGACTTGGTTTTGGTTTGCAAAATATTGCAAATAACATGATTTCTGGTATAATAATAATATTTGAACAGCTTGTTAAACCTGGCGATATTATAAATATACCAGAAAATAACATAAGTGGTGTTGTTGTGGAAACAAAACTAAGGTCTACAATAATCAAAGCTTATGATAACACTGATATCATTGTCCCAAATTCCTACTTTATAAACTCTAAAGTTATAAATTCCACATATTCAACTGGGGCAATAAAACTAAAAATCCCATTTATTGCGGACATTAACTCAGATATTGAGAAAGTAAAAAATATTGTTATTGAAGAACTAAATAAACAAGACTATATTTTAAAAAGTGACACATACACGCCAAAGTGCGTTTTGCTAAAGCAAAGCATATATGGTCTTGAGTTTGAAGCATGGGCTTGGATTGAAAAAAGTGACTTAAAAGCACCCGTTTGGCTACAAGAATTGTATTATGTAAAAATCATCGAGGCACTAAAACAAAACTCAGTGGTGCTTGCCAGCATAAATCGCCTTTTGGAGGTAAAATGATTTTTTTAGTAAAATGGATAATAAGTTCTATTGCCTTAGGTATTAGTGTCATGATAGTAAAAGGATTGCATATGGAAGGAGTGTTTTCTCTAATAGCAGCAAGTTTAGTCATAGGTTTATTAAATACATTTATAAGGCCTTTTTTAATACTCTTGACACTACCTATAAGCATCTTAACGCTAGGATTGTTTACACTCGTCATTAATGCAATGTTGTTTTACCTTGCCTCTTACATCGTAAAAGGCTTTGTAGTTGAAAGTTTTTTTAGTGCACTTGCAGGCTCAATCATAATGAGTATAATAGCTTTGATATTAAATGCCTTTGTAGATTAGGGGGTAGGAAAGTGTTTATTTCAACAAAAGAAGATATACTAAACGGAAAAGTTACGGACGTTTATTTTGATAGAACCGTTTATACTTTGAAGGTAAAAAGCTTAGATAAAAAAGTAAAAGCAGAAGTTAGCGTTAAAAAGCTGCCCAAAAACTACAAATGGGGTGTGTTTGTTGGCTTAGAAGAAGTTTTAGAACTCTTAGAAAACAAAGATTTAAATGTCCGAGCTATAAAAGAAGGCAGTATTTTTAGAGAAAACGAGCCAGTGCTTGAAATTGAAGGTTTATACAGCGAGTTTGCAAAATTTGAGACAGCAATTTTGGGTTTTTTATGCCAGGAATCAGGTGTCGCCACAAAAGCCGCAAGACTTAGAAAATTGGTTAAGAATAAACTGCTTTTGTCTTTTGGTGCGCGACGAATGCACCCTGCCATTGCTGTTGCTATCGAAAGGGCTGCATACATTGGCGGATGCGACGGCGTTTCTACTATGCAAGCCGCAAATGTTTTAAATATAAAGCCAAGCGGTACCATACCGCACTCGCTAGTATTACTTGCAGGTGATACTGTAGAAGCTGCAAAATATTTTGATGAAACAATGGATGGTGATGTCCCAAGAATTATACTAATAGACACATTCGGCGATGAAAAGTTTGAAACACTGAGGGTTTATGAAGCACTGGGCAAAAAATTAGCAGGCGTGCGTCTTGATACGCCAAGCTCAAGAAAGGGTAACCTAAGGGCTATAATTGAAGAAATACGCTGGGAGCTAACTTTGAGGGGCGCAGACAATGTAAAAATATTTGCAAGTGGTGGTCTTGATGAAGAAACTATAGAGCCACTTGTGGATGTTGTAGATGGATTTGGCGTAGGAACAAGCATATCAAGTGCAACTACAATTGATTTTTCTATGGACATAGTAGAAATTGATGGAAAACCTATAGCTAAAAAGGGTAAAAATTCTGGATCAAAAAGCCTCTTTAGGTGCAAAAAGTGCTTTAGTGATATGGTATTGCCTTACACTTCAAAGCCACAAGAATGCTCATGTGGTAACACTATGGAAGATATTCTTGAATACTTTGTGCAAAAAGGCAAAACTATCGAACTGCCAGATATTAAAAATATAAGGGAGTATGCACTAACAAGCTTAAGATTTGTAGATTTATGAAAATTATTGACACACACGCTCACCTTCAATCAGAAGAATTTAACGCTATATTGGATGATGTAATTAATAGGCTTGGGATCGTTGAGAAGGTGTTTTTAGCAACATCTTACGTAAACGATATTAAAAAAGCCTGTGAAATTACACATAAATACGACAATTTATATTTTTTTGCAGGCATCCACCCTCATTACGCAAATGAGTTTAAAATTGGCGATTTAGACATCATAGAAAATTATCTTAAAGATGAAAAATGCATAGGCATAGGCGAAATCGGCTTAGATTACTTCTATAATTATGCACCAAAAGATACACAAAAAACATTATTTTCTAACTTGCTTGATTTAGCAATCTATCACAATAAATGGGTGTCAATACACATAAGAGATGCAACAAAAGACGCCATTGATATTTTAAGTACAAAAAACAACCTAAAAGCTATAATTCACTGTTTTAATGGAGATTTAGACTTGCTCAAGCTTGCTTTAGATAAAAATTACCTTTTAGGCATAGGTGGTATTGTAACATTCAAAAATTCGCTTATCAGACAAAACATTACAAATGTACCACTTAAAAATATGGTGTTAGAAACAGATGCACCGTATTTAGCACCAGTACCAAAGCGAAGCAAAACTAACGAACCGTCTTTTTTGCAGTACACGCTTAATGCACTTTGCAGTTTAGTAGGCGCTCAAGCAGAAGAAATTGCTCAGATTACATACAGCAATAGTTTAAGAGTTTTAAATGATAAATAGCTATTTTGACTCTAACCTAAAAGATACAAACAGACAAATATTTGATAAACTATTCAGTATTTGCGAAACTATCGAAAAAAGAAACGTGGATCCAAAGGTTAGAGAAATACTTAGAGATTTTTTAACAAATAAGCTTAAATCAACCAATTTTAATGAGTTTGACGACCCTGCTAGTTTTTTGAGTTTTATAACTGAATTTTTGGATTTTGCGCACAATGTGTTTTTAGAACACAAAATAGACAATTTAAAAACACTCGAAAACGACATATTAAAAGTTGTTTTGCTCGAGAGTCTATCTATCTCAAGGCAATGTGTAACAAAAGCACAGCTAAAATTAAACGAAGCAAAATCTATCTTAAATAAACTCTATGACGGCGTACTTGTAATCGATATAAAAACGCGCAAGGTGCTAGCTTGCAACAAATCCATAGAGCACATTTTAAAAGCAAACAATTTAGTTGGTCAAGATGTGCTAAATTTTACTCAAGATGCCAAGAAAACATACTATCAAAATTTGTTTTTAAAGTTTGCTGAAAAAACAAAAGGCATCACAGAAATACTAGAGTTTAAAACCCAAAACAACGATTCCCTGCAATTAGAAGCAAGCGTAAATATGCTAAACGAGTCTGCAATGGTAGTTGTGTTCCGTGACATAACAAAGCGCTTAGAAAATGAGAAGCTGCTTGTAAGGCTAAACAGGCTATACGAGGTTCTCTCAAGAATTAACAATTTAGTTGTGCGCATACAATATATTGATACACTCTACAAAGAAGTATGCAACATTTTAGTTAATTGTGGCCAATTTAAACTAGCATGGATTGGCTGTGTGGATTCAAAAACAGAAAAAATAAAACCAAAAGCATATGCTGGCTACAAAAAGTATTTAAGAAACATTGTTGTATCAATTGAAGAAGACAAACCCGAAGGTGCTGGCCCATCAGGCATAGCCATTAGAGAAAACCGTATCGTTGTATGCAACGATATACAAAACAGTCCTATAATGAGGCCGTGGATAAAGCAAGCCAAAGAATCTAACTTTCGCTCATCAATTACTGTGCCTATAAACCTTATACATACAAAAGGCCCTTCCAAAGTTTTAAAAGCTTACTCCGATGGAATAGACTACTTTGATGAAAAAGAGGTAAAGCTATTTGAAGAAATTGCAAGCGACATAGCATATGCAATAGATTTTATAGAAAAAAAGAAAAAAATAACCTTTTTATCATCTTTTGACCCTCTAACGAACTTGCCAAACCGGGTAACATTTGGCTATACGATAGAGTCTTTTGTAAATCGAAAAAAAGAATTTTCTGTAGTTATGCTTGATATTAACAACTTCACAGCTATAAATAACAAATATGGCTACATAAAAGGTGACTATATAATTAAAACAATTGCAAAATCAATATTAGAAATTGATAAAATTTATTATGCAGCAAGAACAGGCAGCGATGAATTTGGTTTCATTCTAAATACATCAGAAAAAGACGAAATACTAAAGATTGCAGAATCTATCGAAGAAAAAATAGAATCGCTAAACTTTGATATAGATCTTAGTTTGGGCTTTAGCGTTGGTGTAAGCATTTATCCAAAAGATGCAGATACTCAAGATAAACTTATAACAAATGCTGAGATTGCCCTTTTAGATGCAAAGGAGAAGCACCTCTTTATTGGCTTTTACCAACAAGACTCAAACATTCAAATCCAAAAAAAATTAGAGCTTCAAAATAGACTCAAAAATGCAATTAAAAATAATGAATTCGTTCTTTATTACCAGCCAAAACTGTCTTTAAGTGATTTTTGTGTTCGCTCTGTGGAAGCATTACTTAGATGGAACTCGAAAGATGGTATAGTTTTACCCAATGAGTTTATACCAATATTAGAAGAAACAAGGCTAATAATTGAGTTAGGCTACCAAATTTTTGAACAAGCAATAGACCAAATTAAGGCATGGCAAAAAATTGGTTTTACAATAAGCGTTGCAATTAATCTATCTGCTGTTCAATTAGATGATGCAAATTTTTTAGAAAAAACTTTTACATTAATAAACAGATCCAACGTTGACAGAAACCTAATTGAGATAGAAGTCACAGAAAGCACGCTTATTAAACACTTGGATAGACTCACAAAACTAAATGAATATGGGCTAAAAATCTTTTTAGACGATTTTGGTACAGGCTACTCATCCTTGTCATATCTAAAAGAAGTGCCCATTAGTGGCATTAAGATAGATATAGCCTTTATTAGAGAGATGTTTGAGAAAAAAAATTTTGAGATACTAAAAACTATTATAAATTTATCAAAGGCCCTAAATCTCAAAGTAATTGCAGAAGGCGTAGAAACAAAAGCGCAAGCTAATGCATTAAAGTCGCTTAATTGCGATGAGGTTCAGGGTTTTTTGATTGCAAGACCCGCTTTAGCAAAAGATATAGAACATTTATTTAGAGGTCCTTTCTTGATTGGTAAATAAAATAATAGTCAAATTCAAAAATTTAAATTTGACTTTATACTAAAGATATGCTATTAAATCTATAGTTTTTGACAGGAGGTAGATGTGGCAAATCATAGGTCGGCTCTTAAAAGAGTAAAACAAAACAAAAAAAGATACTTAAGAAACAAATCGTACAGGACAAGGCTAAAAAATACCGTTAAGCAAGCAAGGCTTGCTATAAATAGCGCTGACACACAAGGTTTAGATCAAGAATTGAAAAAGGCGCAAAAAATAATTCACAAAACTAAAAGCAAAGGCGTCATACATAAAAATAAAGCTGCAAGGTTGGTTTCAAGGCTTACAAGAGCCACAAATAAAAAACTAAAAGAAGTTAGCGCTTCTTAAGAAACTGTTTTAATTTACTATAGTTTAGTGTATTAAGGCAATCACTTTTTTCAAGCCAGCCTCTTTGTGCGGTTAACACACCAAAAAGCATGTAATTAAAATTATCTTTGGTGTGTGTATCTGTATTAATGCACAATTTTGCACCAAAGGCTTTTGCAAGTCTTGCATGTTCGTCATTTAAGTCTAAACGCAAATAAAAAGAGTTTATTTCTAAAGCTGTTTTGTGCTTTGCAGCCTTTTCTACAATGCTTTGCATATCAAGCTCATACGGCGGTCTTTGACTTATAAGTCTACCAGTTGGGTGACCTATGATGTTTACATAAGGGTTTTCTATTGCAGCGATGATTCTTTTTGTATTTATGTCTTTCGAGTTTCCAAAGCCCTGATGAATCGAAGCGATAACAATATCTAAATCTTTTAGCACACTATCGTCAAAATCTAAGCTACCATCTTTTTTGATATCAACTTCACTGCCTGCAAGTATGTTTATTTTACCTTTATACTTGGATTTAAGTTTGTCTATTTCATTTAATTGCTCATACAAGCGCTCAACGCTTAAACCATTTGCAACATAAGAAGAAACAGAGTGATCTGTAATTGCAATGTATTCATAGCCACGATTTATTGCCTCTTGAATAATCTCTTCAAGATTCATTAAACCATCAGAATAATTTGAATGGACATGTAAATCGCCTTTTATGTCTTCCAATTCTACAACATCAGGCAAATTATTTGATAAACAAGCCTCAATCTCGCCTTTATTTTCTCTAAGTGTGGGTTTTATATAGCAAAGACCAAGTGCTTTGTAAATGTCTTCTTCGCTTTTTGTTTCAATCTTTTTGTCTTTAAAAAACAAACCGTATTCATTTAGTTTAAAACCTTTTTTGATTGCAATCTCACGCACGCGCACATTGTGCTCTTTTGACCCGGTAAAGTACTGCAAAGCACAAGCAAAAGATTCATCATCTACGATTCTAAAATCTACTTGCATGTTATTAGATAAAAGCAAGCTCACCTTAGTATCACCCAAAGCGATTATCTGCTTGTGTGGTAAGTTTGCCAAAGCTTTTGAGACATTTTTAAAATCTTTTGTGCAAATAAGTATATCAAGGTCCCCAACAGTTTCTTTGCCCCTGCGCGTACTACCTGCTATCTCAGCTTTAACCACATAGTCTATTTTTAAAATTTGCTCAATCAAACCTTTGGCAATAAGCAAACTTGCGCCAAGAGAAAAGCGTGATTGCCCTTCTTCAAAAAGTTCTATACCTTCTCTAATTTTTTTTATACTCTTTTCCAATAAAGATATATCTTTGAGCTCGTCATTTTCAAACACTAGCTTTTTGACATCTTCAAGTGTCCTTACACGGTAGCGCTCAAACATCTTGTAGAGGGTTTTTGGCCCTAAACCCCTTATATCCTTTAGTTGAAAAAGTGTGTATGGTACTTTTTCTAGAAGCTCGTCTAAATATGCTACCTTTTTTGTATCAATATATTCTTTAATTTTTTGCTCTAAATCTTTACCAATACCTTCTACTTTCTTAGGGTTTGATTTAGAATAAATATCTACAATACTCTCATTTAAGCTTCTAATTGAATCTACTGCATTTCTGTAAGCTCTTATTTTAAATGGGTTATCGTTTAAAAATTCCAATGCGTCCGCTATTGTCTCAAATATAGAGGCCAATTTTTCATTATCTTCAAAGCTCATTTGTTAATTTCAAATATAGTCAATCTATAGATATCATTTTCACCCAATATAAATCGCGTAAAAAATGGAGCTGGCGTTGCAATCAATCCTACTATATAATCATTTTGTCTTGCAAAGTTTACTACTCGGCCAGAAACGCTACCCGAATTCCACACATCTTGTAGTTTATTATTATCAAGCTTATACATAGATATACTGTATGCGTTGTAGTGGCTGCCCGCAACCTGTACTGCATTGCTCCTATAACTTTTTGGGACTAAAACATAGTAGTTGTCTTGATGCTTAAAAAACTTTAAGACATTTTGTATATACACAACTCCTTTGTTTTTATTTTCGAAATAATTTTCATTGGGATTATATGAATGAGAGTATCTTTGTATTGGCTCAACACTGCCGCTAATATACTGGCCTGTTAAGAAATTTTTCTTATTAGCTATATCATAAATCGCAATTTCGTTGTTTGGTGTAGCATACACTAATTTGTCTCCTATTTGTTCAAACTCATAAAAAGACTCTGGATCTATAGGTAATTTCAGCTCTTTTGTAATTGTACCATTTAAGTTCATTTCGTAAATTGGCCCATAAAATCTTGAACCAATGGACATATTTTGAGCAATTAACTGTGGTTTTGAGTAAATATCAAAGAATCTTAAACAATAGCCTATAGAATCTTTGATAATATGTATAGAAGAGCCTTCAATATAGGCTATAGATGATGAAAGCTGACCGTAGGGGTTAAAACTTGAGATAGCAAGATAAGTCTTACCGTCAATTTGAGCGGTATCGATGTTAAATATATTATACCCTACATTGGCGCTTGCAACCTTATTTAGCGAGTATCCATCAAACCGATATAACTCTAATTGGCCTTTGTTTGCAACAATAATTAAATCGCCCGTAGCAGCCAAAGCTTTGGCTTGATATCCAATATTTGCGTAGTTAACAAGCCTCATAGTAGCACTCGATGCGCCAAGGTTTGAATATTTGCTATATAAGCCAAACTTGTTAAGCAAACTTTCCCACAATGTGAGTCTTGGTTCAATATTTAGTGTACTGGGTACAGCATTTTCTGGTGGGAGATTCTCCGCAAGTTTAGTTGTTTTTAGTTTTTCCATTTCTTGTTGACTTATTTTGGAGCTTGTAGAATATATTAGATCACCACTGTAGCCATTGTATATGTTATACGATATTTGGTTATTGTTTTTTAAATATACAGGTATTACAAAATCACAATTTACGTCACTACATAGTTTTTCAATATCCTCTGGTGTACTAATTGACGTAATTTTCTCCTTTGTCATAGCGATCTCGATTGTATCTGGATCAACTACTTCAAATTTTTTTGTTGACTCAAGGGCATTTCTTATACTGTCAAATAACACAGGGTTCCTTGTAACAATAGCCACTCTGTATAAACTTTTACCTATTATCCACTCATCATTATCTGACACATCCGGCTTTGAGTAAGTATAGCCATTTGTTATAATTGGTAGACCTAAAAAATACTTTTGGATCTTTTTTGTACCTCTAATTATTTTAGCTGTGCTTTTAGTGGGCTCTACACTTTCTACTTGAGCATAGCAACGCCCACTTTTTAAATCAATGCGTTTTTGCGTAGTTGGATCAACAAATACACCTAAATTTTTGTAAATATAGACAAGCTCACCTTTCATAATACCATCATTTGAGCCTTTATCAAGAACTACTGTATTCTTTTCAACACCTATAACTTTACCCTTTTGCTCAACCAAGGAAGAAGTAAGCTCGTGTGCAAAATTTTCGCCCACATCTGCATATGCAACTTTTGCCAAAAATAAAACAGTCAAACAGACAAATAAAATTTTTCTCATAAAACTCTCTCTAATTGTTCAATCCTCTTTTTTGCATTGTCTTTTATTAGAATAGCTTCTTGAAGCTCTTGCTTACTTTTTTCAGTGAGCTCTTTGGGTGCTTTAGATACAAATTCATCATTGCGCAATCGTTTGTTTAAGAAATCTATAGAAGTTTGTGCTTTTTCAATTACTTTTTTTAATCTCAAAATTTCACCTTCAACATCCACATTCTGGCCTGCTTCTAAAAATATATCGCCATATTTAGTTGGCTGTATAAAACTTTTTGGCACATCTTTTTCAATTATAGATAAATCTTTTGCATTTGCAAGTAATAGAATGTATTTTTTATAGCTTTGCACAATCTTTTCAACTTCTTTGTTTAGTGGTTTAAGGTAAAAGTTTATTTTTTTGTTAGTAGCTATGGAATTTTCGCTTCTTAAAATTCTCATAGCTTTAATTAATTCTATCAATAAATCAAATTCTTGCTCTAAAGCATCATTCTGGCTATTGCTTTTAGGAAAGCTGGCTATCATTATGGATTGGCCTGATCGGATAGGGATTTTTTGCCACAAAAACTCGCTAATAAATGGTGCAAATGGGTGTAACAATCTTAATATTTGCTCAAAAACTTCAAGCAGTGTTTGTTTAACCTCATCGCTATATTCATCTTTGTTAATATGAGCCTTACTCATTTCAATATAGTAATCGCAAAACTCATGCCACACAAACTGATACAAACTTTCTGCAGCTTCATTAAATTTATAGTCATCAAGGCTTTGTGCTACCTGGTTAATTGTTTTTGACAGCCTAGATTTTATCCACAAACTCGCACTTGAGTATACCTGTATGCTTCTATTTGGCTTAAAATCTTTTGTATTTATTTCAATAAATCTGTAGGCATTCCAGATTTTATTCATAAAACGCCTATAGGATTCAATTTGATCATAAGAAAGCTTTATATCTCTACCTTGCGCTGCTAGTATCGCTAGTGTAAATCGCAATGAGTCTGCCCCATACTTATCAATTACATCTAGCGGATCTATGACATTGCCTTTGGTTTTGCTCATCTTCTGTCCGTATTTGTCCCTTACTAAAGCATGTATATAAACATCCCTAAAAGGTACATCCTTCATGAAAAACATGCCCATCATTATCATCCTTGCAACCCAAAAGAAAATTATATCAAAACCCGTCACAAGCAAACTCGTTGGATAAAATCTTTTTAAATCATCTGTATTGTCTGGCCAACCAAATGTAGAAAATGGCCACAATGCAGAAGAAAACCATGTATCTAATACATCGGTTTCTTGCAATAACTCTCCTGCGCACTTTGGACATTTATTAATAGGATTTTCGCTAACAAAAACCTCACCGCATTGCTTACATGTATAGGCTGGAATCCTATGACCCCACCAAATTTGCCTTGAAATACACCAATCTCTAATATTATACATCCACTCAAAGTAAGTTTTCTCCCAGTGTTTTGGTATAAACTTAATTGAAGTGTTTTCAACAACCTCTATGGCTTTTTTTGCTAAATCTTTTGTTTTTACAAACCATTGTTTTGAAATGTAGGGCTCAATCACAGTATTACAGCGATAACAGTGACCAACCGAATGCGTATAGTCTTCTATTTTGTAAATAAGATCTGCTTCTTTTAGCTTTTCTACTGTAATTTTTCTTGCTTCAAACCTATCTAGGCCTTCTAAATCAGGAGCGTTGTGCGTCATTCTACCATAATCATCTATTGCAATAACTATATCCAAATTGTGCCTTTTGCCTACTTCAAAATCATTGGGATCGTGAGCAGGTGTAATTTTTACCACACCACTGCCAAAGCCCATGTCAACATAATTATCCTCTATTATGTCAATAAGCCTGCCTACAAGTGGCAATATGACCTTTTTGCCCACATAATGCGCATAGCGTTCATCTTTGGGGTTAACTGCAACTGCCGTATCACCAAAAAGCGTTTCTGGCCGTGTGGTTGCAACTATCAAAAAATCCTTGGAATCTTCCAGAAAATACTTCAGATAATAAAGCTTTGATTGTTCTTCTTCGTATTCAACCTCTAAATCAGACAAAGCAGTATGACAGCTTGGACACCAATTGATAATATACTCGCCTTTGTAAATGTAGCCTGCGTTGTAAAGCTCGACAAACGCTTTTTTAACGGCTTTAGAGAGTCCTTCATCCATAGTAAAGCGCAGTCTAGAAAAATCGCAACTTGCCCCGAGCCTTTTTATTTGGTCTATTATTTTGTTTCCATAAGTATTTTTCCACTCCCATATTTTTTCAATAAACGCCTGCCTGCCAATATCATCTTTTTTGATACCTTTTTTTGCCAAATCACGCTCAACCATAGTTTGTGTAGCAATGCCTGCATGATCTGTGCCTGGAAGCCACAGTACACTGTAGCCACACATACGCTTATATCTAGCAAAAATATCCTGTAGCGTTTGATTTAGCGCATGGCCAATATGCAAAGCTCCCGTTACATTTGGAGGTGGTATAACCACACTAAAAGGCTCCCCATCTGGGTTTATCTCCGGTTTAAAAAAACCATTTTCTTCCCAAAACCTATATATATCTTTTTCAAAATCGCTATTATAACTATCCATAAGCTTTACGAAACTCTCCTTTTATAGAATATGTTAGTAGTCAATTCTTGTAAACGCTTATTAATATCATCCCCTTGAGAAAAATCGCAGCTAGAAAACCAAAATGAAGGGTTAATATCTTTACATGCGGCTTTTAATTTATGATCCAGATCTAATATGTCGTTTGTGAGGTTTTCTATCTTCTGCTTTATTACAACCACAAATGAATCTCCACCAATCCGAAAAAACTCGCTTGGGTATCGAACAAAAACTTCACGGATCATTTGTGAGAAGGTGTAAATTAACTTATCGCCTACAAACCTTGAATAAGTAAAGTTAATCGTGCGCATATCATGTAAATCAAGCAGCAAAAGGTGAGCATCTTGGTCTATTTGATGTGAAAATTTAGGCAAATAATGCCTAGAATAAAAGCCTGTTTCGTAATCAATAAAAAACACCATGTTTCTCATTTCTTCTAATTGTTGGCTATATTGCTCTATATCACAAACCATACTTTTAGATTTCAACAGCACCTCTACTGATTTACTTAAAATCTCTTCATCAATTTTGCCTCTAAATTTATTAAACATTAATTTTATAGCCTCTTTTGCTCCTATTGCCTTTCTGTATGGTCTATCTGTAGTTAGCGCATCAAATATATCTGCTATGGTGATAATTTTTGCTTCTAACATTATTTCACCGTTTTTTAAGCCATCTGGGTAGCCACTGCCATCTAAATATTCGTGGTGAGACCTAATGATTTTAATTATATCTTCAAAACCCTTTATCTGAGACAATATGTATTCTGAAAACTCTGGATGTTTTTTAATAAATTTGTACTCCTGTTCTGATAATTTAGCTGGTTTTAATAAAATTGCATCTGGTATACCAATCTTGCCAATATCGTGCAAAAGAGCTGCTTTTTCAATAGTTTCTACATTATCAAGCTTCAAATTTAAAGCTATATTCCTTGAATACGCAGAAACTCTCTGCATATGACCCTTTGTATAAACATCTCTAATTTCTGCTAAATTTGACAAAACGGCCAAAGAACTATCCAAAGCAGCTTTTGTGGCTTTAAGTGAGTTTTTTAAACTTTTCATAGAAAATAGGTACTTTATCTTTAGCTTTACTACATTTAAAAAACTCTCAAGATAATCTTGAGTGTCTTGTGTTAACTCTTTTACGCCAAAACTCAATAAAACGCGCACTTTATTATCACAATCAAAAGATTTCAATACTAAGTAATTGGACTCATAAAAAGAAAGAAGTTTGTATAAATGACTACTGTATTTAATTTCTTTTGGGTAAATAATAAAACTTTCACTTTCACAACTAAAAAACTTTTGATAAAAAAGCAAATCGGCGGCGCTAAGGGATTTTTCAAAATAAATAGGTTTTATGACACCATTATCTTCTAAAAAAAAGACTAAATTTCTTGCATCAAAAAACTTCCTACATATAAATGCAGTTAATTTTGCTACTTGCTCAATTTCATCTATATTGGTGATGCGCTTTATAAACTCATTCAAGTACAAAAGTTTATTCATGAAAGATTTAATCCTATTTCAAAAGCTTCTATATTTATATCAATTAATTTAGGATTTAAAGTATCTGCTATTGCCCTTGTAAAATGTTTTTTGTCTATCTCGATGATTTTTGAAAAATACCCGAGCATAATTGTGTTAACGCCCTTTTGCATATTGTGAAGTTTTGCCACTTCGTTAAAGTTTATAATATTTTGCTCAAAAGGAAAACTGTTCAAATACTGATTTATCTCATCTTGATCTATCTTGGCACCAACTATAGGGACAATTCTGTCGTTTATTAAAGCAATTGAGGCTTCGTTCATATAGTCTACACTACGTAGGGCTTCTAATTTCTCACTTGCAAACATGTAATCCACGCTAGCTTTTGCTGGTAGCAGAGAATAAACTTTTTTGCCGTAAATTAAAAATGCATTTACGCTGCCACCCCTTTGGCTCATGCCATGCACTTCGCTTTTTTTTACATCAAAGTTAGCCCTTAAGAGAGCATTTGCGCAAATATTTGACGCAGTAATGATACCATCACCGCCAACACCGCAAAATATTATACTCTTATTCATTTACATCACCTTTTACAATTGCATTTGTAGGACAAACTTTAGCACACAGTGCACACCCAGTACAGGAATCTTCAATAATATAGGCTTTGTTATCTTTGTAGCCAATTGCAGGACAACCAACCCTTAAACACCTCTTGCAATCTATGCATTTATCGGCAATTACAAGATAAGGTATCTCTTTTATCTTTTTGGGTGCCAGAACACAAGGCCTTGTAGCAATTATAACACTTAATTCTTTTGTATTTACTTCTTGCTCTATAATTTCTTTGGTAGTTTGATAATCGTATTGATCAACTTTAAACACCCTTTCTATACCGATTGAGCGAACTAAGTTTTCTAAGTCAACCTTGTGGGTTGGTTCGTTTTTTATATTAAAACCACTTGTTGCATCTGGTTGACCACCTGTCATTGCAGTAATAGAGTTATCTAGTATAATTACAGTATATGCGACATTGTTTACATACGCATCAATTAAAGGCTGCAAGCCAGTATGCAAGAAAGTAGAATCACCAATGACAGAAACAACTTTATGGTTAAGAGAGGCTTTGGCCAAGCCATAGCCCATAGAAATGCTTGCACCCATGCAAACGGTTGTATGTATGCTCGAAAGCGGTGCAGCAGCACCAAGCGTATAACATCCTATATCACCAGTTACATACACCCTTAAAGAATGCAATATGTCAAACACAGGCCTATGAGGACACCCGGGGCACAATACAGGTGGCCTTGCTGGCAAGTCTGGCACTTCGAAGTACTTTTTTGGGGTTTTTTCCAAGAAAGAAGCTTTGGCTAAGCCTTCTTCTACAATATCTAAATTAAACTCACCATCTTGCGGAAAAAATTTTTTACCTTCAACATAAATACCGCCAGCTTTAAGTTGTTCTTCAATATATGGTTCAAGTTCTTCAATAACTATTACTTTATCTAAGTTCTTTACAAACTCACGTGCAATTTCAATAGGAAATGGCCAACTTAAACCAATTTTTAAATAATTGGCGTTTGGCAAAAGCTCTTTTGCATACAAGTAGGAAACGCCGCTTGTTATTATACCTATGTTTAATGTCCCCTGTTCTATTCTGTTTATTGGAGTCTCGTTTGAAAGTTTTTGCAATTTGGCGTTTCTTTCTAGTAGTTTTTTATGTCTTGCAATGGCATTTTTGGGCACAAGCACATATTTTGATATATCTTTAACAAGCAGCTTGTTTTCATAACCACCAAGCTTATGCATATCAAAGTAAGCCATCTCTTGCGTATGAGAGACACGCGTAGTGGAGCGTACAATTACAGGCGTATCATACTCTTCACTTAAAGCAAATGCGTACTGCATAAAACCCATAGCTTCTTTTGCATCAGAAGGCTCTAAAATAGGCACCTGTGCAAACTTTGCAAATAGCCTGGTATCCTGCTCGTTTTGCGAAGAATGCATCCCAGGATCATCTGCTACTACAACAACAAAACCAGCATTGACACCCGTGTATGATGCGCTCATTAGACTATCTGCTGCTACATTCAAACCCACATGCTTCATTGTAACAAAGCTCCGCCTGCCTGCTATACTTGCACCAAGGGCCTGTTCGAAAGCGCTTTTTTCGTTAGATGCCCATTGTACTTTAATATCTTCAAAAGTCTTTGTGTGTTCTAGTATCTCGCTTGATGGTGTGCCAGGATAGCCACTCGCAAAACTAGCACTTGCTCTATATGCACCTATTGCTAATGCTTCATTGCCGCTTATTATTTTTCTCAAAACCAGCCTCCTGTATTTTAGAATCAATCTTGATAATAGTTTTAACGTTTCCCCTTGGATTAAAGTCTCCTATCACTTCTAAAAATTTTGGCTGCAAACAATTGCTTAAAGCAGCATAAATTTCATTAATTGAGTCTTCATGTGATATATATTTATTTCTAAAACTATTCAAAAAAAGCTTAAAACTTTTTAGCTCTATTACATATTTATCCGGTATATATTTTATTCTTATTGTAGCAAAATCAGGGTAACCACTGCGTGGGCACAAACAGGTAAATTCGCTAAATTCAATATCTATTTCAAATGTAAATGGATTTTTGTTTTCCCATCTTTCTAATTGGTTATTTAATATAGCTTCT
Source organism: Desulfurella amilsii (assembly GCF_002119425.1). Taxonomy (NCBI): domain Bacteria; kingdom Pseudomonadati; phylum Campylobacterota; class Desulfurellia; order Desulfurellales; family Desulfurellaceae; genus Desulfurella; species Desulfurella amilsii. The sequence goes on along the minus strand of NZ_MDSU01000020.1, from coordinate 31,245 downwards.
TCGCCGTATCTCATTGTCATTTTAAGTATACTATACTTAAAATCCTTTTTCAAACTTTTATATCTTTGTTATGAATGTGAGGATTTCGGATTATTAAATATAAAGTTCGACATAATTTTAGGTAAATGCCTTGGGACTGGAAAGTTTTCAACAGATTTTGAAGCCAAAGCATGCTCCATATAGTTTAACCAAATGGGCAAAGCCATTGTGGCTCCAACTGCATACGGTCCGCAGGGCTTGTAGTCATCAAAACCAACCCAAACGCCTCCTACCAACTGGGGCGTAAAACCCATAAACCAGTTGTCCCTCGCATGATTTGATGTACCTGTCTTAGCGGCCATTGGTCTGCCTAGAGCTTTCGCATATACACCTGTGCCTTCCTTGACCACTTTTTCTAACATTTTGGTCAAAATAAACCCTAAGTCTTTTGGAAAAACTCGTACTAAATCTGGTTTTGCTTGATAAATTAAATGATTTTGCTTATCATAAATCTTTTTTATAAAAATAATTTTTGGCAATAAACCATAATTATCTATAGCGCAGTATACTAAAGCAAGCTGTTTAAGTGTTACCGAAGATGAACCAAGCGCAATGGTTAAATTATGCGGTATTGTTTCGGTAATACCTAATTTTCGTGCGTTAATTATTACATTATCTATACCAATCCTGTCTAATAATTTTACAGTTGCTACATTTACAGAATGCGCAAGGGCATATTCCAGTGAAATTGGACCATGAAATTTAAGTGTGTAATTTTGAGGCGCCCAAACTTTATTTCCATACACATACTCAACAGGCTCGTCATCAATCTTATACAGGGGCGTGAAACCTTCTTCTAAAGCGGTAAGGTAAACAATGGGCTTAAATGCACTACCTGGCTGCCTTTGTGCTTGAGTTGCCCTATCGTACTGTGATTTTCTATAACTGTCACCGCCAATCAGTGCTTCCACATAACCATTGTGTGGATTTATAGATATTAAATCAGCTTCTAAGCCAGCGTTTTCCCCATAATGTTTAATAAGCCAATTTCTTGCATCTGCAATATAGTACGGTGCTTTGTACTTTGTTGTTGTTAATTTTAATATACCTTTTCTTACAGCATTATATGCGTCGTTTTGCAGTTTCATATTAAGCGTTGTATAAACTTTCAATCCACCATTGTAAACTATTTCTTTCCCATAATGACTAATAAGCCAATTTTGAACATGCTGTACAAAATATGCAGCTTTATTGCTGTAACCATAGGTATACAATGAACTTTTTTTTCTCAGAATAATATTTGAATGCACAGCCTGCCAATATTCTGTTTTTGTTATAAAATTATCAGCATACATTCTATCCAATACATAAAGCGTCCTTTTTTCAGTAATGGAGGGGTTTTGGTATGGATCATACAAACTCGGTGCCTGTACAAGACCAGCCAGCATTGCTGCTTGTTGTATTGTTAACTGACTGGCATTTTCGTTAAAATAGGTTTTGCTAGCCATTTCTATACCATATGCGCCATTGCCAAAGTACACTGTATTTAAATACAAAGTAAGAATCTGATTTTTTGTCAAGTATTTAGATATTTTATAAGATAAAACTGCACCTTTAAGTTTTCTATACAGTGTTTTTTTAGGTGTTAAATAGAGGTTTTTAACTAATTGCTGTGTAAGTGTACTGCCACCTTCTACAACCCTTGCGTGTATTAAATCTTCAAATGCTGCTCTAATTATACTTCTAAAGCTTATTGGACCATGCTGGTAAAATCTACTATCCTCTGCCGCTAACATTGCTTTTTTCATATTTATATCAATCTGATTGAACAATACGGGCTGTCTTCTTTGCGTGCCAATTACAGCTATACATTGGCCGTCTGAAGCGTATATTTTTGTAGGTTTTGAAAAAAAATCTCCATTTAGTAGATTTTTAAAATCTTTATTGGTTTGCAAATACAAAGAAATAACAAAAGAACTCAAACCCATAAAAATTAAAAAAAACAATAAAGCAACTATAATAAAAACTTTTTTCATAATATACGTTTTATTTTTTTCTTAAAAATAGAAAAATCAATCCACCAGATAAAATAAAAAATAAAAAAACACCTAAACCTATACTAAAAGGAGAGTTTTGCATATCTAACCCCTTAAAATATAAAAAATATCAAAACAAAAGAAAAAGTAACAAAAACAATTGATGACATCAAACTAAGTATATTCATTAAACAAAACTAGATCTAACCTAAAGTTTTGTCAAAAAAACCATTTCTCTTAGGCATATAAAATTTTTCATTTTCTAGCTTAATGCAATATACATTTATGTAATTGCTAATAATTATCATAAACTAATCTTTCGTATGCGTTTTGTCTTCTATAACTTTTGCATCTTGTTCGGTGTTATTCTTTCCATCTTCTTTAAGAGATTCTTTAAAATTCTTTATACCTTTGCCAATACCCGATCCGATCTCCGGTAATTTTTTAGCACCAAAAATTAATGCAAATATTAAAACTACAACCATTATGTGCCAATCATCTAGCATTTTTATTGCCTCCTCTTAAAGTAATATTTTATAATATAACCTCGTTTATGAAAAATTTATAGATTATTTGTGTAAAAAATGTTAGATTGTTAGTTTAAGTTGCTCAAAATTATTTAACCCTTGCTGAGTCAAGGTATTTGAGTAAGTAACCAAAAATCTCAAAGGCTCTTTTGCCCAGGCTTTTGCATAATTTATGCCAATGCGTGGCGTTTTTTTAATATTATTTTGATCAATTTTGGTACCAGCATCAATCATAATAATTGCAGGTAATTTAGCTAAAAAATCACTTTTGTCTTTACAAACTTTAAACATGTTATACTGCATAGTAATACCTAAAGCTTTGGTCAATTTACCAGGTCCGTTTGTCAATTCTGCCTCTTTGACAAAACCTCTCCTTTTTTCTATTAAATCAATACCAACTAGTGGCACAATACCTCTTATTAGAATCCCTTGCGGTATATTTTCTGTGTTTGCAACAATATTTAACATTACATGCCCTCTGCATGTATGAACATACAATCTACCGCCTGAGTGATATAGAGCCTCATTTCTTTTTGTGCGTTTATTTTTGTAAGCGTGAGAAGCTAAATCAATGGATCCAAAGTAACCTTCTACTTCCGATATTACCCCCCCCCCGCTTAAACCTTCTTTTGTGTTTGTAAGTAAAATTTTTCCCAAAAGCTCATAGCATATAAGTAATAAGTTACTCCTTGCAAAAAAAGATCCATCAAGCACTTCTATATTTCTAAAATCTAATTTTTTTATTTCTTCAAATTTAAGCATTTCAAATGTCACAAACGTTTTGATCTACTTTTTAAATACCAGTATATGCTTGGATAGCCAACCATAAATTCTAAAACAACAGCATATATTCTTCCAATTATATCACCTTTAGAAAAAAATGCTAAAATTCCAAGCAATGGCAAAAGTATAATTATGGCTCTTATAGTCAAAGAAAAATAAATTAATACAGCATCTTGAATAAGGTATTTATGCGAAGGTAAAATTTTGTTTAAGTTTTCATTTTTTGCGCTTGCTTTTTTAAATTTCATATATATAACAAAAATACTTATTATCATAAAAATCAAAAAAATACCTACAAAAAGGGTGTTTTTATTCGCGCTAAAAATTATAGTACCGCTAATAAATAAGATAATAGATATAACCAAAACTATAAGCATCTCAAAACAAATTGCAGCCCATAAATTAAAAGCCATGCAAGCTATATCTTCACACTTGTCCACAGTCTGTTTCCTCTTCTTTAAGTAAGTACTCAAAATATATATTATATTTTTACAAAAAATATTTGATTTGTATCAAAAAATTATAGTTTTAAAGCTTCCTTCATCCAATTTAGATAATTGACATCCCCATCTTCAATATTTATCTGGATAATTTCGGGTGTTTCGTATGTATGAAGCGATTTAATAACCTTTTGAACCTCATCAAACAAATTTTTGTGTGTTTTAATAATACAAAGCCATTCTTTAGTATTTTCAAATTTATTTTTATATATATAAAAACTTTCAATGGGGCTGGAAATCTGACAACAGGCTGCAAGCTTTCGTTCAACCAAAAATTTTGAAATACGCACTAAAGTTTCTTTTGAATCTGCTGTTGTCAATACAACAATAAAACCACTCATAGATTTAAGTTTAACAAAAATTCTCCCTGCTTTCAAGCAGGGAGGTATATGCAAACAAAGAGAGGACTAATTAAAAAATTAAGTAAAGATTATTTGGCCATCCAAAGACATCTCATAAAATTGACCAACTGTAACAATATCGTCCAACTGCTCACAAAAATCTTCTTTTTTCAAGTGAAACATATCAACAGTAGCTTTGCAAGCGTATATTTTACCACCTGCATCATGTATCATTTCTATAAATTCACTAACTGGTGGTATATCCAATTTTTCCATCTCATTCTTCATTTGTTTAGTCACGAAGCTAGACACACCAGGTAATATACCAACTAAAGAAGGTATAGGCAGCGCAGGATTACCAACAGTTGCTACTTTTAGATTATCCATTCGACGCTTGATAATTGCATCTAAACCAAAAAATGTAAAAAACAAAATGGCGTCAATACCTTCCATTAAAGCGCCATTTGCCATAATAAGACCTGGGTAAACACCTTCAAAAGATCCTTTTGATATAATGATAGAAACTTTACTCATAATAAAAACCTCTAAACACAGCCTACTGGTTTCTTAATCCCAGCGATTTTAGCTGCTTTTTTAGCGGGCCCTTTTGGAAACAATTCATACAATTCTTTTGTTGATACACCGCTTTCTTTTGTTAATTTTCTCATAGAAGGACCAGTCCCATGCTCTTTAAATTCTTTCTGCATAAATTCAATTACAACCCAATGCCTATCGGTTAATTGTTCAATACCTTCTTGCTTGGCGATTGCTTCTGCTACTTCTTTACTCCAATCCGAAAAATTCACCAAATAACCCTCATCATCCGTTTGTATACTTTTGCTTCCAACAACTAAGACTCCCATAATACCTCCTTTTGTAACTTTCAATCATTGTTTTGGCTGAGTTTGCTAAAATTTTCCAAAAAACTTACAAAAAACGCTAAAACCGTCTTTATTTCCTTGCTATTTAAAAGCTTTATCATGCCTATAAATGACAATTCATTAGCTTTTTTTGCATCAGCTAATTTAAAAGCTTTAATGGTATCTACAAGTGTTTTGCTAAGGCGATTTACATCGTCAATTGTAAGATTTTTTACTAAATTATCCATTAAGTTTTTAATTTCTTTTAATAGCGAAAAATAACCAATTTTTTCTAAATTATCCAAGTAGCCCTGAGTTGAAATTGCGATCTCTCTTGTTAAAGGCTCAAAAGAATCCCAAAAATCAATTAAGCTTTCCAATCTATTAAATAGCTTGGTTAAGTTATCAATATTTCGTGCAAGTTTTTTTATAAAATAGAATACACTGTCTATGTTTGTATATTCAGAAATTTCTTCAAGATTTTCTAATGCTATATCATATACGCTCTCTCCTATTTTCATTACATCTGCATTTAAATCTTCCATTGATTTTCTATGGGTTTTTTGAGCATATACTTCCTCTAAAACTGCATCAAGTTTTTGACTAACTTCATTCAATCTTACCTGTATATCATCCATATTATGCCCTCTTTCCTGCCATTGACATATGAGATTCTATTGGTAGTTCAACACCTTTTAATAAATAATTCCAGTACATCCATCTAAACATTATTTTTCCATAATGATTCATAGCAGTTTCTTGCAAAAGCGAAAATGGACCCAAGGCAGGCAATGGGAATTTTCCAGGTAGTGGCTCAACATCGTAATTAAAATCAATCAATATACCTTTGCCAAAACCTGATTCTATAAAACAATTGGCATGTCCATCAAATTTGGCTTTAGGCGGTTTTCCCTCAACTACATCCAGAAAATTTTCAAAAAGAATATCAGAAGCGAAGTGCGCAACTGAGCCTGCTTTTGACGTTGGTAAATCAGCTGCATCACCTATAACAAAAATATTATTAAATCCTTTTGCAAGAAGCGTTTCTTTGTCTGTTGGTATAAAGTTTAGTTCATTGCCTAAACCACTTTCGGCAATAGCTTCATCGCCTTTATTTGTTGGGATGCTAACCAAACAGTCAAAATCTACCTTGATCCCATCGTAAGATATAATTTGTTTATTTTCGTTATCTACACGCTCAATACCAAAATCTGGAATCAAATGTATATTTTTTTTCTGTAAAAAATCTCCCAGCACACTTGCAGCTTTTGGTTTTGTAAAAGCCCCAGGAAGCGGTGTAACAAAACTAATTTCAACCTTATCCCTTATACCTTTTTTAGTAAAAAACCAATCTGCCAAAAATACAAATTCTAGTGGGGCTACTGGGCATTTAATTGGCATTTCAGTAATATGCAAAACCAATTTTCCTTCATCAAAATGTCTAAAAAAGTCTGCAAGCTTTAATGTGCCTTCTATCGTATAAAAATCAAATATATTTTTGTGCCATAAAACATCCTTCAGGCCTTTAGTTTCATTTGGATCTATTTTACACCCTGTAGCAATAATTAAGTAATCATAGGGTACCACTGCATTATTATGCAAAATTACTCTGTTTTTTTCTGGATCTATAACCTTAATTTTTTCAATAATGACCTCAACGCCCGGTGGCAAAAAATCACGCTTGGGTCTTATAACATCTTTTTTTGTGTACATATTAAACGGTATAAACAAGAACCCTGGTTGGTAATAGTGCGTTTCATATTCATCAATAATAGTAAACTGCCATTCATTCCTATCCAAAACACTGTAAAACTTATTAAGCATCATTGTACCACCTGCTCCACCACCCAAAATGACAAGGCGCCTCATAAAACCTCCAAATAATTAGTTATCAACTTACTATATATTATATACAAAAAGGTTTTTTGTCAACAGCAAAATTACTATTTTATTTACCCTTCTAATAAAAATACCGCGTGCCTGGCGAGTAAATTAGGGTAGTGCTTCAATAAAACAGGCCCAAAGATTAAAATTTTTTTGATTATTCTTATGTCATTTTGAAGGCAGTATCGCTCGAATTCTAAAATACTGAATGGATGGAAGTATTTTTTCTCGTACCAACAATAATCATAGAGTGTTTTTTGGGCAATCCTGCCTTTTAGCAAAATGCTCAATCTGTTTGATATATACCCGAAATTTGCAAAACTTACTATAACTTTTTTTCCAACCCTTAATGACTCAGACAATATTACCTTTGGGTCAGATACTTCACTAAGCGTTTGACTTAAAATTACATAATCGTATGACTTGGTTTTATAATTTGGAAGCACCTCGAACATGTCGCCTTCGTAAACGCTTATCCCTTTTGCAATGCTTTCTGAAGCTTTTTTGGGGTGAATCTCAATGCCTTTAGCTACTATAGTCTTTTTCTTAGCCAACAGTTCAAGCAAATCACCACTACCACACCCCAAATCAAGCACTTTTGAATTATTGTTAATAAGCGAAAAAATTATCTTAAAATCCTTTCTCATACAAATCTCAAGAAATTACCAATAATAAAATTTTGCTCTGCGCTTTCCAGTAAAAAAGAATCGTGACCATACTCATAATTTATATTCCGATAGCTTACGTTTGCGCCGATGGATTCTAAAGCATTCACCAAACGCTTAGATTGTTCCTTTGGGTAAAGCCAATCAGACGAAAAAGATACGATTAAAAACTTTACGTCTTTTGCACAACTTATGGCATCTTCTAATGTTGGGTAACCTTGCTGCAAATCGAAATAATCAATTGCCTTTGTAAGGTATAAAAATGAATTAGCATCAAAACGTTGAGTAAATTGCTCCCCTTTGTAGCGCAGGTAACTTTCCACTTGAAAATTAACAGAAAAATTAAACTCTACTTTGTCGCTTACTAGATTTCGGCCAAACTTTTTTTGCATTGAATCTTTGCTTAAATAAGTAATATGGCCTACCATTCTAGCCACAGCAAGCCCATATTTTGGCAAACTTTTTGAGTAATAATTTCCATTATTCCACTCAGGATCGTTTATAACAGCCTGTCTTGCTACTTCATTAAATGCAATTTGGACAGCATTATGTCTATAGGTCGTGGCTATTGCAACAACAGATTTAACCATATATGGATAGTTTCTTGCCCACTGCAACACCTGCATGCCTCCCATTGAGCCTCCAATTGCACACAATAATTTTTCTATACCTAAATGCTCAATGAGCAGCTTTTGTGCTTCAACCATATCTTTTATTGTTACAAAAGGGAAATCGAGAGCATAAGGTTTGTTAGTTTTAGGATTTGTAGAACTTGGGCCGCTTGAACCATAACAGCTACCCAAAACATTAGAACAAATTATAAAATACTTATTGGTATCAAGTGCCTTGTTAGGACCTATCAATGTATCCCAAAAACCTTTTTTGTCGGTATTATCAGAATAAGCGCAAGCACTACCTGTTAATGCATGACATACAAGTATTGCGTTTGTTTTATTCGTGTTTAGTTTTCCATACGTTTCGTAAGCTATATATATTGGCGGATATAGTGTTTTTTTACACTCAAGCTCAAGAGGTTTATCTATTGTAAACATCTTTTCCATTTATTGCCTCAACAACCATATTTGGTTTTATAAGTCCGCCTTTTAAAATAACGCCGAAAATTCCTTCTTTTGGCATTATACAGGAACCTAAAAGTTTTTTTATATTGCAAGCATTGTGGCAAGTTTTGCCAATTTGCGTAACTTTTATGATAGTATTTCCAATTTTTATTATAGAGCCAACAAAAACAGATTCATCACGCAAGCCACTCACAGTAATATTTTCAGCAAACGATCCAAAAGGTAAATCCTTGTTAAAAGCCATTATTTCGTCAAAATCCAAAAAACTTACTTGCCTATTGGAGTTTTTGAAAGCATGTGCGTCACCAAACAAACCATAATTTTTTACCGCAATGACTTTTTCTAAAGGTTCTTTTGGAACGCCCTTAGTTTTGCTTATATTTACAGATATAACTATGCTCATATTTTCTCCAAAGCTTGCTTTAGGTCTTCAATAATATCATCAACATGCTCAATCCCTACAGATAATCTCAAAAAATCTTCTCCTATCTGGGCTTTTTTAAGCTCTTCTTTGCTTAATTGGCTATGCGTTGTGCTTGCTGGGTGTATGATTAAACTCCTTGCATCACCTATGTTGGCTAAATGGATGATTAAATTTAAGTTTTCAACAAAAGCCTTTGCTTTTTCAAAACCACCCAAGACGCCAAAGCCTATTATGCTTCCAAATCCTTTTTTAAAGTATTCATTGGCAAAATTATAATCAGGGTGGTTTTTTAAAGACAAGTGATTTACCCAGCTAACTGCGGGGTGGTTGGATAAAAAACTTGCTACTTTTAAAGCATTTTCGCAGTGTCTTTCAATTCGAAGAGGCAGAGTTTCCAAACCCAGCAAAATTAAAAATGCGTTAAATGGTGAAATACAAGCACCAATGTCCCTTAGCAGCTGCAACCTGGCTTTTGTGGTAAAAATACCTGCATCCTTAAATTTTTCATTGTATGACAAACCATGGTAGGACTCATCAAAACTAAACTCATCTTTAAATTTAGGATTATCCCAATCAAAATCACCCTTTTCTATAATTGCGCCGCCAATAGTTGTACCATTTCCACTTATAAATTTTGTTAGAGAATATACAACTAAATCTGCTCCAAAATCAAAGGGGTTGAATATTATTGGGCTTACCGTGTTATCCACTATCAATGGTATATTGTTATTATGAGCAAGCAAAGATAGTTTTTTAAAATCAGCTATTCTATTTGTAGGATTACCAATCGACTCGACATATATAGCTTTGGTTCTATCATCTATAAGCTTACTAAAATCAAGAGGATCGTTTGTTTGCGCAAACCTCGCTTCTATGTCAAATTTTTTTAATGTATATTTAAACAAATTATAAGTGCCACCATATAAATATTTACTGCTGACTATATTATCTTTTGATGATGCTAAATTTAAAATTGAATACACAATAGCCGCTTGACCAGATGATACAACAATTGCACTTTTTGCATTATGCATTGCAGCAAGTCTATTTTCCAAAATCTGCACTGTAGGGTTGTTGATTCTTGTGTAGATATAGCCTTGTTTATTTAAGCTAAACAAATCATACGCATCATGTATAGAATCAAACCTATAAGAAGAAGTTTGATATATGGGTATTGCCTGAGATTTATTCTCATCTGGCTTATAACCATAGTGAAGCAAGATCGTTTCTATTTTCATTTTAACACCTCAATAGTTACTTATATGCTAACTCATTGATAACATTTTATTTTTCGTTTGTCAATAGGAATTATTAAACAAGAACAACATAGCTTTTCTTACAAAGTAAATTATTATTCTTACAAAAAAATAAATTTGTTCTGATTTTAAAAAAACGCCGAGAGCTTATGATATTAAAAATTTATTCAAGGAGGTAAGTTTATGTCAAAAAACTTACGGTTTAGAGATCTCTTGCTATTTATGCTGGTAGTGGCGCTAAGCATGCTAGGTTTTGTAAAAAAAGCAAGGGCTATTCCTTCATTTTCACGCCAAACTGGTTTATCCTGCGACGTATGCCACACAGTATTTCCTCACTTGACACCTTTTGGTAGAGATTTTAAACTTCACGGCTATACTTACGATTACTCCAAATTAATCAAATTTGCGCGCAATCAATACAAACAACAAGCTAGTGAAGAGGGATTTTTGCCAAATCTCGCAGTTAATCAAATCCCTATGCTTTCTATGCGTGTAAAATCACAATACTCGCACATGAAAGGCGGCTCAAATGTACCAAGCAAAACAAAATTTAATTTGGTTAAAGGTTCAAGCCTGTATTTTGCTGGCGAAATAGCTCCAGATATAGGTACCTTTACCGAACTGACAGGTATCAACGATGAGGGTGGCTCTCTTACATTAGGCGGATTTGATTTGGCACTGGTTGGTCCAAATGAGAAATTGGGACCATATAATTTAACATTTGGCTTAAGAGGCGAAGATATGGTAGGCTTTAGTGATCCAACAAACTCTATTGGCAATTGGGGCGCATTATTACATGGTTTTTCGGGCGGTATAAGTTCAAGAAACAGATTTTTTGAAGCTTTTGCACCTTCTCCTTTAGAAGGTGGCGAAATTTACGCAATGCTTGGAGGTTTTACACATGGTGGGTTATATGCTGCCTTTGGCTTATATCACCCAACTAGCGGTGAAGTAGGAAAAACTTCGCCAACCTACGTTGTTTTAACTAATCCTGGATCTGATTCCGCTACATTTGATGGAACATCTAATGTAGATGAATATGGAAGACTAGCGTATTTCTTTCCAGAATTTGATCATATTTATACAGAAATTGGAACATTTGGATATTTTGGACATGAAAACATAACAGCAAGCGAGGCTCCAGGAACTGGACAGTACTCTGATGCAGTTAAAGAGTATGGTCTTGATGGTCAATTACAATACATAGACTCCCACAATCTTTTTGAAATATTTGCTTCTTTTATACACGATAAAAATGGTTCTTTCTATGGGCATGATATTTCTAATGGACAACTAATCAACGGTTCTGCTGTTGCTGCTAATAACTTTAGCATAAATGCAGACTATTACTACAATAGAACCTATGGTATATATGCAAAATATACCTACCAGCATTCATCTGAACTAAAAGATTTAAATGTCTCAGGTGAAGCAATGGGTCTTTCATGGTATCCATACCAAAATGTCAATTTAAGACTCGAAGAAGACATTTACAATAAAGATAACCCTGATGTTGCAGCTACTGGCGGAAGTGCATCTAATTATGATACAACCAGAGTGATGTTACAATATGCTTTCTAACTTTTTTCATACTTAGCCTACCTCCTTTTAATATACAACCTCCGCCCACCAAGAACAGTGGGTGGAGGTTGTAATAAAAATTCTTACAAAAAATCGACTAATTCTGATTTAAAAATTCCCAAAAAGATATATTTTACATTATATTAATAACTTAAGGAGGTTTTTTATGAAAAAGTATTTATTTTGTTTTGTTGGGTTAATGCTGGCTGCACCTGTTGTCTCCAATGCCGCCAATATTCAACATGGCAGACAGCTATTTGAATCTATTTGCGCACCATGCCATGGTAGTAATGCGCAGGGAAATGTAGGGCCAAATATTGTAGACCAATCAGTTAAAAAGATTGAGTGGGCTCTTAATAATGTTGGCATGATGAAGCCAGTAAAGTCATCAAATCCACAGCTAAACAACGTACAAAATATAAAAGATATATCGGCTTTTTTGCACACACTTAAAAAATGAGGTTTTTATGAAGCATAAATTCTTATTTGCTATATTATCGTGTTTTGCCGTATCGTCTTGTTCTGCGGGTGCAGAAAATGGTCTTGTGTATCCACACACAAATTCGCCTTATTTATTTCAAAAACCTAAAGAGAAAAATGCGCAAGAAATAAAAAAAGAATACAAAACAAAATCAAGCGAAGTTAACTTAAGTGACGTATCTATTGATAAAACAAATACCTACAAACAAACACATTTAATAAGAGAAAGAATATTCATAAGCGCACCCTTTAATGAAGTATGGCAAGCGTTATTAAAATTTACTGAGCTCAATAACTATCATATTAAACGTTCTAGTATAAAGGAAGGGCTTTTGGAAGTCGATATATCCTCTAATGTAGCTCAATATTACTCTACAAGTTTACCGACACAAATATCCGAGTACACAAAAGATAAATCTGCATTGAACGGGATTGTGGCATGGAATTTTTATATGGTAATATTTGCTACACAGGTAAACAATAAAACCCTATTAGAATTTATACCTAAATACTATATAATAACTTCAAGAACTCACAACGCCGAATACCTGGTTCAATCCAATGGGCATTTTGAAAATAACTGTGTAGATTTTATAAAAAAAGAAATTGCATCTTATTAAAATTTTTGTATGATTAAAAAATACAGGATATCTTTATTTTACAAAGCTATATTGTTGAGTTTAATATTCATTTTAATCTCTAGTGTTGCTCTAGTCCTTTTTGAATACTATAAATTCCAAGGTAGGTATTACAAACTTTTTGAAGGTTTTGGCAAAAGAAAATCCCAAGAGCTAAAAATGGAGTTAGCTAATCCCTTAAAACAAAACGATGCAAAAAGAATTCAAAACATACTGCACGCTACAATTGTGGGCAGCCCATTTATAAAAGTTGCCTGTGTAAAAACTCAAACAGGTAGTATTTTATGTAATAAAAACACATATAGGTATTTATTTTCAGTACAAGATAAAAAGATTGTTAAGTTAGAAAACACTAGAATATATTTGACCAAAGCCAATGTGGACAATTCATCTAGCATACTAATTGGAGTATCTTTAAAAGATGCTGATCTATTTTTTTTAGATTTCTTGAAAAAAATTATTTTACTTTTCTTGTTCGGTGGTTTCGTGCTTATTTTGATATCTATTATATTTTTAAATACGTTTATAAAACCAATAAAAGTTCTTCGCAAAGCTATTGAATCAATTATACATAATGGTAACTACCAGCAACTTAAGGTTAATAAATTATTAAAAAACGACGAAATTGGATTACTATTTGATTCATTTAACTTAATGAGTTATAACCTGCAAAGGCACGAAGAAGAGATAAAAAAACAACAAAGCATAATATCCAATCTTATAAAAAGATTAATAAGTATACAAGAAGAAGAAAAAAAGAAAATAGCCCGGGAACTTCATGACCAGCTATCTCAGACATTGGTATATGTAAAACTCCAACTTGATATACTAAGGAGAAATGTTGGTTATCGCAATGAAATTTCCTCTTTAAGCAATCTCATATCGGATGAGCTCTCCAATATACACGATATATGTTTTAGCTTGAGACCCATTACCTTAGATACACTAGGTCTTTCTTCTGCCTTGAAAAATTTCGTAGGCAATTTGCAAAAAAATGCAAGTTTTAATATCCATTTAGACATTACAAACCTTGATGCATCAACATTAAACAGTGAAATTTCAACTTGCGTTTTTAGAGTAATCCAGGAAGCCGTTATGAACTCCATAAAATATGCAAAACCACACAATATTTACATTCATTTATCCACACATGACGATCAAATTAATGGTTATATAAAAGATGACGGTATAGGTTTTGAAATCAACGATACCGAAATACCAAAAAAACAACATTTTGGTATTGTAATAATGAAAGAAAGGTGTGCTATTTTAAATGGAAAATTAAATATAATTTCAAAAATTGATGAAGGAACCACAGTATCGTTTGAGGTGCCAACATGAAATCAATATCAATTATAATTATTGATGATCACAAGATCTTGCTTGCAGGCTTGCATAGTCTTCTATCTTCCTATAAAGAAATTGATGTAGTTGGTTTAGCTTCATCAATCAAAGACGCCATATATATAATCAAAGATAAAAAACCAAAAATCGTTTTATTAGATATTGCCATAAACGGTGAAAATGGTCTAAATTTCATTGAACAAATTAAAGAATTATCGCCTTCTTCAAAAATTATCATTTTAACTATGTATGAAGATTATGAATACTTTAAAGAAGCTATAAATAAGGGCGCCTCGGGCTTTGTGCTTAAAAAATCTATGGATTCAGATTTGATTTACGCTATAAAAAAAGTAAATAGCGGAGAATTGTTTGCAGAATCTCAGTTTATATCTCAAGTGATAAGCAACAATGATACGCAAAACGTATCTGCTGAAAAACAACTATGGGATAAATTAAGTGATAGAGAAAAAGAAGTTATGGTAGACTTTGCAAGAGGTTTTACAAACAGAGAAATAGCATTTAAATACTATATAAGCGAAAAAACCGTTTCTACATATAAAACACGTGCTTTTGAAAAATTAAACATAGAAAATAAATCTGATTTTATTAAATTTGCTTTAAAAATAGGTATTCTAAAAAACTAAGGGGCTTTATGAAACTATTATTTTCAATAATGAGCTTTTCTTATTTATTTTCTGCTTTATTGATGTTTATTGGTATTACAGTCAAATCACAAAAACTCCAATTTTATGCAAAAATTATATTTTTTCTGTCTTTTTTAGAAAATTTAGCTTATTTTTTTTATAGATGGCAAAAAGCAGGCCATATACCTGTAACTGATGCTTTTACTTCTTTTGTTTTTTTTGTTCTATGTATAGCGCTATTCCAAGTAATATTTATAAAAAAAAGCAAAGGGTTTATTGTTCTTTTTTCATCGCTTTTAATAAGCTCTATACTGTTTGGTCTTTCCATTGCTGGGTTTGATGAAAATATACAACCGCTAATTCCTGCCCTAAAGAGTAACTGGCTAGCAATACATGTTATCACTTCTTTTCTTGCATATGCAGCTTTTTCAATTAATTTTTTAGTTGGATTATACATGTTGTATTCATCAAAACTTAAAAGCGATTATATAATAAGTTCTCTTTTTTTTGGAATTTTATTATCCGGATTATTTACCTCTATTGTAAAATATTTCTTAAATTATAATATTTTGATGACAGGTGTTTTAATTTTCTTGTTAGTTTTTGCAGGGTTAATATACTTTCACAAACCATACAAGCCCGTTTCAAAGGATATGCTAATTAAACCTATCTACATAGGTTTCCCACTGCTAACAACAGGGATTATTACAGGATCAATCTGGGCAAAGTATGCCTGGGGTGGTTATTGGAGCTGGGATCCAAAAGAGGTATGGAGCTTAATTACCTGGATTGTCTACCTCATTTATATTCATTACAATGTAAAAGGCAAAAGCGTGCGTTTTTTATCGTATCTTGCTTTAATTGGCTTTGTGTCGATTATGATTACTTACTTGGGCGTAAACTTTATAATGCCTGGCCTTCATAGTTATGCATCTAAATAAAGCGTATAATATATTAAAATCTTTGAATTTAACAATATCCCTACTTGTACTTATAGCTTTTATGATAGCTATATCAAGCTTTCAATCATTGTATCCAACATTTTTAAAATCAATTGGATTTTATAATATTTATTATTCTTTTTATTTTCAATTAATAATTACTTTATTCATGATAAATCTTATAGCCTGCACCATCAGTCTTATCCCAAAAACAAAAGGCTTATTTGAGGTTCCTATTAAAGCCCAAAAAAATTTTAAATTTAAAAATATTGAAGGCAAAAAAGAGCATTTGAAATTGTTACTAAAAGCCAAAAAGCTATTTTTCTACGAAAAAAATAGTGTAATACTTGTTCACAAATACCCCATAAGAAAATTTGCTGTATATTTTATACATTTATCTATACTAATAATTGCAGTTGGTGCATTGATAACAAGCTTGTTTGGATTTAGAGGAGTATTGATACTAAAAAACAATAAACCCACAAATATAGTTTACTTAGCTAACTCAAGCATGATTCATTTGCCTTTTTACATTGAAAGCAAAAGCTTTAGCATAAAATACTACAAAAAAGGTAGTATACCAAAGGAATATAAAACAACTGGTTTTATCGTGGATAACAACAAAAAAATACCATTTCACATACGTGTTAACCACCCATTTAAATATAAAGGCATATGGTTTTACCAATCTAGCTATATGCCAAAAAAGTCACAAACTTTTATCAACATCTCCGTAAACAGTAATACAATTAAACTCTATCTTGATAAACCCCAAAAAATTGGCAATATTGTTTTGTACATAAAAAATTTACAATACTATAATTCAAAGTTTGTGGCAAATTTATATGTATTTACGCCAAAAGGTTTTGCAAACGGCTGGCTTTTTGAGCATCAATCTGTTAATGTTGCTGGGAACAATATCCATTTTTCTAATGCGCATGAATCGTTTGTTAGTATAATTTCTGCCTCAAAAGATCCCGGTAGTTACATAATACTTTTAGGGTTCATACTTATTGGGCTATCATCTTTTTTGATACTTTTGCCTTACAAAAGAAAAGTATATGCAATTTTACAAAAGTAGGTTTTTTGTTACATTACAATTCTTTGTAGGTAAAGTTTGACTTATTAATCAAAAAACTCCTATTTTAAAAAGCCTTTTAAATATCTATACTAGCCAAAACAAGGAGGTAGAAATGGCAAGGTACTTAAAAATCTCATCCATTTTTTTTGTTATTGGTATTATTGTACTAGGTTTTATAACTTATGAAATTCTGAGCAACAACCAAAAATCTCCCGTAAATATGACTATGCTTGGCACAAAATACACAGATCACTTTTTTGATAAAAAAACAAAGATAAATCTATTTTGGAAAATCGACAAGGGTAAAATTAATTTTGCGCTTCAATCGCCTGGTCAGGGGTGGGTAGGTATTGGTTTTGACCCAAAAGGCCCCGTAATGAATGGAGCAGATATATTTATGGGTTTTGTAAAAGGTGGAAAAACCTACATAAACGAAGAATACGCTAATACACCATACAGCCATGAGCCTATAGTGCAAGCTGGAGGAAAAGATTGCATATTGTCTTACAAAGGTGAGTCAACACCCAAGGGTACGATTTTGACATTTACTAGAAACTTAAAATCTTGCGGCCTTCATGATAAAACTATAGAAAACAAAAACATGACTGTAATGCTTGCGTACTCAGACGGAAAAAATTTTACAAAATACCATGGCCCAAACCATAATGAAGTACAAATAAATTTTTTTGGCAAAAATAAAAGCCACAAATCCTTTATGATTACATCTCATCTTACTTCCTATCAGATAGGTTTAATAGCCTGGGCATTATTGTTTATTATTGCAGGAATAATCGGGTTTGCATCGTCTTTTGTTGAGAAAAATATAAATCATACAGAATCTATTAAAAAAGATAATACAGGATGGTTTCCATTTTTCTTAATAATGCTTTTAAGTGTTGGAGAAATTGCATGTGCAATTTGGCTTATTGTGGAGTTGTACTCAAACGCTGTTAACTCTATGATTGGCTTAATAACAGGCTTTAACTTCATTTTAATGGCATTAATTGTCCTATTTTATAGAAAATTTTATATAGACGACGAAGTTATTACACAAGACATAAACGATGAAATTCCATGGTAGTAGGATTATAATGGATAAAATAAAACAAACAACCAACCAAGAAAATCAAGTATGTCAGGCCTGTATCGCAAGAAGAAAAATATTAAAAGCAGGCATAGGTATTGCTGGTGTAAGTTTGGTTGGAGCAATGATAAGTACTTTTGGAACAATAAAACCACAAAGTTCAAAAGCAAATGAAAGAAAACCAATAACAGCAGGAAATAAACTAGTTTACGCAATGGGACCCCAAAAAGGTCAAGTTATAACTCTTGACTCAATTAAATTAGATAAAGGAGCATTAGCTTTCCCATTGGGAAAAGAAGAGCATTTAAATTTAATAATGATTATTCATGAGGTTCAATCAGAATTTAAAGCACCTACGCATTTAAGTTGGGTAATAAATGGCATTGTAGCATATAGTGCAATTTGTACACATATGGGTTGTACTGTTGACTGGCATCCAAAATCTCAAACACCAGCACCATACCCCCACATTTTTTGCCCTTGTCATCAAAGTATGTACAATATATTTGAAGGTGCAAAAGTAGTATCAGGACCTGCTCCAAGACCACTACCACAATTACCAATAAAGTTTAGTCCAAATAATGAAATTGTAGCAGATGGCGATTTTGATGGTCCAGTAGGGCCAATGGTATAGGAGGATAAAATGTATAAATGGTTAAACGAAAGATTAGATCTTGACAGGTTTAGTAAAAAATTTTTAAGAAAAGCCTTTCCTGTACATCCTACATACTTTTTTGGAGAAATTGCTTTATTTAGTTTTATTATACTTGTAATAACAGGCATATATTTATTATTTGGGTATGAGGCTTCTTCAAAATTAGTTCAAGTCGGACCCAAACACCTTCCTGCTGCGTATGCGAGTATACTTGCAATTAACGCTCAACCGCTTGGTATGATAATAAGATACGTCCATCATTTTGCCGCTCATTTATTTTTAGCTTCTATAATGCTTCATTTATTGAGGGTTTATTTTTCTGGATCATTTAAAAAACCACGTGAAATAAACTGGTGGATTGGACTCTTGCTTTTAGGTTCCGCCATATTTGCTTCATTTAGCGGATACTTGTTACCGTATGATGCTTTTTCTGTAACAGCTACTAATATTGGCTATTATCTTGCTTCTCAAGTTCCATGGATAGGTCATTCATTGGCAAATTTCATATTTAATGGTGCTTTCCCCTCACCTGGTGTTCTACCACGATTTTTTGCATATCATGTTGTAATCATGCCCCTTATTATATCGCTTTTGCTTGGAGCCCACTTAATTGTAATGATAAAACAAAAACACACACAGCCTAAAGAAAATAAAGAGAATTACAAAGGATCAATACTAGGTATACCACTTTGGCCACAACAAACCACAATAATGATATTTTTATTTTTAATGACATTTGGGCTTTTATTTATTATTGCTTCTTTTTACCCCGTACATCCATCACAATACTTTGGACCTCCAACCAATTCTACACCTATGGTAAAACCAGACTGGTATTTCTTGTGGATTTATGGACTGCTTAAAATAATACCAAATACTTTTGTAATCCATCTCTCAAAAAGTGCCGTTATAGACCCAGAGTCGATTGGTGGAATTATAATACCATCAATAATAATGCTTTTCATAGTTCTAGTGCCGATATTGTCAAAATCAAATCAACAAGCTTATTACATGGAAACGCCAAAAAGCTATCCTGTAAGGTTTGCATTTGGTATAGCTTTCATTGCTTTTTTTATAACATTATCAATTATTGCATATCAAGAAAATATTGGATTAAGTATTGCACTATCAAGGATTCTTGTATTTTTGATTCCCATAGCATCTTGGGTTGTATCGTATCTGTTGGCAAAAGCAAAAAACAAACAGTAGCAAGAGACAATGCGTTATATGCTAAAAAGTTTTATAGGCAACATTGGCTGGTGTTATTTTAAAGCACCAGCCCCAAAAATTGAATTAATTTTTAAAATATACTCTTTTGTTAAATCAAAAATTTTTAATTTCTTGTTTGCTGGTTTGACTAATATAAAAGTTATTTCGTGCTTAAAAACCAATCTCATCTTTTTTGCGCCTGCAAATGCTACAATTACAATAATAACTTGACTTAAGGCTAAAATTAATATATATTTTCAACTAAGTTACTTAATGGACAATATTTAGTTGTATTTTGTATTTTTTTTAGTTTTTTTTTACATGGAGCAGTATTTAATGCACTTAAGTGGATTTTTTGATGCCCTAAAAGACTCCAGCGTATTTGGTGTTTTTGTCTTTCAAGAAGAAGGTAAAATAGTATTTTTAAACAAGCGCTTTGCAGAGATTTTAGGCTATAGTGATAAAGATGAAATCTTAGGCAAAAGCATACTGGAATTCATCTCCCCAAAATACTCGGGGGGGGGGGGGATGAGTGAGTTAAACAGTCTAGAAAACATCAAAAATATCATAAAAAGACGCACTCAAGGTGAAGTATTCCCTATAGAACTAAAAACCCACTGGTTTTTATCCAAAACCAAAGCTGACATACCAGTTTCTGTTTTTGCATACACCATAGAGTACAACAAAAAATCCTCAGGCATTGTCCTTGTATCTGATAGAACAAAAGAGGTTTCCTACCAAAAACTCTTTTTTGCCCTAAGTCAGATAAACCAGCTTATTGTAAGAATAGAAAACAAAGAAGATCTCCTAAGAGAGATTTGCGATATATTGGTTGACAAAGTAGGCTATACCTCTTGCGCTGTGGGCTATATAGATGAGACTTCAAAGCTATTTATTCAAAAATATACAAGGGCAAATACAAAAGAGCTCCAAAAAGCCCTAAAAAATCTAACAATTGGAGTTGATACATCTACACCGCATGGGGCAGGCTCTGCCTCGCAAGCATACCATGCAAAAAAGATCTCTATCATCGAAGATGTATTGCAAAAAGCCCACATGTCTTACTGGCAGGATTACTACAGCTACTTTAATATCCACTCTGTTTGCTCTATACCTATAATGCAAAACAATCAAGTAAAATACATTCTATACCTAAACGACACAACGCCAAACTCATTTCACTCAGACTACCTTCATCTCTTAGAAGAAATACAGCTGGGCTTATCCTTTGCCTTAGATAGGTTTGAAAAGCAAAAGTTTTTGCAAATGACACAGCTTGCCATAGACTCTGGCTTTGAGTTTGTAATAATAACGGATGAGAATTTCAATATTATCTATGCAAACGATAAGGCTTTGTCTATATCAGACTACACAAAAGAAGAACTTCTTGGTGCCCACCACTCAATATTTTCTTCCAAAACCCACACAAAAGAATTTGCAAAAAACTTTTACAAAACGCTAAAAAACGGTGCAGTTTACTCTAACTTTATGAAGTTTCAAACAAAATCAGGCAAAATCTTAGACTTTTATGTTAATATAGTCCCATTCAAACAAGATGGCAAAATAACAAACTATATAAGTATAGGAAAGCTAATAGACGAAAAAAACACAATAGAACAACTAGAAAAGATCCTCTACACAGACCCCGTAACAAACCTTCCAAACTACCGCTCATTTCAGAGTATGGTTGATCGCTTTTTAAAAAGAGCCTTGTCAAAAAACACAATAGGAGCTGTTGCTGTAATAAACCCTATCTCGTTTTCTTCCATAAATCAGGCATTTGGCTTTGAGAAGGCAAACGAAGTCTTAAGAATGATTGGAGAAAGGCTAAGAAATATACTCTACTCTTACGATGTCATTGCAAAGCTAGAATCAGATAGGTTTGGTTTGATAATTAAAGACTTAAAAACAGAAGAAGACCTTCTGGTAATTGTCTCACAGGTGTTAAGCGAGCTTTCAAAGCCGTACACTCTATTTAATCAAAGCATATCTATTTCTTTTAATATAGGCTTAAGCCTAACCCCAAAAGATGCAGCAACTGTCAATGAACTCATAGATAAAGCAAACATAGCCCTCCAGGATGCAAAAGAAAATGGAGAAAACCAGATTGGCTTTTTTAGAAAAGACATAGAAGAAAAAGCTTTTAAGAAGCTAAAGCTAAAAGCCGACTTAGAGCGTGCCATATTAAACAAAAAATTCATACCATTCTATCAGCCCTATGTGGATAAAAACAAACAAATCGTAGGTGCAGAAGCCCTGATGCGCTGGAAAAAGGATAATACAATAGTATCCCCTGCAGAGTTTATAAACTACCTTGAAGAAACAAACCTGATTATAGACGCAGAAAACCAGCTCACAGACAGTGTGCTAAAAGACTTAAAAGAACTTGAAAAACATCACAAAGACATACCCATCTCCATAAACCTCTCCGCTTTGAGCCTAAATCAAAAAGATTTAGTTCAGAGTTTGTCGTCTTTGCTAAACTATTACAACCTAAAACCTAATTCTTTAAAGATAGAAATTGTAGAGCGCGTTTTCTTTAAAGACTTTGCATACATGAAAAACCTCATAGAAGAGCTAAGAGAACTTGGTGTGCACTTTTCCATAGACGACTTTGGCACACACTACTCGTCTTTAAACTACCTATCAGAGTTGGATGTAAGCTTTTTAAAAATAGACATCTCTTTTGTAAGAAAAATACAAACAGACCCAAAGACAAAAAACCTAGTAGCTGCCATTATCTATTTAGCCCACTCGCTAAACATCAAAACTATAGCAGAAGGGGTAGAAGCCAAAGAACAGTTTGAGATACTAAAAACACTAGACTGCGACTACTTCCAGGGTTACCTCTTTTATAAGCCTATGCCTAAGCTTGAGTTTTTTAGGGCGCTTAGATGAAGCTTAATTACCTGTGAGCTTATCATAGATTGACAGATCATTTGCAAAGCCTCCTGTCAGTAAAGCACTTGTAGCACAATCGTTGTTTTTTATATAGGCCTTCTTCTATTTGTCATCTGCAATGCTAAAATGCATCAATTTACGGGTTAGGTTGTAAGTTTAAAAAATAAAAAATTTGACTTGACAAATAGGTACGCCTTAATCAACACTTGATAAATTAATTTTACTGCTTATTTTAATAAAAGTATAAATAGTGATATTAAAGTATGAGATTTTTGTGCGGTTTTTTTAGAAGTATAGCTAAAAATGCATTTTTAGCTATACTTCATATTGCAAAAAAAAATTCAAGTTAGGAGGTATTTTAAATGAAAATTGATTTGACAGGCAAGGTAGCAATAGTAACGGGAGGGGCAAGAGGTATTGGTGCATCCTGTGCAAAAATGCTTGGCAGATGCGGCGCAAATGTTGTGGTTAATTACATAAATTCTAAAGACAAAGCCCAAGAAATTGTTGAATATATAAAACACAATGGTGGAGGAGCGATAACTTTTTGTGCAGACGTAAGAGACGAGAAAAGCGTAAACTCTATGGCAAGTACAGCTATCGAAAAATATGGTAAAATTGATATACTTGTAAATAATGCCAATATAAATTTCCCCATAAAGCCTTTTGTTGAATTGGATTTTAAGTCAATAGAGGATAAAATTTTAGGTGAAACAAAAGCTTTCTACAACTGCACAAAGTCAGTACTCAATTCTATGATGAAACAAAAATACGGCAAACTAATATACATATCAAGTTCCCTCTCACGACAAACTGCAAATGGCTTTTTCGCTCACGCAGCAGCAAAAAGTGCTGTTGATGCAATGGCAAAGACGCTTGCATTAGAGCTGGGCCCATACGGTATTAGAGTAAATCTAGTTGGACCAGGCCTAATAGACACTGATGCTACTTCAAATCAACCCAAAGAAGATAAAGAAATGATTGCTAATTTTACGCCACTTAAGCGCATAGGCGTTCCAGAAGATGTGGCAAAAGTTGTATTATTTTTAGCAAGCGAACTATCCGATTATGTAAACGGTGAGTACATACCGGTAAATGGCGGCAGCTTTATGATTTAAGTATTAAATCAGCGATACTTAATAAAAAAAATACTTCTTTGATAATCAAAAAGTTATTTGTATTGTTGATTTAGATTATTAGTTATTCTAATAATAAATATAATATTGATAATAGATGGTTATATTATTTGACTAATTTGCAATAAGAGTTAAATTTTGTATGAAACTTAGATTTATTGTAAAGCTATGTGAAAAGTAAAGTAGACTTTTTCTTATTAGATAAGACAAGGAGGTAATTCAAATGGAAGAAAAAGTAGATGTGTTAACAATCGGTGCAGGCGCTGGTGCGTACCCGGGTGCATTCAGGCTTGCAAAAGCAGGTAAAAAAGTTATCATGGTTGATGAAAAAGGCGTAATAAGTGGAAACTGCCTAGCAGAAGGCTGTGTGCCTTCAAAATCAATAAGACAGGCAGCTTCATTTTACAGGTATTTTAAAAAATCTCACGAGTTTGGAATTTTTGCAAAAGATCTTACATGTGATTATAAAAAAATTACTGAGTACAAAAATGGTGTGCAAAACTTACGATATGCTCAACATGCTCAGGAGTTAAAAGAAGCAGAGACAAACCTTGTACTCATAAAAGGTACAGCTTACTTTATAGATGAGCACAGGGTAAAAGTTCTAACAGATAAAGGCGAAAAGGTATTTTATGCAGACTCTATTATTATAGCAAGTGGTGCAAAACCATTTGTTTTGCCTATAGAAGGCAGCCAATACTGCATAACAAGTACAGACATATATAAACTTAACCCACCAATTGACTATTTACCAAAATCAATCATAATACTTGGAGCAGGTTACATTAGTTTAGAGACAGCAACGATATTTAATGAACTAGGCTCAAAAGTTACGGTAATCCAAAGAAGCAATAGAGTGCTAACAGAAATGGATGAAACATTTGCCAAAAAGCTCTACGGTATGATTGATCCAAATATAGATGTAAAGCTTGGCACAAAACTTATTAAAATCCAGAAAAGCACAAACAATTACAGTGTTTTTTATGAACAAAATGGCCAACAAATGCAAGCAAAAGCCGATTTAGTAATGATGGCATTTGGTAGAGTACCTGTCATTCCAGAAGGTGCAGATAAGTTAGGCTTAGAAATTACAAAGAAAGGTATTGTATCTAGACCTAGCATGCAAACAAATATAAAGCATATTTATTCAAGTGGCGATATTAATGGCAAATCAATGCTATTCCACTCAGCCACAAGACAATCACTAGTGGCTGCGAATAACATTTTAGCTAACAACACACCTATTGACTATATGGACTATTCATGCGTGCCCAATTCTGTATTTACATTCCCAGAAGCCGCTTTTGTAGGCATTTTGCCCAGCCAAGCAAAAGCAATGGGGATCGATATTATAGAGACTAGTTTTGATTTGTCATTTGATGCAAAAGCTCAAATATTAACAGAAGCAAAAGGTGAAATTAGGCAATTCTACGATGCAAAATCATTAAAATTAATAGGCGCATGGATTATAGGTGAAGATGCCAGTACATTGATAGGTGAACTTGGGGTTTTAATACAACAGGGTGCAAAATTAAAAGACGTTGCAGAATATGCAAATCAACACCCATCAACAGCAGAAGGAATCTCAAAAGCTTCAAGAAAATTACTTTAAAAGGAGGTTTGTTATGCAAACATTTGATATTACCAAAATCATTAACCAAAACGCACAAGAATTAGAAAACACTATGAAGACTGTATTTGAAGCACTACTGTCCATGACAGATGAAGAAAAATTTAACAACTTAAAGAACCTCATTATGGAAGTTGCAAAAAATGCAACGGATGATCAATACGTAAAGCTTTGTAAAGTAAACTTAAAACTAGCATCAAACTTAGATAAAGAAACTTTAAAAGCTTTTTTAAAGCTTAGAATGAGCGTTTCTAGCGCCTTACCACAAGAGCTTGCGCAAAAAGATTCAATGCTATTAAAACAAGCCTTAGATGAGAGCGACAAATCTATAAAACAAAAGATTGAAGCTGCAATGTAACAAGTTGTAGGTTGCAAAATGGTTTTTTGCCCAAAAGTCTATGTATCGGATTTGAGAATAAGTGAAATTCAAGTATTGAAGAATATAAATATTGATGGTGCTGGGATAGAAGTGGATAACATCGCAAAAGAAAACTTAAATACGATAGTGGGTCAATTAAACAAAATCGTAAAGCCGTTTGCTGTATCTATAATATCAGGTGTGCGTTACCGTGGCAATTTATCACCAAATAAATTAGACAAATTTTTACAAAATATAAAAACACTGGAGGCTTAAAATGTATCCCAAACTTTATGTTTTATCAAGCGGGGTTCAAACCATTAAAAAACAAAAACTTTTGTCTAGCGCCGACAAAAACGAAGATATTGATATTCCTGTGCCTTATTTTTTGATAGATCTAGAAAATGAGAAAGTGCTTATCGATACTGGTATTTCTTTTGACTCTAAGTCAAGTATCGCTAAAACGCGTGGAAAAACAGAAAATCCAATAGAAGCACTCTCTAAATTGGGTATAGATAAAAACAGTATAGGCTATATTATTCAAACGCATCTTCACTTTGACCATGCAGCAAACACAAAACTATTCCCACAAGCAAAAGTAATAGTTCAACTAGAAGAATTAAAAGCAGCTTACTTTTATGATTCAAATTTAGAACGTGGTTATGTTGATAAAGACATTAAAAATCCTTCTATACAATGGGAGCCTATTGTTGGCATGAAAAGTTTATTTGATAACAAAATATTGATTTTACCAACACCTGGCCATACGCCCGGGCATCAAAGCGTTGTAGTCAAATTAAACAACTACGGTCCTGTAATCATAGCAGGGGACGTTGCGCCATTAAAAGAAAATATTGAGAATAATACAGCACCTGGCGTCGCCTCCAACACAAAAGACGCGTATTATTCGATTCTCTCATTAAAAGAATTTGCTAACTTTTTAAATGCAAAAATATGGTATGGCCACGACCCAAAATTTTTTGAAGAGATAAAATTAGCTCCAGGATGCTATGACTAATTTGCTTTTATTATATTATTTATAATTTTGCTGATTTGTGTATCTTTATTTAATTCAGGAAGCTTTGAGGTATATTTTTTTAAACGGGCAAGAAAGTTATTAAAGCTTTCTTGCCATTGTTTTTTTGTTGGATCATTAATTTGATTTTTAATATATTGAAAATAGCTTAGATTAAAAAGATACAAAGGTAGATTTCTCAAATCTTTGTTTTTTTGCGCACTTTGAATTGCTTTTTTTTCAAAAAGCAAAGCTTTATTGATTTTATTATCAAAAAAGTAAGCATAAGCTAAATCATTAAATACTAATGAATCATAATCTGTGCTGCACATTTTTAAAGATTTATGAAAATAGAAAATCATCTTTATAAATAATTTATGCATTAGATGCAAAGCCACTAAATTGTTCATAGAAATATACAAATTTGTATCATAATTGTTAAAATCTGACAGATCTATAAAATTGTCCCTGTAATAAAGAAATTTATTATGTAAGTACAAGTTTAAATATGCAGTTCCTATATATCTATAAATTTTTCCTATATTGTAAGGATTCGTTGTTAATTGTCTGGTTTTGTTAAAAAAATTTATAGCTACTCTTGGTTGATTTAAGTTTAAATATATCTTACCTAAATAAAAATACCCATCTTTGTAGTTTTTTTTAGCTGCATCTTCACAACTTTTTATAGCTTTAACATAGTTCTTACCATTAAATTGAGTTTTGCAAATCTCAGCCATATCTGCGCGTGCTATTTTGTAACAAATAGTTAAAAAAACGACATTTAAAATTATCAAAATTGCTTTGTTTTTCATAGGTTTTTAGTAAAAATACGGCCAAGGTTCCAAGCTGTATGTAGGACAATTATAAGGAAAACAATTTTCATATTCTATATGTTTTGGCCACAAATATAAACTTTTTACATCCACTACAGGATATGAATATGTATAATTTCCAACTTTTTCTTTTTCAATCCCCGCTATCGTGCCAACGAAAGTTATTTTCTTATCTTTTTGGTATATCTTGGGATCGTAATAGCCATGAGCACACGCTACAAATCTGCCAACAAAGTTTTTTGGCTCTTTTTTGTACGGTTTGCCATTACTGTTAAGTTTTAAGCCTAAGACCACAAAACATGTTTGATTATTTTGTTCTGGTATAGTAGATATTATAGTTCCACCAAACCTTACAGTCTTTCCAAAAAATTTTCCCGTCTGGGCTTCGATTGGCGTTATTTGTGTAAAATTGCCACTTATTGGTAAAACTGTGGCGCAACTATTAAGCATTGCAAAACCTACTATTATTGTTATTAAATTGGCTAATTTTTTTAAAATTCTCTTAGACATAATAAATCACTTCCTTGTATAAACGATTTTTTTAAAGGTTCTGTACAAAATAAAATTATAGAACAAGTAATTATTGATTATTATAAAGATAAAAACAACAAAAGAATAGAAAGAAATACCTGTAAAAATGTTTTGCCAAGGCGGTGTAACGCTCTGGATAATATTGGCAAGAATAGAAATGATTAAAAAAATTGAACTATTTAGCACAAGCATATTAAAGAGCACTAGCTTACTTAAAGACTTATATATTTCTTCTATACTATTGAAAATATCATTGTCGTTTTCTAATTCACACTTATTTAAAAAATAAAATTCCGATGAATGCAATGAATTAGATGATGTATTTACCACAAACAATATCATTAGCATAATAGCTTTAAGTCCAAGCATTGACTCACTATTACTCGCAGGTAGTTTAAAATAAACAGCTAAAATAACTATCAAAACACCAATAAAGTTGGTTGCTATAGCAATAAGCCTGGCTAATCTAATATATTTCATTTTAAAAGTTTTTTAAATAAATCTTATAAACTTTTTATAAAGACTTATCTGTTGGCCGAAAGTAGAATAATCTTTAATCAAATTTATACCATGAATTGCAAGATAATAATAAACTAAAGTGTACAGGAAAGTGCTTGCGATCATAGGCACATAAAAGTAAAGAATTACATTTTTTTTGTCTTCTACTAACCCAAAAAGTAAAGCAATAAATAATTCTCCCATAAATAGCTGCCCCACAAAAAAACCAATGTAAGCCCCGCTTTTTACCCATTTTTCGTTAATTTTTGACAGTTTCTTGCTAAATAATTTAAATCTTTTAATATAATTGGCAAAATGAAAACTGATTGCGCATACTATTATTTCTGTTAAAATAATTATAGCTAAAGAAACAAATGGGTTAAGATTTGCTACGCTTACATAGCCAACAGCTATAAGTTTGCCGCCAAAAATTGGGTTAATGTTAAGAAACGTTAAAATAAGATAATTCAAAGTTGTGCTATTCATAACCAAAAATTATATCCTCTATTATTTTAAAGTCAACATTGATATTTACTTGACAATGCCTTTTAATTGACTTATATCTAACTATAATGAAAAAAATCTTGCTATTAATATTTATTTTGACTATATATTCTTTAGCTTATGGGATTGAGGTGCAAGTAGGCTACCCAAAAGCTTGCGCAAGCTATGAAACAATAAAAGTTTATGGAAAAGTTGAAACAACACAAAATATAACAATTTTAGCCCCCATAAGCGGTATTATTAGAGTTAACTCAAATTTCAGTACTGTAAAAAGTGGTCAATTAATAGCTCAAATTTACCCTCCAAGACTTTCAAGACAAATAGAATATGCTAAAGCAAATGTTAAGGCAGCCTATAATAATCTTCAAAGTACAATAAAATTAAAAAATACTCACATCGCTACTTCTCAAGAATTAGAAAAAGCAAAAATGCTTTATTATCAGGCAAAAAACAACTTAGAACAATTAAATGCTCAATCTGAACGATCCAAAATTTATGCGCCTTTTGCAGGAAGCTTAGAGTTTCTTGTACCAAATAAAAGTAGTGCAGCACTAAATCAACCTATTGCTACTTTAACGGGAAACAGCAATTTATGGATCAAAGCCTATGTAGCACCAGATTCTATAGACAAGTTAAAAATTGGCCAAACTATCTATTACTATCTTAATAACTCAAAGTACATTGGCACGATAGCCCAATTATCACCCAGTACAGATTCAAGCGGTCTTGTGCCAATCTTTATAAATACTAACAACAAAGCTTTGATTGCCGGTCAATGGGTTAGTCTTGAAATTCCAATCAGTAAAAGCCACGGGTTTTGTATACCAAAAAGCGCTATTTCCACAAAAGGTTCTAAAGCTTACATATATGTTGTAACAGATGGGGTAGCGCACAAAAAGCAGATCAAGTTAATCAATGTTTCTAATAATACTGCCTATATCAGCGCCTACATTACCAATAATGAGCCAATAGTTACCAATGGTGTAGAAAGGTTAAAAAACAACATTAAGGTAAAAATTATTAAATGAATAAGTACCTTAATTTTTTATGGAATAACAAATTTACAGTATTTTTATGCGGTATTTTAATTATCTTTGGTGGTGCATTTGCCCTCTTTTTTTTACCAGAAAGCATCTTTCCAAATGTAAGCTTTCCTAAGGTATCTATTCTTGTACATAATCAAGATTTACCCGTAAAATATATGCTTGTCAGTGTAACAAGACCGCTTGAAGAAGCAGCAAGGGCTGAACCTGGCGTAAACCTTGTCAGATCCCAAACAGGCAATGGTTTATCTAAAATTCATGTTTATTTTGATTCAAATGTCAACCCAAAAACAGCGTACTTAATGTTACAAGCAAGAATAGCTAAAATAAATTTACCGCCAAATTCTAGCTTAAGTGTCCGCTTAATGGAACCCAACATATATCCATTTGCAGAATATGCGCTTGTTTCAAACAAAATTGACAGTGCAAACATGATGAACTACTACTATTTTCAGGCAAAACCTATGCTGCTTGGTATAAATGGTGTTTATAAAGTAGAAGAAACTTCACGTGGTTGGCCTGAGATTAATATAGCTCTCAATCCTCAAAAATTACTACAGTATAGAATATCACCCCAAGAAGTCATAAATTCTCTTGTTTTAAATGAAGGACCATTTTTTTCTGGGGTAATAAACTATTTCAATCAACAATTAACCTTGTCAACCACAAAAATGCCAAACAACATTAAAGACTTATCCAATTTTACAATATCTGTGAAATCGGAAAACTCCCAATACATTCCATTGACATTAAGTAGTATTGCCAGTATAAAAAGTCAAAACCCACCTCTAATAAAAGATGCGAA
>NZ_MDSU01000019.1 GCF_002119425.1 Desulfurella amilsii | reverse complement strand
AGTTCCAGCTGCTGCTTCAACATACGTTAAAATGCAAGGCAATCTTGATCCTGCAAGTTCTGTTACGCAGTACGCCCAAGCTTTACCAACTTCTGACTTTAGTATGCTTTACGATTCTAATGGAAATTCGCTAAATGTACAGCCTGGAAACAACTTTGCAGTTAGCTATAACGGCGGCACCACTTACCATATATACGAATATCAGCCCTCAGGCACAGCACCTACAGATGGCACAGAAGGCTTTTCCACAATTAATGACTTAATTACAAAAATGAACCAAGATATTAAAAGCGATACTGGAAATGCTTCCAATTCCGTAAGCTTTAACAACGGCCAAATTACAATAGCAAATGGTAGTCAATCTGATATTTCGATTAAAGTTATGCCTACATCTCAAGTGCCAGCAGGATCATCTTTGTCGCCAAATGCTAATCCTTTGGATAATACTAGTTTGAATACTCTAATGGAATCACTGAACCAACCAATTGCTCCAGGCCAAAGTATAAGCTCTTCAACTATCAATAATGACTCATATACGATGCAAGCGACATTCTACGATTCT
>NZ_MDSU01000018.1:300000-582500 GCF_002119425.1 Desulfurella amilsii | reverse complement strand
TTTAGACTACATAACAAGTTTTATAAAAGATAAACAAACATTTGAAAAACTAAAAGACACAATTAGATTAAGTCTAAAAGCTACGCTTATAGGCGGTTTTATTATAGCACTAATCCAGGGTTTTTTATGCGCTTTAGGTTTTTTGATTGTTGGTATTGGTGGGTTTTTTATATGGATGGCACTAGGTGCTGTAATTTCGTTTGTTCCCGTTGTAGGAACAGCACTTTTATGGGCTCCAGCAAGCGTGTACTTTTTACTTACAGGTTCTTACTTAAAAGGCATTTTTTTGCTTGTTTGGGGTGGTATATTTGTTGGCAGTGTTGATAATTATGTGAGGCCATTGTTGATTGGCTCTTATATGAGTATTCACCCTTTGCTTTTATTTTTTAGCATAATGGGCGGTATAGTTTTTTTTGGTTTGATTGGTATTTTTATAGGACCAATTATTATCAGTTTAGCCGATGCGGTGTTAAATGTTTATAAAAAAGAAAAAAATTCTTGACTTTTGGCATAGATTTGATATACTGGCAAACCATGAAAGTGTTGTGTAAGACTTTAACAGTAAAAAATATATGGTGGTGGGATAGCTAAAAAAGCTATCCCTATTAATTTGCCGCTTAAAGCGCGCTTGGGGTAGCCCAGGTGAGCTTTAAGCGGTTTTTTTATTTTAAGGCCGCTTAAGCCAAAGATGGTTTAAGCGGCCTTTTTGTTTTAGGAGGTTTAATGTATCCAACTTGCAGTGAGTTTATAGATTTATCGAAAATCTACGATAGAGTGCCTGTGTATCTTGAAGTGGATGGTGATTTAGACACGCCCGTAAGTTTACTTAATAGCTTATTAAACAAAGACAATTGTTTGTTGCTTGAAAGCGCTGATCAAAAAAAGATTTACAGCAGATTTTCTTTTTTGGCATTCAACGCAAAAAAATTTGTTTTAGAAAACGACGGTTTGTTTGAAGGCTATAATGAAGGTTTAAGCTTTGTAAAAAGCTTTTTGAAACAAAACAAATCTGCGTCATTTGAGGCTTTTGGCAATTTTGCAGGTGGATTTATAGCCATTTTGAGCTTTGAATTTGTAAACGCGTGTGGTACTTTACGAAAAAAAATAAAAAATCTACCACAAACACTTGGTGTATTTTATTTTGTAGATAAGTTTTTAGTTTACGATAACTACACCAACAAGCTTTATTTGGCAAAATCTCAATTAACAAAAGATCCCGATGCTTACTCTAAAGCTCAAGAAGAGCTTTTGTTGCTCAAAGAAGAGTTAAAGCGCACAAGCGTAGAAAAGAACAACTCAAACCCACAAATAATAAGGAAAATTCCTAAAAAAGATTTTATTGAGAAAGTCAATTTTTTAAAAAGGCAGATTGAAGATGGTGAAGCTATCCAGGTGGTGCTAAGCGATTATATTGAAGTAGATGGCTTGAACCCGTTTGAGTTTTACAGAAACCTAAGAAAATTTAATCCCTCGCCATATATGTTTTTTATTAAAGATGCTCAAAGCTATATTGTAGGCTCAAGTCCAGAAGTACACATAAGTGTAAGAAAAAATACAGCGACAATAAAGCCCATAGCAGGAACAAGACCAATTGCAAGCACTAAAGAAAAAACTCTCTTACTTGAAAAAGAATTATTGCTTGATAAAAAGGAGAACGCAGAACATTTGATGTTGCTTGATCTTGCAAGAAACGATCTTTCCCGTGTGAGCGTGCCTTTGAGTGTAGAAGTGAAGTCATTTAGGCAGACAGAGCATTACTCGCATGTTATGCACCTTGTGTCAGAAGTTGAAGGAAAAGTAGATGAATCATTTGATTTGATTGATTGTTTGACAAATACATTCCCTGCAGGAACCGTTAGCGGTGCTCCAAAAGTTAGAGCTATTGAACTAATTGAAGAAACAGAAAAAAAAGTCAGGGGCTTTTATGCAGGATGCGTTGGCTATATTGGCTTAAATGGCAATATGGATATGGCAATAACAATAAGAACCGCATTTTTTGAGAAAGATAAAGCAAGGTTCCAGGCAGGTGCAGGTATTGTTTATGATAGTGTAGCAGAAAATGAGTACAAAGAGGTTTTGTCAAAGTTGGGTGCTCTTTTGCAAGCAGGAGGCATACATGATAGTCTTGATAGATAATTTTGATTCATTTACATACAATTTGTACGATTACTTAAAACATTTCGACGATGTGAGTGTCATTTTAAACAATAGCTCGATTGAGCAGATAAAAAATCTCAAGAACCTAAAAGGCATAGTAGTTTCTCCA
Source organism: Desulfurella amilsii (assembly GCF_002119425.1). Taxonomy (NCBI): domain Bacteria; kingdom Pseudomonadati; phylum Campylobacterota; class Desulfurellia; order Desulfurellales; family Desulfurellaceae; genus Desulfurella; species Desulfurella amilsii. Next base: position 580,234 of record NZ_MDSU01000018.1, on the reverse strand, counting down.
GGCCCCTCACACCCCAAAAATGCTTTATTGAGCCTCGAGGCTATCAGTGCATTTAGCTCGAAGATGCCTATTTTAGGTATTTGCCTTGGTATGCAGGCAATTTGCTATGTATATGAAAAAACTATAAGAAAAGCTAAAACAATTATGCATGGAAAGGTTGAAAGGATGGTTGTATTGAAGAAAAGCATTTTATTTGACGGTATTGAGCCTCCATTTTTGGGCGTTAGATACCATTCATTAGTGGTAGATAATGTACAAGGTGACTTTGAAGTGTCTGCAATATCAGAAAGCGACAATGAAATTATGGCTATCGAAAACAAAGAACTTAGGTTATATGGTTTGCAATTTCATCCAGAATCTTATCAAACAAAAGATGGTTTGAAATTTATAGAAAATTTTGTGAGGTTGTGCAATGAAAAAGTTTAGCGAATCTTTAGAGTTTTTTGATGCTATGCTTTCTGGTAAAATGAGCGAAAAAGAAATTGAAAGTGCATTAATTAAATTAGCGCAAGAAAAAGAAGACCCAATGGATGTAGCTGCGCTTGCAGAAGTTATGCTAAAAAATGCTCGGTTGATAGAATACCACGGTGAGTGCCTTGATGTTGTAGGAAGCGGAGGTGATGACTCAAACAGCTTTAATATTTCTACGGCAGCTTCAATTGTCTCTAGCTTATTTGTAAAGGTATCAAAGCATGGGAATAGAGCAGTTTCTTCTTTGTCCGGTGCTGCAGATATACTTGAGGCACTTGGGGTCAAAATAGAGCAAGAAAAGGATAAAATTGTTGAAAACCTGGATAACAAAAACTTTGCTTTTTTGTTTGCACCATTTTGGCATCCAAAACTAAAACCAATTATGCCCATTAGAAGAAAGATTGCAAAACGCACGATTTTTAACCTTATTGGTCCTTTATGCAACCCTATAAAACCTGCTTATAAAATGATAGGTGTTTTTAGCAAGGATTATTTACCATTGTACTTTGAAGCCATTGAGATACTGGATTTTCAAAACGTATTGCTTGTGTCTTCTGATATGGATGAAGTGAGTCTTTCTGATGTAACATTGTGTTACCAAAAAAAGGGTATGTTTACTAAAAGATTTGAGTTTGATCCCAGGGGATTTGGCATATATGCAACAAAAGACAAATTAAAAGGTTTTGATGCTAAAACAAACGCAAAAATTCTCAAAGAGGTTTTTTTAGGTGAGCATGAAATTTTGGCGGACGCCATTGCAATAAATTGTGCATTTGCCTTTAGTCTATCGGGTATTGAAGACAATTTAAAAGACGGGTTTTTGCTTGCAAGAGAAAGCATAAAAAACAAAAAAGCGTATGAAAAATTAATGGAGATAGCAAATGATTGAACAGATTATTACAAATAAAGCACGTGAAGTGAAATCGCTAAGAAGTTGTCCCTATAAGCGAACAAAACCCATTTTAAAGCCTGATTTTAGTGATACAGTAAATATTATCGCTGAATTAAAGTCAAAATCACCTTCTTTTGGAAACTTCAATGTAAATATGTCGAACCTTATTGAAATTTATTCCAAATATGCAAAAGCTATAAGTGTTTTAACGGATTCAAAATACTTTGGGGGTAGCTTTGAATTTTTGCATGAGGTGTCAAGGCGAACAAATTTGCCAATTTTATGTAAAGATTTTATAATTGACAAAAAACAAATTGATTGGGCAGCAGCTGCTGGAGCTGATATAGTTTTGCTTATTGCGAGGGTTTTAGACAAAGGTCAGCTTAAAGAGCTGTACGATTATACTTACGGGTTGGGTTTAGAAGCATTAGTTGAAGTTCACAGACAGCAAGACTTACACAAAATCGAGTTTAAACCGCACTTTTTAGGCGTCAATGCGCGGGACCTTGACACTTTAAACATAGATAAAAAAGCAGCAAAAGAAATGTTAAGCAAGTTTTGTGTGCCTGTAAAAATCGCAGAAAGCGGTATTAGAAATAGACCTGATGTAGAGTTTTTTTTGCCTGTTGCCAATGTATTTTTAATAGGTGAAGCACTCTTAAAATCAAGCGATATTGAGGCAACTTTTAAGGAGCTTTTATGCTTGTGAAATTTTGTGGCATGACTAACCTAGAAGATGTGTTTTATTCGCTGGATTTGGGTGTAGATTTTATAGGATTTGTTTTTTATAAAAAAAGCCCGCGCTTTATAAAGCCACAAGAGGTAAAAAATATACTAAAACAATTGCCTAAAGATACAAAAAGTGTTGGTGTATTTATAGAAGAAAATGAGAATGAAATTATATCTATAATGGATTATTGTGGACTAAAATATGCTCAAGTTTATAATGATTTAAATATACAAAGTACAATTAGAGCCTACAGAATTAAAGATACTTTGCCAGATAAAGTTTATGACGGTTTGATTTTGCTTGATAGTTTAACTGCGCAGGTTGGAGGTAGCGCACAAAAGTTTGATTGGAGTATATTGGAAGATTTTTGTGCTATAGATAGAGCTTTTATTGCTGGAGGTGTAAGTTTGGACAACATTGAAGCGATTGCAAAGCACAAACCATACGGAGTTGATTTGGTAAGTTCACTTGAATCTTTTCCTGGAAAGAAGGATCCTGTTAAAATGAAAAATTTTATTGATAAACTAAGGAGTACAAAATGAAACTCAAACACTATTTTGGAGAATTTGGTGGCCAATTTGTGCCAGAGACTCTTATTCCCGCACTAGATGAGCTAGAAGAAGGCTATATTGCGTTTAAAAAAGATAAAAATACCCAACAACAGCTGAATGAGTTATTTAAAACATATGTGGGAAGACCCACCCCGCTGTATTTTGCAAAAAATTTTAGCGATTATGTGGGTGCTAAAGTCTATTTAAAAAGGGAAGATTTGGCTCACACAGGTGCCCACAAGATAAACAATACGCTAGCGCAGGGTTTATTGGCAAAGTTTATGGGTAAAAAAAGGATTATAGCAGAAACGGGTGCAGGTCAACACGGTGTGGCAACAGCTACGGTTTGCGCCTTATTAAACTTAGAGTGTGTTGTGTATATGGGTAAAACGGATGTTGAACGCCAAAGCACTAATGTTGATAAAATGAAAATTTTGGGGGCAGAAGTAATAAGCGTGGAAAAATCTGGTGGTACACTTAAGAGTGCTATAAATGAAGCGCTTAGGGATTGGGTGGCAAATGTGCAAACCACGTATTATCTATTAGGTAGTGTTGTTGGCCCACACCCATTTCCAACGATTGTTGGAGATTTCCAATCAGTAATTGGCAAAGAAGCAAAAAGGCAAATAAAAAAGTGTGAGGGGAAGCTTTGTGATGCGGTTGTTGCGTGCGTAGGTGGCGGCAGTAATGCTTATGGTATATTTAGTGCCTTTTTAAAAGATGATGTGGAGCTATACGGCATAGAAGCAGGTGGTCGGTCTATAAATTTAGGCGATCACTCAGCAACTTTGAGCTTGGGTACAAAGGGAATTTTACATGGTTCGTTGAGCTATTTGCTGCAAAGACAGGCAAATGTTATGCCGGTACACTCTATATCTGCTGGCCTTGATTATCCTGGTGTTGGTCCAATGCACAGTTTTTTAAAAGACACAAAGCGTGTAATTTACGATTATGTATTTGATGATCAGGCGCTTGAGGGGTTTTTTGCCTTATCAAAATTAGAAGGGATTATACCGGCGCTTGAAAGTTCTCATGCTTTAGCCTACGTATTGGCTCAAAAAGAAAAATTTAAAAATAAAACTATTATAATTAATCTTTCTGGTAGAGGCGATAAGGATTTAGATATTATAAGGATGGTGCAAGAATGAATATAGGTATATATTTAATATCCAACTACCCAAAAAAAAGTACCTTTTTAGAGGCGGTTGAGATTTGCAATAGTTTAGATGTAGATTTTTTAGAGATTGGCATACCGTTTTCAGATCCCATAGCGGATGGTGCGGTTTTGGAAAAAGCATCGTTTGAGATGCTTGATAAATATACCACGCGGGATTTTCTTGAAAGCCTTTTTGAAGTAAAAAGATTGTTTCAAAAAAGGCTTTATATTATGACTTATACAAATATTCCCTACAGCTTAAAAGATGAGTTTAATAAGTATTCAAAGCTAGCAAGCGGTGTTATTTTGGCTGATTTACCTGTGAGGGAAGCCATTGGCTTTGAAAAAAAACTTGGCTGCAATATTATTAAATTTGCTACACCAGAAAGCAGGTCAAGTGATTTGGATTTAGCCATCAAAAGCACAAAGGATTTTATATACTTTATTTCAAAAAGGGGCATAACAGGGGGTGATTTTGCTCTTGATAGTCAAACTGTGCAAAAAATAAATTATTGCAAGAAGCATACCAAAGTGTATTTAGGTTTTGGCATAAGAAACGCAAATGATATAGCTAAAGCCTTTTCAATCTCAGATGGTGTAATAATTGGCACGCAAGCAGCTATTGAATTACAAAAAGGCGTGCAAGATTTTGAAAGATTTATAAAGAGTCTTAAATTAATTAACCTTTAAAACTGCATTGACATTATTGGAAAAAAGGATTATAAAAATTTGAACGGAGGTTTGATGTATGAGAAAGTTATTTTTATTTTTGTTTTTGGCTGGCTTTTCATTATTGGTTAGTAGCTGTTCAAGCGTTCCAGGAACAAAAGCTCCTATTCACTCAAGTGTGCCGCAAGCAATAAACTCAAATGGTACAAGCACTACCTCTCCTATTAATATGCCATCATCTAGCATAAACAATATGCAAAATCAAAATCAAAACCAACAAGAAAGTGCTCTTGAAAGGCAAGCAAAAGAAGTGATGCAAAGAATTTATTTCAAAGTCAACAGTGCTTCGATTACAAATATTAATAAGTGGGGTATACAGCAAAACCCATCTGAAGTTTTAGATAAAATAGCATCATTTTTGATTGATCACTCAGAAATTAATATTGTTATTGAGGGTAACTGCGATGAGCGTGGTACAGATGCTTATAATTTAGCTCTTGGACAGCAAAGAGCAGATGCAGCGAAAAACTATTTAATATTAAAGGGTGTTTCTGCTGATAGAATTCAAACATTAAGCAACGGAAAATCCAAACCTGTTGATTCCCAAAACAACGAATATGCTTGGGCTAAAAATAGAAACGATGAATTTGTATCTATTATTAAAAAATGACTAAAAAAACAAAAAAACTCACACAACTGTTAGTTATTTTAATTGTATTAGCGGGCTTGGCTATATACTTTATACCCAAGCTTGTCTATGATTTTAACCATGTATCAACAGACGATGCGTATATCGATGGCACCATTGTGCCTATATCACCTCAAGTGGCTGGCAAGGTTGTGAGAGTTTGTGTAAAAAGAAACCAGTTTGTTAGAAAAGGTCAAATTTTATTTGAAATAGATAAAACAGATTATATTCAACAGGTAAAAAATACACAAAACGCCTATCAAGCAAACCAAATTCAACTTGAAAACCTTAAGCTTTCAATATTAGAAAAACAAGCTAGTCTGGAACAAGCCCAAGAACAGCTCAAAGCCCAAGAAGCGAAACTACTCTACGCTCAAAAACAAAACACTCGCTATTACAATCTACTAAAAGAGCATGTAATAAGCCCGCAAGAATACGATAATATAAAGATGGATTTTAATGTTGCGCAAGCTAATTTTAATGCTCAACTTGCCGCAATAAAGCAATTGGGTATCGAAATAGATGATTTAAAAACGCAAACTACAAAGCAAGAGCACCTGATAAAGCAATCCAAAGCTCAGCTTGATATAGCAAGCGTAAATCTATCAAGAACAAACATAGTTGCACCAATGGATGGTTATGTAACAAAGCGTAATGTAGAAGTAGGTCAGTATGCACAAGTAGGGTTGCCTGTTTTGAATATTGTGGATTTACACCATGTGTGGATTGTAGCAAACTTTAAAGAAACTTCTGTAAACAATATTCACATTGGCGCAAAAGCAGCAATAAAAGTAGATGCCTACCCTGGCAAAACTTTTTATGGTTATGTAAATAGTTTTCAAACAGGCAGCGGGGCAGTATTTAGCTTGCTTCCACCGCAAAATGCCGTTGGAAACTTCATTAAAGTAGTCCAGCGCATTCCTGTTAAAATTAACATCACAACACCCTATAACCCAAAAACTCCATTATACCCTGGACTGTCTGTTGAGCCCTATGTCAGCATAAAATGAATAAGTGGATTGTTACAGTTACTGTAATGATAGGCACAATAATGAGTTCACTAGATACTAGTATTGTAAATGTTGCAGTACCCTATATTCAAGGCTCAATGGGTGCTTCAATTGAAGAAATTACATGGGTTTCAACGGGGTATTTGCTTTCTAATACTATAATCATGCCAATAATTGCGCTTTTAAGCTCCCGTTTTGGCAGAAAGAATTTTTACATGTTTGGCATAGTTTTGTTTACATTGGGCTCTGCACTTTGCGGCATTGCATGGAATTTGTATGCCATTATTATTTTTAGAATTATACAGGGAATCGGTGGAGGCGTTTTAATACCAATCGCTCAAGCAATTTTAAGAGAGGTTTTCCCAAAAGAAGAGCAAGGCATGGCAATGGGTATATACGGCATGGGTGTTGTAATGGGTCCTGCTTTTGGGCCTACGCTTGGCGGGTGGCTTATAGATAGATATAGCTGGCCATGGATTTTTTATATCAATTTACCCATTGGTATAATTGCTTTCATTATGGTTAATTTATTTATAGAAGATCCTGATTTTTTAGTCAGAGAAAAAAGTAAGATAGATTTTCTAGGTTTAATCTTTATGGCTATAGGGTTTGGTGCTTTGCAGGTATTTCTTGCAGATGGAGAAAATAAAAACTGGTTTACCTCTCAGTATATTACCAATCTTGCGATTATTGCAAGCGCAGGTATAATATTTTTTATAATAAGGGAGTTGACGGTTAAAAAGCCTGCTGTAAATTTGAGAATTTTGAAAAATATAAATTTTACTTTAGGGACGTTGCTTGGTGGTGTACTTGGTATGGGGCTTTTTGCAAGTTTGTTTATTTTGCCTGTTTTTTTACAAGATTTACTAGGATACACCGCATTTGATGCGGGCGTTGCAATGGTACCACGAAGCTTAGCAATGGCTTTAATGATGCCAATCGGTGGGAAACTATTTAATAAACTTGGTCCAAAAATCCTTGTTAGTTTTGGGCTTATACTTGTAATCATTTCATTTTTCCAATTTGCAAATTTAAATTTAAACGCAAGTTTTTGGGATATATTTATGCCACAATTTTTACAGGGTGCAGGTTTTGGTTTTATTTTTGTATCTGTCAGCACATCTGCATTAATTACAATCGAAAAAAGCGATTTAACATTTGCAACAGGCATCTATAACGTTTTCAGACTTATAACGGGTAGCATTGGTGTGGCATTGGTTGCTACATTTGTTGATAGGGGAACAAACACTTATTACTCAATTTTGACTCAAAATGTTTCAATATTTAGCAGAAACACGTTGGAGTATCTGGCAAAACTAGAGCAGTTGTTTGGTATGCCACTTCAAATGCCAGATTTAAAAGTAAAAGAAATGCTCAACGAGACGGTCATGCAGCAGGCTATGATGCTTTCGTACAACCATGTGTATTTACTTATAATGTTTATATTCGTTTTATCTTTGCCATTAGCTTTTTTCTTGAAAGGCTTTAAGGATATCAAGGGGGATTGATGGAAAATATTGTGGTTACTATTGCACGACAAATAGGGTCTGGCGGTTATGATCTTGCAAGGTCAATTGCTGAGAGATTTAATTTTAAATTGATTGATAGGGAGCTTGTTACTCGTGCTGCAGAAATTTTAAAAACAGATACAGCCTACTTAGAAAAAAAAGAAGAGAAAGTAACAAGCTTAATTGAAAGTATTTTAGGTGTCTTTTCTATTGGTACACCAGAAGTAGGGTCTCTTTCAAACAATACTTATCCAGATTATACGGAGATTTTTGAAGCACAAACTACAGTGTTGAAAAGTTTTGCTCAACAACATAACATCGTAGCGCTGGGAAGAGGTTCTTTTTTTATTTTTAAAGACCATCCAAAACACTTATCTGTCTTTTTAAAAGCAAATTTAGATTATAGGGTAAAAAACGTTTCAAAAGAGTTTAATATAAGTCAGAGTAAAGCAATAGATCTTGTTAAAGAAACTGAAGAAGAAAGAATTAAATATATAAAAAAGTTGACCGGTTTGAACAGGTATGATTTAAGAAATTATGATATTGTAATAGACTTATCTTGCGCGGATTTTGAATTAGCAAAAAACTTTATTTTAGATGTTATAAATTTTAAATTCTTTCAAAACGATATGAGTAAATGAAAAAAATAAAGGTATTTGCTGCTGGCATACACTTTGTCGGCATGCAAAATTTTATAAGTGAATGTACAGAAAATTTAGAATTTGAATTTATACCAGAAAGTGCTCTAGAATACAGAATTCATGAGTGTGATGTACTTATCCCTGCAATGACAAAAATAAGCGCAAGCCTTATAGAAAAAGCTTTCAATTTGAAACTTATTCATCAATGGGGTGCAGGACTAGATGGCGTTGACATTCAAGCTGCTAAGAAAAAAGGCATTTATGTGGCAAATGTACCTACTGCTAATACTGGTAATGCCGAATCTGTGGCTGAATGGTCTATTATGGCTGCAATTGCACTTTCAAGAGGATTTCCGTATATTCAAGATAATGTTTACAACGCTGTTGGCTGGGGATGTCCAGTGGGGATGAGTTTGATTGGAAAAAAAGCTCTGATAATAGGATTTGGTGGTATTGGTAGGGCTATCGCGCAAAGATTAAAACCATTTGGTGTGGATATTTTTGCAATTAAGCGTAATATAGATAGTGGGCTAAGCAAGGAGTATAAATTAGATGCGCTTGATGAGTTAAGAAATATGGAAAATTATTTAAAAATTTCTGACTATGTGTTTTTGGCTTTACCTTTAAATGATTCTACACAAAATTTAATAAATGTTCAAAATATATTTAAATTTAAAAAAGGCGCATATTTGATTAATCCATCGCGTGGTGGGATAATTGAAAAACAAGCTCTCATTGAAGCTTTAGAGAAAAATTACTTAGGTGGTGCTGCTTTGGATGTTTTTTGGAAAGAGCCGCCGGATAAGGAAGATTTTTTTAAGTTCAAAAATGTTATAGTTACACCACATATCGCTGGAGTTACCGATGTTTCCTATAAAGCAATAGCTTTTTATGTGTGTGAAAATATTAAAAGGGTCTTTAGTGGCGGAAAGCCCATTAATTGTGTTAACCTGTAGGGTTTAATAGGGGAGTGTAACTTTCTTTATGTAAACCCCCAGTGTGTGTAAAATTTTTATTATGTTGATGTTAAAAATACCACTTTGTAAACTCAAAAATTTCTAATTTCTTAAAGATTGCTAGCAAACAATAAATTCTTGTTCCTTTGCAGCTTTTTATAAGATCAGTTTTTGCAAATATATTTTAGGTTTAATTTTTTCCTGTTAAAGCAAAGCATAGCCTTGACAATTTATAAATTATGTTTATTATAAATAACAAAGCAATTAGAAAAATTTTAAAAAGGAGGAGGCAAAATGGAGTTTGTATATGTTAACAACACAATTAAGGCTTCAAGAATAGGCCTTGGAACATGGGCTATTGGTGGATGGATGTGGGGTGGCAGCGATGAACAACAATCTATTAGCACAATCTTAACAGCTTTGGATATAGGTATTAGTTTAATTGATACAGCCCCTGCGTATGGTTTTGGTTTGTCAGAAGAAATTGTTGGGAAAGCGCTAAAAATGCATGGTCAAAGGGATAAAGTAGTTTTGGCAACAAAGGTGGGCCTGGAGTGGCAAAATGGTCAGGTTTTTAGAAATTCGAGCAAGAATCGCATCCAAAAAGAAATCGAAGATTCACTTAAAAGATTACAAACAGATTATATCGATATATACCAGATACATTGGCCAGACGAGACTGTGGAGCTAGAAGAAACCGCTTCCACAATGCTTAGGCTTTATGAACAAGGCAAAATTAGAGCAATAGGCGTAAGCAATTACTCTCTAGGCCAGATGGATGCTCTTAGAAAATTTGTGCCACTTCACAGCGCACAACCACCATTTAACCTCTATGAGCAACAATCAAGAAAAGAGATTTTGCCTTATTGTTATCGAAATAATATTAAAACACTGCTTTATGGATCTTTATGTAGAGGTTTATTGAGCGGCAGAATGAAAAAAGATACGCAGTTTGAAGGCGACGATTTAAGAAAGATTGATCCGAAATTTCAACCAGGTAGGTTTGAAAACTACCTTAAAGCAACTGAAGAGTTGGATAAATTTGCAAAGCAAAATTACAATAAAAGCGTTATTCATTTAGCAATAAGATGGATTTTGGATCAAAAAGGAGCCGATATTGCTCTTATTGGTGCAAGAAAACCTTCTCAATTGCTCTATATAAACGAATTGTTTGATTTTAAAGTATCAGAACAAGATAGCCACCAAATTGATCTTATATTAAATACCTTCATCAAAGATCCTATTGGCCCAGAATTTATGGCGCCACCTCATCGACCTATCTAAATTCGGGGGCTTTTTAAAGCCCCTCTCGCCTTGCAAAAAATATGAATATTGTATAATATAAAACAGTTATGAGAGTATGTATAATTGGTGGTGGCCTTGCTGGGTGCGAGGTAGCCTATAAAATAGCTCAAAATGGTTTTGCAGTTGATATGTATGAAATGCGTCCTATAAAGCAAACACCAGCGCATCTTACAGATTATTTAGCTGAAATTGTTTGTTCTAATTCTTTTGGTGCGAAATCGATAAAAACAGCGTCAGGTCTACTTAAAAAAGAGATGAAACTGCTTGGATCATTAGTAATCTCAGTGGCAAAAACCTGCGTGGTGCCAGCAGGAAGGGCTTTGGCTATAGATAGGACCCTATTTGCTAAAAATATCACACAAATTATTGAACAACATCCAAACATAAATATTATAAGAAAAGAGATGAAAAAATTGCCTGTTAATTATGACTTAGTGGTTATCTCGAGTGGCCCTTTGACTTCTCAAGATCTGGAAAATGAAATTTTAAACATCACAGGCAAGGAAAATTTGTATTTCTACGATGCAATTGCGCCTCATATAATAACCCAAAGCGTAGATTTTTCTAAAGGTTTCTTTGCAAATAGGTATGAAGAAGGCTTAGATTATTTTAACTGTGTGTTATCAAAAGAAGAATACGAAGAGTTTTACAATGCATTGGTAAAAGCTGAATGTGTAGCGTATAAAGATTTTGAGAAACCACGTTTTTTTGAAGGTTGTATGCCTGTAGAAGAGCTTGCAAAAAGAGGTTTTAACACTTTGTGCTTTGGACCTATGAAGCCCGTTGGTTTGGCAAAACATGGTTTTAAACCGTATGCTGTGGTTCAGTTAAGGAAAGAAAATGCTTCAGGCACAATATTGTCAATGGTAGGTTTTCAAACAAAGCTAACCTACAAAGAGCAAATAACGGTATTTAGATTGATTCCAGCACTAAAAAATGCAGAATTTGCAAAACTGGGTTCTATGCATAGGAACACTTATTTACAATCACAGCATTTGTTAACGCCATATTTAAACTTAAAGAGTATGCCAAACATTTTTTTTGCCGGTCAGATAACAGGTGTTGAAGGCTATATTGCCAGCGCTGCAAGTGGATTGTTTGTTGGTATAAATATCTCAAGACTTTTAAAAGATATGAATTTAATATCACTGCCCCCAAACACTATGCTTGGTGGTTTAATCAATTACATTAGCCAACCAAAAGATACCCTGCAACCTATGGGACCAAATTTTGGTTTGATTGAAACGCCTTTTCCAAAATTAGAAAAGGCAAAACGCGCTCTAAAGAGTATGTTTGATTTTTGCAAAAGTAACGATTTGTTTTAATTATTCTTTACAAAGTAGATTATATCGAGTATAATAACACCAAGATGAAGAAAAGGAGTTGTGTATGTTGACTAAGGAAAAAAAAGAAGAAATAATTAAAAGATTTGGTGCTGGTGAAAAAGACAGTGGCTCGGTATCTGTGCAAATTGCGCTTTTGACGGAGCGCATAAACTATTTAACAGATCATCTTAAAAATTATAAGAAAGACTTTCAAACACGTAGAGGCTTATTGAGGCTTGTTAACCAAAGAAGGAGATTATTGAAATACCTAGAAAAATACAATTTTGCAGAATTTAAGAAAGTAGTTAAAGAGTTAGGATTAAGGGTTAAAGGTCAAATATGATTTTTGAAATACAAGACAATATATATGGTAAAAAGATATCGATTCAAACAGGAAAGTGGGCAAAGCAAGCTGATGGTGCTTGCGTAGTGTCGATTGGCGATACGGTAGTTTTGGCTACCGCGGTTTCAGCGAAGGAGCCGCCAAAAGAATTTTTGGATTTTTTTCCGTTAACTGTTAATTACCAAGAAAAGTTTTATGCAATTGGGAAGATACCTGGCGGTTTTGTAAAGCGCGAAGGCAAGCCCAGCGATTATGAAACGCTCGTTTCAAGACTTATAGATAGATCAATTAGGCCGTTGTTTCCATCAGGTTATAAACAAGAAACGCAAGTTATAGTTACTACAATATCTGCCGACCAGGAAAATGATGTTGTTGTTGCTTCAGTTTTAGCAGCTTCTTGCGCTTTAAATATTTCTGATATACCATTTTTTGGACCAGTTGCAGCATGCAGAATTGGCCTTAGAGGTAAAGAATTTATACCTTTACCAACTCAGTCAGAAATTAGGGATTCTTTTTTAAACTTAATCGTAGCAGGTACTAAAAATGCTATAAATATGATAGAATCTGGTTCAGTTGAGATATCTACTGTAGACATGGTAGAATCTATATCTTACGCGCAGAAAGTTATTAACAAGCTTATTGATTTGCAAGAAAAAATAATCAAAGATGCTGCTAAATCAAAAAGACAATACAAGCCTATGGTTGTTAGCGACAATATTTTGACATCAATGGAAGCTTTATGCATAGATGAGCTTCAAGAGGCTCTTAACATAACAGATAAGAAAATAAGACATGAAAAAATAAATTCTGTATTCGAAGCGGCATTTAACAAATTAAAAGAAGAGTTTAGCGAAGAAGAAAATTTTGAAACAAAGTTAAAAGCGGCTTTTGAAAGTATTATAAAAAACTTAGTAAGGGATAAAATTATATCAACGGGTATAAGGATTGATGGTAGAGGGCTTGATGATATAAGACCCATTACCTGCGAAGTTGGTGTTTTGCCAAGAACACATGGATCTGCTGTATTTACAAGAGGAGAAACTCAGGCTTTAGTTGTGACTACACTTGGATCTAAAACCGATATGCAAATTATAGATAACATTGGTGGTGAAACATTTGAGCGATTTATGCTTCACTATAATTTTCCACCATTTAGCGTGGGAGAAGTTAAACGCCTTGGGGCACCAGGAAGAAGAGAAATTGGGCATGGTGCTTTGGCAAAAAGGGCTATTGAGCCTGTAATTCCAAACGAGGCAGATTTTCCATATGCCATACGTATAGTTTCTGATATACTAGAGTCAAATGGTTCGAGTTCTATGGCAACTGTATGCGGGGCTACCTTATCTTTAATGGATGCTGGTGTTCCTATTAAAAAACCTGTTAGCGGCGTAGCTATGGGGCTTATTAAGTCAGAAGATAATTATTATATTTTGACAGATATAATGGGCGACGAAGACCATTACGGGGATATGGATTTTAAAGTTGCAGGTACAAAAGATGGCATTAATGCGCTTCAAATGGATATAAAAATAGAAGGTGTTGGTGATAAAGTTTTAATGTATGCGCTTGAAAAAGCAGAAAAAGCAAGGCTTTTTATACTTGATAAAATGCTTCAGACAATGCCAACATGCAGGGCTCATTTGTCTGAATATGCCCCAAAGGTCACAGTGATAAACATTAGTGCCGACAAAATTAAAGATTTGATTGGTCCTGGTGGTAAAGTAATTAAATCAATCATAGAAGAGACAAATACAAAAATTGACATTGAACAAGATGGCAAGGTAAATATTTTTGCAAGCAACACAAAAGGCTTAGAAAAGGCTATGCAACTCATAAAAATATCAATTGGTGAGTTAGAAGAAGGTCAAATCGTAGAAGGTATGGTAAGCCGCATAGAAGATTATGGTGCTTTTATAAAATTTTCTCCAAATCAAGAAGGCTTAATACATATATCTCAGATTGACACAAAAAGAGTAAAAAGTGTTTCCGAAATATTAAACATTGGCGATAGGGTAACTACAAAAATCATTGGCATAGATAAGTTTGGCAGAGTTTCTTTATCACTTAAAGCTCTTAAATTAGAAAATCAACAAGAAGAACAAAATGAAGTTTCAGACACTTAAGAAATCAGGCGTTGTAGGTAGTGTTGGTATTTTTGTTAAGTGTGGGAGCGTATTCGAAAATGACCGAGAAAGGGGTTTGTCGCACTTTGTCGAGCATATGGTATTTAAAGGAACAAAGAAACGCTCTTACTTTGATATTGCTAAAGAAATCGATCGCCTAGGTGGTATTATAAACGCTTTTACTTCAAAAGAGTACACGTGCTTTTATGTAAAAGTTTTGAATGATTATATAGAGAAAGCATGGGATGTTTTAATTGATATTGTTGTTAACCCTACGATAAATGAAGCGGAATTAGAAAAAGAAAAAGGTGTTATTATTGAAGAAATAAATTCATCAAATGATGACCCCCAGTCGGCCGTTTTTGACGCTTTTTTTGAAAGTGCGATGCCTACAAGCGTAGGAAAACCTATCCTTGGCACAAAAGAGCAAATTGCTTCATACACTAGAGAAGATTTTCTTGATTTTATGGGTAAATTTTACAAGCCGGAAAACATACTTATTGCGTATGTAGGAGAGGGCGCACAGCTTGATTATCAAAACCCGCCCGAGTTTTCCTACAAAGATTACTTTAAAAACTCTGATATATCAGATGATTATGAGTTTAGATTTGTACCTGGCAAAAATATTATAAACAGGCAGCTTGAACAGACCAATGTGATTTTGGGCTGTGAGTTGTTTAGCATATACGACGATAGAAAATACGCAAGTTTCTTAGCAAATAATTTTTTTGGTGGCAACATGAGTTCTAAACTTTTTCAATCCATTAGAGAAGAAAAATCATTATGTTACAGCATTTACTCAAGTATTATGTTTTTTAAAAAAGGCGGATGTTTTTATATATCTAGTTCAACTTCTAACGCCAAAGCGCAAGGCTTAGTAGATGCCTGTATTGAAGAGCTTGATAGATTTAAAAAAAGTGGTATGACAAAAAGCGAATTAGATGATATAAAAACTAACTTTAAAGGCCAATATGGTTTATCGCTTGAGAGCACAAATAGCATGATGATAAAACTTGGAAGTGATTCTTTGACTTACAATGCATACCAGGATCCAAGAGATATTTTTTTAAAGGTTGATAGAGTGAGCCTTGACGATATAATGGAAGTTTTGGATTTAATTAGCGTTGATAAAATGCATTTAACCTGTTTGGGTAATATTAACGATATATCTTTCTAAAACAAGGAGTAGGCTATGAAAAAATACTTAATGACACCAGGTCCAACGCCTGTACCAGAACAAATTGCATTAGCTATGGCTGCGCCTATTATACATCATAGAACAAAAGAATATATACAGCTGCATGAGCAAGCAAGGGAAAATTTAAAGAAAATATTTCAAACTAAAAACGACATAGTGATTTTTTCATCAAGTGGCACAGGGGCAATGGAAGCTTCTGTTTCTAATATATTGTCAGACAATGATAAAGCGCTTGTTGTTGAAGCGGGAAAATTCGGCGAGAGATTTAGTCAACTTGTAAATAGCTTTGGAGCTGAAGCTGTAGTATTAAAAAAAGAATACGGTGAATTTGTTAGTCCAGATGAGATTGAGGAGTATGTAAAAAAATACAGTCCAAAAGCTATTTATATGCAAGCATGCGAAACATCCACGGGCGTGTACCATCCCATTGATGAGATTGGTAAAATACTTAAAGAAAAGTACCCAGAAATCGTTTTTGTTGTAGATGGTATTACAGCTGTGGGTTGCATTGATATCAAAACCGATGAGTGGGGTATTGATATACTTTTGACTGGATCTCAAAAGGCTTTTATGTTACCGCCCGGTCTTGCGATTGCTTCTGTTAGCGAAAAAGCAAAAGAAATAGCAAGTCAAAACAAAAACAAAAGGTATTACTTTGATATTTTAGGCGAGCTTAACGCTCAAGCAGGCCATTTTACACCGCCTGTAACATTGATTTTAGGTTTGAATGCAGCAGTTAATATGATGCTGGAAGAAGGCTTAGAAAATGTTTTCAGAAGGCACCAATTTTTAGCTAAAGCAACGCAAGAAGCTGTTAAAGTAATGGGGCTAGAGCTTTTTGCAAAAAGACCCTCGTTGTCTTTAACTGCCGTTAAATCACCACAAGGGATAGATTCAAAACAAATTATAGACATTATGGACAGCTTTGGCGTTTCTATATCCAATGGTCAAGGTTCTATGAAAGGTAAGATTTTTAGAATAGCACATTTGGGTTATTTTTATCCACCAGATATTATATTAACCATTGGCACGCTTGAGATATCCTTAAAAAAACTAGGTATAGATAAACTAGGCGTAGGCACAAAAAAAGCTTTGGAGATTTTTGTTGAGTATTAAGCACAATATCCCAAAGGGCGTATTGCAATTCTTTTATCCATATTCACGTAAGCGCCGCAATATAGAAAATAAGATAATGGACTATCTTGATTTAAAAGATTACAAAGAAATAGTAACGCCCACGTTCATTTATGAAGACAATGTTTACCAGGATTTGTACGAGCCGCTAAAATCAAAATTGTTTAAATTTGTTGATAGAAACAGTGGTAAAACAATTATTTTGAGACCAGATGTGACTCTGCAGGTGGCTTTAGCCGTTTTGCTTGCAGATATAGAGCTGCCTGCTAAATTTTCATACGCTCATTATATATATAGAGATGAAAAGCAGCATGCAAACTTAAAAAGAGAGTTTAAACAGATAGGTGCTGAGGTCTTTGGGCAAAACTCCATTGAAACAGATATAGAGATAGTCAATTTAGCCATAGATGTGCTAAATCTTGTAGATATAGAAAATCTTGTTGTTAGAGTATCCGATAGTCAGATTATTGACAAGTTGCTTGATGCTTATTTAGATACAAATCTTATAGATAAAAAAAAAGCTGTCTTGAGCTTAATTAATAAAAAAAATCTCTCCTCGCTAAAAGAATTACCACTAGGCAAATTTGGATCTGTGCTTGACGCGTTGTTTTTAAGAGATATTGATGCTTTATTAAAAATTGAACCAATAGCACAAAATGTTAGCGATTTAATTGAAATTTCCCAAAAAATTAACAAAAAATGCCAAGTATTTTTGGATTTTTTCTACTATGAATACCCACTTTACCATAGCGGGGTTTCTTTTGATATATTTAGCGAAAATTCAGTTTTGTGCACAGGTGGTAGATACGGTAATCTAATGAAACTTATGGGTAAATATATACCAGCTACAGGTTTTGCGATAAATTTGGATAAATTGATGGATTTTTTATATACCAAGGAGATTTAAAATGAATACCTTAGTTTTGGGTTCTCAATGGGGCGATGAAGGCAAAGGGAAGGTTGTAGATATTCTAAGTGAAAAAGCAGACATCGTTGTGCGCTACCAGGGCGGAAGCAATGCAGGTCATACGGTGTGCGTAGATAGTAAAAAATTTGTTTTACACCTTATCCCATCTGGTATTTTGCATGATGGCAAAACGTGTATTATTGGAAACGGTGTAGTATTTGACCCAAAGAGTTTTTTTGAAGAAAAAAAGCAGCTTGAAGGTTTAGGCGTAATGTTGGATTCAAAGTTGCTCATTAGCAATAGATGTCATATTGTTATGCCATACCACAAGAGCATGGATGTAAATAGCGAAAAAATACTAGGTGATAGAAAAATTGGCACCACAGGAAGGGGTATTGGTCCAGCCTATGTGGATAAATATGCAAGGGTAGGTATTAGGGCGTGTGATTTGTTAGACAAAGACACACTTAAAGAAAAAATAAAAAGCAATGTAGAACATGCAAACAGAATATACAGTCTATACGATATAGAGCCATTAAGCGCAGAAGTAATTTACAAAGAATATGTGGAATATGGGCAAATCTTAAAAGCATACATAAAAGACAGCGTTTACTTTTTAAATGATGCGTACAAAAAAAGCAAAAGTATACTATTTGAAAGTGCTCAAGGTTCTTTACTTGATGTGGATTTTGGTACATACCCTTATGTTACATCATCAAACCCAACCTCAGGTGGAGCTTTCTGTGGCACAGGACTGCCTTACAAGGCACTAAATAAGGTTATAGGCATAATGAAAGCCTATACAACGCGCGTAGGAAACGGCCATTTCCCTACTGAACTGTTAAACAGTGAAGGTGAATACCTAAGAAAAAATGGTAATGAGTATGGTGCTACAACTGGCAGGCCCAGAAGATGCGGTTGGCTTGATTTGGTAGCTGTAAAGTATGCCATAATGGTAAGCGGCATAGATGAGATTGCAATGACAAAAATAGATGTGCTTGACGGTTTAGATGAGATAAAAGTATGCGTAGCCTACGAGCTAAACGGAAAAACAATAGACTACGTACCTGCTTTAAACAGCGATTTTGAAAAAGTAAAGCCTATTTACAAAACATTTAATGGTTTTAATGGTACAAAAGGTATCAATGCCTTTGATAAATTACCCAAAGAGGCTAAAAATTACATTGAAGAGATAGAGGAAATCCTTCAAACAAAAATATCCATTATAGCAACAGGCACAGATAGAAACGATACGATTTTTAGGTTTTAGATAAGGAGGTTTCTTATGTGTATTTTTTGTAAGGTTGCTAACAAGGAGTTGCCTTCAAAAATTGAATACGAAGATGAAAAATACATGGCTTTTTATGATATTAACCCAAAAGCACCCATACATCTTTTAATCATACCAAAAAAACATATTGAAAATCTCAACGATATCGATGAATCCGACATTGGTATAATTTCGGATATGGCACTTATTGCAAAAAATTTAGCTAAAAAATTAGGTATTGATAAGTCTGGCTATAGGGTTGTAATAAATAATGGACCAGATTCTGGCCAAGAAGTTTATCATATACACATGCATTTGTTGGGCGGTAATTTTTTAGGCTCAAAATTATTTGCTAAAATATGAAAATTTTAGTCTTAAATGGACCAAACCTCAACATGCTTGGCAAAAGAGAGCCCAATATTTATGGTAAACTTTCTTTGGCCGAATTAGAAGGCAATATAAATAAACTAGCCGAAAGCTTGGGTGTAGAGGTTGAGTTTTTCCAGTCAAACTATGAAGGAGCTATTGTTGAAAAGATTCACCAAGCTTTTGGAAAAATAGATGGAATCATTATTAACCCGGGTGCTTTTACGCATACAAGTATTGCCATAAGAGACGCATTTTTAAGCGTGAATATACCATTTGTAGAAGTTCATCTATCAAATATATTCAAGCGAGAACCTTTTAGGCATAAAAGTTATTTAAGCGATATAGCGCAAGGCGTTGTGAGTGGGTTGGAAGGATACTCTTATGCTTGCGCTTTAAACTATTTTGTAAACCTATTGAAAAACTAATTTGATTCATGAGTGTGATTTAAAGTTTTTCTTTTTTGAGCACCCAGTTCTGTTTTTCTTAGTCTAATAGAAAGTGGTGTTATTTCAACCATTTCGTCGTCTTTTATAAAGTTTATAGCTTTTTCTAGCGTCATAATATTTGGACTTGATAGTATAACATTATCGTCTTTTCCTGCAGCCCTCATATTTGAAAGCTTTTTTTCTTTACATGGATTAACGTTTAAGTCTGTTTCTTTGTTATGCTCGCCTATTATCATACCTTCGTAAACAGGATCATTCGGGGCAATAAATAATTGTCCTCTTGGTTGCAAATTAAATAAAGCATATGCAACTGCACTGCCTTGCCTGTCACTTACCAAAGATCCGCTATAGCGTGTTGCTATATCACCGGCATAATCGTCATATTTTTCTAAGTATGAATTCATTATGCCAGTACCCTTTGTGTCTGTTAAAAATTCATCTCTAAAGCCTATAAGCGATCGTGAAGGTACAAGAAACTCAATCCTTATGCGTCCTTTAAAATTATTTGAAAGGTTAATCATTTTGCCTTTTCTAGCTTGGATTTTTTGTGTTACAATGCCCATGAATTCTTCAGCGCAATCTATAAACAAATGCTCATATGGTTCTAACTTTATACCATTTTCGTACTTATATATGACATTCGGCCTACTTACGCAAAATTCGAAGCCTTCTCTTCTCAATTGTTCGATAATTATAACCATCTGGAATTCGCCGCGTCCCTTTATAATAAAACTATCAGTATCGTCTGTTTCTTCAAATTTTATCGATACATTTTTTAACGTTTCTTTAATTAGGCGTTCTTTAATGTTTCGTGATTGGACTATTTTGCCTTCTTTGCCAGCAAAAGGTGAGTTGTTTACGCTAAATACCATTGAAACGGTGGGCTCATCTATAACTATACGCTTTAGTGGTTTTTCTACGCCACTTGAGCAAATTGTATCGCCTATTGCTATGTCTTCTATACCTGATACTACGATAATATCACCAGCTTCAATTTTTTCAATAGGTTTTAAGACTATGCCGTCGTAAGTCTGCATCTTGCTTATAAAAGCGCTTTTTTTGTTGCCATTTGCATCAAAATAAAAAAAAGTTGTGGTTTTAATATTATCTAAAAACCCACTAAATATTTTCCCAATGGCTAGTTTACCCAAATAATCAGAATATCCTAGATCGCTTACAAGCATTGAAAAACTGTCTTTGCTTTGGTAAGTAGGCGGCGGTATTTGTTTTATAATTTCTTCAAAAAGAGCCGAGAGATCATTTTCAGTACTATTTAGATCCCTTTTTGCTATGCCTTGTTTGCCTATTGCGTAAAGGACGCTAAACTCCAATTGTTCATCATTTGCATCTAAATCAATAAATAAATCGTATATTTCGTCTAAAACTTTATCTGTTCTTGCGTCTGGTCTATCAATTTTATTAATCACGACAATTATTTTTAACTTTGCTTCCAGTGCTTTTTTTAATACGAAACGTGTTTGAGGCAGTGGTCCTTCTGCAGCATCCACTAGCAGTACAGCTCCATCTACCATTGATAAAGCGCGTTCAACTTCTCCACCAAAGTCAGAGTGGCCGGGTGTATCTAAAATGTTAATTTTTAAACCATTCCAGAACACGCATGAGTTTTTGGCTGCAATGGTAATGCCTCTTTCTTTTTCTAACTCCATACTGTCAAGTACACGTTCTTGTATATTTTGGTTTTGTCTGAATGTTCCACACTGTTTAAACATAGCATCAACAAGCGTTGTTTTGCCGTGGTCAACATGTGCGATTATGGCTATATTTCTAATGCTATCGTTAAAATTTTTAGACATTTTTTTCCCTTGCCTTTGTTATTAAACTTTTTGTATTGGATCTTTTTTTAAATATTTGAAGTAATGTTTGAGCTTCTTCAAATGGAACACTTACAAACGAGAATTTGTCAAATATTCTAATGTCTTTAATATCTCTTTCATTGATTTCGATTTGCTGTTTTATAAAATCGATCAATTTTCTTGGCGTCATGGCATCCTGTCTGCCAAGGGCGATAAAAAGGCGTGTTTTTGAGTATGCTTCAAGCGGTTTAACTTCTTTAATATCCTGATAATTTTTCTCATCAAGGTCTTCACCAAAGCTATATTTTAGCAACGCTGCAATAATTTCTAAAGCTGAATGCTGTTCTAACAACTGATTTGCTAAATTTGTGTATTTTTCTTCTGGATTTTCTTGAATTGTACTTTCAATCTCACTTTGAATCCTACTTATCTTGAAGTTTATAATTTCATCGATTGTAGGTAAACCCTGTTTTTTGATATCAAGTCTTGCGGTTTTTAGCATATAAATGAGCCTGCTATACTCATTTGGTGTAACGAAAGTTATGGCTACACCACTTTTTCCAGCTCTTCCTGTGCGTCCTATTCTGTGGATATAGGATTCAACATTTTCTGGTATTGAGTAATTTATGACATGCGTGAGATTTTCTATGTCAATGCCTCTTGCGGCTACATCTGTGGCAATAAGTATTTCTACACTTCTTTTTTTAAATTTATTTAAAACAACTTCTCTGGATTTTTGCGTCATGTCGCCATGAAGAGCTGCTGCGCTATAGCCTGCATCTTGCAATCTATTGGCAAGCTCGTCTGTTTCAATTTTTGTTTTGCAAAAAATAAGCGCATAAAATTCTTTTTGCATATCAATGATGCGACATAAGGCTTGAAACTTCTCCTCGTAATTAACTTCAAAGTAAATTTGCTGTGTAAGGTTTGACGTTGCTTCGTCTTTTTTTGTTTTTATAATTTCGTATTTTTTCATGTGTTTTTTTGCAATAGAAATTATTTGTTGTGGTATTGTAGCAGAAAACATCAAAAGTCTTTTGTTGTCGTTCGTGTGTTGTAAAATCTCTTCCACATCATCGATAAAGCCCATATTTAGCATTTCGTCAGCTTCATCTAAAACCATGTCGCTAATATTGGACAAATTAATAGTTTTTCTTTGAATATGGTCTAATATCCTGCCTGGCGTACCTACAATTATATCGACGCCACCTTTAAGCTTAGATATTTGCAAATCTATGGACTGACCACCATAGATAGGCAAAATTTTGAGTTTTTTTATTCCTTTTAGGGAATTAAGTTCTTGAGAAATTTGAAGGGCAAGTTCCCTTGTGGGTGTAAGAATCAAACACTGCGTATGTTGAGCTTTTTCCTCGATTTTTTCTATAAGTGGTATTCCAAAACTTGCTGTTTTACCAGTGCCTGTTTGAGCTTGAGCAATTAAGTCGGTATTTGTTTTTAACATCAGTGGAATTACTAGTTCTTGTATTGGTGTTGGCTCTTCATAGCCCTTTTTTAGTAGAGATTTCAAAACATTTTCCGAGATGCCCAAATTTGCAAACTTTTCTAACCTTTGCATATTACTTCCTTGTAATTTTAAACAGATTAAAAACCTTTATTTAGCTAAAAAGCATGTTTTTAATTTTGCGCTAGAAAGCACAAATGTCATTAGATAAAAAAAATAAGACAAGACGTTCAAATAAGCCCCGCATTTCTTTTAGACAATGAGCTTTATGTAAAGCGCATTTAAAATCCATTTTGATTATACCACCTTTTTTCTATTTTGCAATATATTTTTTTGACAATAATTGACAAAAAGAAAAATTTAACTATCATAAATATAGACTTTAAAAGAAGGTAAATGTTTATGAAAGAAAAAGTTTTAGATATTATGCAGGGTTTTATTAAAACAAGCGATATAGAAGAATTTATGTCTTTACTTAAAGAAAGAAGTGTCTATATAAAAAATAAACCCATCGATTTTTTGATTGCTTCTAAAAGCGATATAGCAACTATACTTGAGTTGTTAAGAGATTTTTTAAAACAAAAAAGCTTTATACCAAAAAATATACTTATTGCACTTATTTTGCTTTTAACTTATGCTGTTGGGAAAAAAATTAAAAAGCTAGATATTTTAAAGACAAATATTGATAGTGATTTACTGATTGGTTTTTGTATTTATTTGGTAGAAAAAGATATAAAGAAGTATTTAGAGTTTAAAGGAGGCAAGAAGTGAGCGCAGAGCATGAACATGAACATGTAGATTCGAAAAAAAGACTAATTGGTTTTTACAATGCGGCAAAGTGGGCTATGGATGGTGTTTGCACACTAGATGTTTACGCTGAGGTTAATGAACATGATGAAGCTCAAGTAAAAAAAGAACTCGAAGACCTTGGTATTAATTATGACTTAACAAAAAAAAACATAGTAAAGGGTTATTTTGAAGGTTCATACGATAAGGTTTTGCCTATTATGCGCACATTAATTGACAAGGGTTGGCATTGGTAAGATTTGACCCAACTTTGCACAAAAAACTACCGCGCTATAATAGTTGCATAGTGTGTGGCAATGAAAATGACTTTGGTTTAAAAACTTGGTTTTTTACAGATTTTGAATTTGTGTATAATAATTGCTTGCTAGATAAGCATTATATTGGCTACCCAGAAAGGATTCATGGCGGTATAGTCTGTGCTATTTTAGACGAAACAATGGGTTGGGTAGCCACCGTAAAAACAAACTATTTTTATTACACTGTAGAGCTTTGTATTAAATACAAAAATATTGCTAAGCCAAATATGGAGCTTTTTACTAAAGCACAATTCTTAACTATCAAAAGCAAAATAGCGTTCGCACAAGCCACAATTTCTAATGAGAGCGGACAAATAATAGCTACAGCTAAGGGCAAATATTACCCGCTTAACCCCAAAGATCAAAATTACGTAGAAAGCTTGCTAACAAAAGAATACTAAGCGTTAAGTTCCAATAATTCTTTTATTTTTTCTTTTAATTCTGTTAAATCAGGAGATTTAACAATATAAGCGTCGGCTATCCAGGTGGAAAAATCCTGCTTGTAATGCGAGTATGCTGTTGACATAATAATTGGTGTATTTGGCGATTTGTCTTTTAGTATTCTTAAAGCATCTAAACCACTCATCTTTGGCATTGCTATGTCCAAGAGCACTAAATCAGGTTTTTGGTTATCAAAATCGTCAATAGCAGATAGTGCATCTGGGTAAGAGACTACATAAAAACCCTCATCTTTTAATTCTTCTTCATACAAAAACCTTATGGAGTCTTCGTCATCAACTACCATTATCTTTTTTTTCATTTTTCTCCTCCTCAACCATATTGGGAATTTTAATGATAAATTTTGCTCCAATGCCTACAAAGTTATCTAAACTGATTACACCATTGTGTTCTTGAACAATTTCTCTAACTATTGATAAACCCAAGCCTGTTCCATGTGATTTTGTAGAATAGAATGGTTTGAATACATAGGGCAAAAACTTTATATCAATACCACCCCCATTATCCTCCACAGTTATGGCAATAAACTTATCTTCTTTGTATGTAGAAATTTTAATAAAGCCACCTTTTTTATTTGCTATAGCTTCTGTTGAGTTTTTTATTAAGTTAATAAGAACTTGCTTAATTTGATCTGGATCACCATAGATATACTTGGCAAATTCAGATAAGTTTGTTATAAAGTTTATGCTTGGAAAGTTAATGCTTTTTATTGTTTCAATAGTTTCTAAAATGAGCTTTTCTAAGTCAAATTGTTTTTTGATGCTTTTGTTTTGGCCTTTGGCATATCTATTGATATCCAGTGTAAGATTATAAACTCTATCTAATTCCTTTTTTACAATATCAAGGTATTTAAAAACCTGTGAGTCGCTATCAGAAATTTTTCTAGCCCTTTCAAGAAAACCTATAGCTCCAATAAGTGCATTTTTTATTTCATGCGTAATATCTGCTACCGCTCTACCTAAATTAAAGATGTGTTTTTGGTGAATTAGGTTTTGTTGTTCTTCAATGAGACGCTTGCTCATGTTTTTGTATGTTTCTATGCTCATTAGGTTTTCTATGGCAATAGCAGACTGGTTTGAAAACAAAAATAGTGTGTCTATGTCGTCTTGCGTTATGGGTCGCTTATTGTAAAAATTATCGGCAATAATTGCACCAATAGGTTGTTCTCTGGAAATCAGTGGTGCAAATACAAACTGCTCAAACTGGAGTTCTTGAAAAATTTTATCATCACTACCCAAACTACTTAGGTCAAATATAAAAGCCTGCTTTTGATCAATATTTTTAAAAACTGTGTCCTTTCCGAGGCTAATTCTAAATTGGCTAATACTTTTGTTGAAGTTTGAGCTGCTTTGTGCTTCTATATTTATTTCATTTAGTAGCCATGAGGCCATCTTGCCTCGAATATCTAGATTTTTTAAATTATTCCAGATGGCCGTGGCCTCTTGTATAGAATCTGGCGCAACACCTAAGACGCCATCAATTGTATTACTGGGCCTATTGTACAGGAATATCGCTGCCCTATTAAATCCAAGGCCATCACCAATTGTTACAGCAGTGAGCACAACATGAAGCAATTTTTTTAATTCAGTTGTAAGGCTTATTACTATGCCTAATTCGTATAATAATTTCCACTCTTCTACAATTTTGTCTCTATCCATAAATTTTCTTGTAAAGTTTTATGTATTCTTTTGCCTGGTTTTCCCATGAATAGTCAAGCCCCATAGCATACTGGGCAATTTTTAATAATTCGTTTTTTTTGTTAAAAAGATCTATAGCTTTTTTGAGAGCTTTTGTAAGTTCTAGAGGATCGTATTTTTCAAATACAAAACCAGTTGGGTTTTTTACACGATTTGAATAATTCTTTACCGTATCTTTAAGGCCACCTGTTGCTCTTACTATTGGTAAAGTTCCATATCTATAGGCTATCATTTGGCCTAGACCGCACGGTTCGTACTTCGAAGGCATTACAAAAAAATCGCTTGAAGCGTAAATTTTGTGTGCTAAAGGTTCATCAAACTTTAAGTTTAACGACACTTTATTTTTATAGCTATTAGCAACTTCTGTTAGCGTATCTTCTATATCCTTTTCTCCGTTGCCCAAAATAATAAATTGTGCATCTATATTTGATTTTAATAGTTCTTTGATGCTTTTTGAGAAAATATCCATGCCTTTTTGTGCAGCAAGCCTTGATACTATACCAAATACTGGCACTTCTTTAATCGGTAAATTAAGCAGTTTTTGAAGGGCATTTTTATTTTTTATTTTGTGTTTTGGATCATTAAAATTATAATCTATAAATTTATCTGTTTTGGGATCCCAAACATCTACATCTATACCATTTATAATGCCACTTAACTTGTATGAAAATTTTCTCAACAACCCGTCTAACCCAAAACCATACTCTTGTGTTTGGATTTCTTGAGCATAAGTTTTGCTTACTGTGGTAACTGCATCTGCAAAAACAATGCCACCTTTTAGAAAATTAACCTTGTCGTAGTACTCAAGCCCATCGATTGTAAATATATCCCACAGAAGGCCCAAGTTATTCATATAATATTTATCAAATACGCCTTGGTAGCCTAAGTTATGTATGGTAAAAACAGTTTTTGTTTGAGGAAATTCCTCTTTGTAAAATAATTTTAAGTAAACATTAACCAATGCAGATTGCCAATCGTTTGAATGCAAAACATCTGGCTTGATACCAAGCGCCTTTAGGCTATCCAAGGTAGCTTTTGAGAAAAAACCAAATCTTAGCGCATTATCTTCGTAATCGTGCGCACCAATACCGTATAAATGGTCTCTGTTAAAATACTCTTCGTTTTCTACAAAATAAAAATCGCAAGCTTCTTTAGTTGTTTTATAGATTCTTGTGTGAACAATCTGACCATTAAAATCAATATCTACACCAATTGCAAGCGTCAAATTAGTTTTGTCAATTGATTTATAAAGTGGGCTAAATACGCTGACTCTCAAACCATTTTGTACCAACGCTTTTGGTAGAGCTCCGGCAACGTCTGCTAATCCTCCTGTTTTAGAGAAAGGAAAAACCTCACTTGAGGCTAAAACTACATTCATTGTTTCCTCCTATAGGGTAATTTCTCTTAGATATTTGGTCGCATCTTCTGGTGGTGTTGGGTTAATATAAAATCCGCTGCCCCACTCGAAACCAGCTATTTTTGTTAGTCTGGGCGTGATGTCTAAATGCCAGTGAAAGTAATCGTCATGATCAAAAATAAATGCGCCGTTAATTAAAACAAAATTATAAGGCGGGTTATCTAAAGCAATTTTTAGTCTTTTAAGCGTATTTTGCAAAATGTAGGTGAAGTCATACAAGATTTCTGCATCTTCAAACTCAAAATGTGCATTGTGTTTTTTTGGTAGTATGGATACCTCGAATGGCGACCTTGATGCAAATGGTGTAATCGAAATAAAGTGCTTTGTTTCTTCGATTAAGCGTACCTTATCATTTAGCTCTTGCCTTATGATGTCGCAAAATGGGCACCTGTCTTTATAGGAAAAGTAGATTTTTGATCCTCCAAATAATTCAAGTGGTCTTTTTGGTATAATAGGAAGGGCAATAAGCTGAGAGTGAGAGTGCTCTAGGCTAGCTCCAGCCACAGCACCATAATTTTTAAACACAAGTACGTATTTCATGCGTTTATCTTTTTTCAAGTCTTCTATTCGGGCTTTGTAAGCAAAAATTACATCTTTCATCCTATCAAGTGGCATATCATCAAGCGTTTCTGCGTGATTTGGCGTTTCAATGATAACTTCATGTGCACCAATACCGTTCATAACATCGTACATTCCAACGGCGTGCTTATCTGAATCCCCCTCAATGCCTAAGGCAGGAAATTTATTAGGTACAACACGCAATGTCCAGTTTGGGTCATTGGGTTGGCTTCCTGGTGCTCTAACTGCATAAATCTCTGGAGGTACGTACTTTTCGTTTCCTGGGTCAAACGGGCAAAAACCACCACTTATTTTTATTTGCTCTTCTTGCTTAAAATCGTGTGGTCTCTTACCACGCTCCGTAGATATTATAACCCATCTTTCAATAATTGGGTCTTTTCTTAGCTCGCTCATATGTTTACCTCACTATTTGCGTGCCTATGCCCGCATCTGTAAATATTTCTTCGAGTAGGGCATGGTGCTTTTTTCCATTTATAATATGCACCTTTTTCACTCCGTTTTCTATGGCTTCTTTGGCAGACAATACTTTTGGGATCATGCCACCTGTTAACACGCTATCTATCATTTTATCAATATCTTTTATCTTTATTTCGCTAATTAGTTTGCCGTTGTTATCCAACACTCCATCAACATCTGATATATATATAAGCTTTTCTGCTTGAATAACTTGCGCTATACTTGAAGCTACAGTGTCTGCGTTAATGTTGTACCTGCTGCCTCTATCATCAAAACCAATTGGTGATACCACAGGTATATATCCACTTTTAGATAGATTCATTAATATATCCGGGTTTACTTCTTCTACATCTCCAACAAGGCCCAAATCTACGTCTTCAAGGAGTAATTTTTTTGCTTTTATAATGTTTGCGTCAACACCACTTAAACCTACGGCTTTGCCCCCAAAACGGTTTATGTTCAACACAATTTCTTTATTTACTTTACCAGCCAGTACCATTACAACGACTTCCATAGTTTTTTCGTCAGTAATGCGCAAGCCTTTGTGAAATTTTGTTGTTATGTCAAGTTTTTTTAGCGTATCGCCGATTTCATTACCACCGCCATGAACAATGATGGGATTTATACCAACAAACTTTAACAGCGCTATGTCCTTTGAAAAAGCCATTTTCAGCTCATCGTTAACCATAGCGCTACCGCCATATTTTATCACAAATGTATTACCAGCAAATTCCTTTATGTATGGCAAGAACTCTATTAAATAATTACCCTTTTCAGTTGTATGCATATAAATCCTCTCTTCAAGTCAGTCTATTCTAAATCAGAAAAAAAAGCAAGCAAATTTTTAATTAAAAACCGCAATTATTTTTATTTAATTGATTCTAGAGTATTTTAATTTATCGTAAAGATGAATATTTTCACTTGAAAATTTGAATTTTAAGTGTATTATTAGCAACAGTGTTAGTTTACTGCTAATAAAAATGGGAGGTGAGTTTATGAAGTTTAAGCCATTGGCTGACAGGATATTGGGTAAAATCGAAGAGCAAGAACAAAAAACCGAGTCTGGAATCATAATACCAGACACTGCAAAAGAAAAACCGCAGAAAGCAAAAGTGGAAGCTGTAGGTGGTGATGTTGAGCATGTCAAAGTAGGTGATCTTGTCTTATTTGCAAAATATTCAGGCACAGAGTTAAAGCTAAATGATCAAGATTACATTATCTTAAAAGAAGACGATGTCTTAGGTATTTTTGAGTAATTCATAAGGAGGTGATTGTATGGGTGCAAAACAAATAGAATTTGGAGATACTGCAAGATCAAAAATTTTAAAAGGTATAAATCAATTAGCCGATGCAGTAAGCGCTACACTTGGACCACAGGGTAGAAATGTTGTTATTGATAGGAAATTTGGCAGCCCTTTAATAACAAAAGATGGTGTTACGGTTGCAAAAGAAATTGAACTCAAAGATCCATACGAAAATATGGGTGCACAGCTTGTAAGAGAAGTAGCAAGCAAAACAAGCGATATAGCAGGCGATGGTACAACAACAGCTACAGTTTTAACAAGGGCAATTTACAGGGAAGGTCTAAAGCATGTGACAGCTGGTGTGAGTGCAATAGAGCTAAAAAGAGGGATAGATAAAGCTGTAGGAAAAGTTGTTGAAGAATTAAAGAAAATTTCCAAACCTATAGAAGAAAAAAGAGAAATCGCAGAAGTAGGGTCAATTTCAGCTAATAATGAAATGGAAATTGGCGAAATTATTGCAGATGCTATGGATAAAGTGGGAAAAGATGGTGTAATTACTGTTGAAGAGGCAAAATCGACCCAAACAGAGCTAGAAGTTGTAGAAGGTATGAAATTTGATAGGGGCTATATTTCTCCATATTTTGCTACAAATACTGAAAAGATGGTTTCTGAGTTAGAAGACCCATTTATAGTTATAACAGATAAAAAAATTGCCTCTATGCAGGAATTTTTGCCTTTAGTAGAAAAAATGGCAAAAGCCGGCAAGCCTTTCTTGGTTATTGCAGAAGAAATAGAGGGCGAGGCTTTGGCAACCTTAGTTGTAAACAAGATTAGAGGTACAATTTCTTGTGTAGCTGTAAAAGCTCCTGGCTTTGGCGACAGAAGAAAAGAAATGCTTAAAGATATAGCAATCTTGACAGGCGGCACTGTAATTAGCGAAGAAACTGGTATGAAATTAGAGACTGCAGATTTATCAATGCTTGGAAGAGCCAAAAAAATTGTAGTTGATAAAGAAAATACAACCATAATTGACGGTGCTGGTAAAAAAGATGATATTCAGGGCAGGATTAAACAGATTGACGCCCAAATAGAACAATCAACAAGTGAATATGATAAAGAAAAATTAAGAGAAAGAAAAGCAAAGCTAGCAGGCGGTGTTGCTGTAATTAAAGTAGGTGCAGCAACCGAAACGGAATTAAAAGAGAAAAAAGCACGAGTTGAAGATGCTTTAAACGCAACAAAAGCAGCAGTTGAAGAAGGCATTGTGCCAGGCGGTGGTAGTGCTTTACTAAAGTGCGAATCAGCGCTTGAGGGTCTCAAATTAGAAAATGAAGATCAAAACATAGGTGCCTCAATAATCCTTAAAGTATTAGAAGAACCTATTAGGGCAATTGCTAAAAATGCTGGCTTTGAAGGCTCTATTATTATAAATAAAATTAAAGAAAACAGTAGCAAGTCTTTTGGCTTTGATGCAAGAAAAGGCGAATATGTAGATATGTTGAAAGCTGGCATTATCGATCCAACTAAAGTTGAAAGAACAGCACTGCAAAATGCTGCTTCCGTTGCAGGCTTAATGCTAATAACAGAGGCTTTGATTACAGATATGCCAGAAGAAAATAAACCTGCTGCCCCAATGCCAGGCGGCATGCCAGACATGTATTAATATTTAATTTCTCTATCACGCTAAAAAAAAAGGAGGTGCTTTGTGCCTCCTTTTTTATCCAGCAAGATCAAACCTTGTAAAATCAAATAAGTATTGAATTCAAGCCAATATTTGAGAGATTAGATGCGTCTATATCGTAAAATTGCTCAAAAAAGCGAGAGGAAAGTATTTCTTGCTTATCAATAATTTTAAATATTTGTGTGTTTTTTAAAAAAATTGTATAATCCGCTAAGCGTGCAAGCTTAATATCGTGGAAGGCACTAATTATTGTTTTATTTAAAGACATTAAAGCATCAATGATAGATAAAATATACTTTAAATCCAGGTTTGAAAAAGCTTCGTCGAGCAGTAGTATAGGTGTGTCTTGAGCAAGACAACGGGCAATGAGCACCCTTTGGTGCTCGCCGCTGCTAAGGCTAAGTATGTTTTCATTTTTTAGATGGCCGAGGCCGCAAATCTTAATTGCTTGTTCGATTTTTATATAGTCTTGGTTTGAAAAATTGAAGCGTTTCTTGTAAGGGTATCTGCCCATGCTTACAATTTCATAAACTGTGTAGTCAAAATGAATATACTCTTTAGAAACCAAAGATACTTTCGTTGCAAATTGTTTTTTTGAATAGAATGAGATGGGCTTTTTTTCCAAAAAAATATTTCCGCTTTTAGGTTTTAGTAAACCAGCCAGTAGCCTAAGAAGCGTAGTTTTGCCAGCTCCATTGGGTCCTATTATTGAGTAAAACTTATTTTTTTGTATGGCTAGACTGATATTTTCTAAAATCGGCCTTTTATAAGAAAAGCAAACATTATCCAACTGATACAAATTTTTTTACCTTTATTTTATATATGTAAAGAAAAAATGGACCACCAATAAGGCCTGTCAAAACGCCAATTGGCACTTGGAACGAAAAACTCCTTGAAAATGTATCGGCAATTAAGAGCAATATTGCGCCCAGCAACACAGAATGGATTGCAAGCCATCTATTTTTTGGTCCTATCATAAATCTTACAATATGCGGTACAATTAGACCAATAAAGCCGATTATGCCAGATGAGCTCACGCAAACAGCAGCAAGTAAAGTAGCTAAAATTAAAGCAATGAATCTTACCCTAACGACATTTACGCCTAAACTTTGAGCTGATAATTCATTTAGAGAAATAATATCAAGTTCATCTGCCCAAAAAAATGCAAAAAACAACACAATTGCAAGAGTTACAACTAAAATACGAATGTTTTGCCAGTTGCTTGCATCAAAGCTACCCATCAGCCAAAAAATTATATAAGCTACATCTTTTGAAGCCAAATAATCAAGCAAAGCTATGGCAGATGAAAAAATTGTTGCTACAATTATACCAGATATGATTAAATTAATGCTTGAAAGGTTTGATTTAAAGCCAGCTACATAAAGAACAATAGCAAGTGATAGTAGGGCACCAAAAAATGCAAATAGAGAAATAGAAAATATGCTTAAATAGAATATGTTAAGTACAAAAGCAAGCGTGGCCCCAAAAGCTGCGCCACTTGCAGCACCCAGTGTGTATGAATCAGCTAGTGGGTTTAGCAATACAGCTTGAAATATTGCACCACAAAGCGATAAGCTTGCACCTACAAGCATTGCGCAAAGAATTCTTGGCAATCTGATGTTTAACAACACATACTTATCGGTAAAGCTTATATTATAATTTGTACCGAATATCTGATTTTCAAAAATTTCAATAATTTTTTTTGTGCTGATGTGAACATCACCCAAGCCCAAAGACCAAAAAAAGACTAAAATCAACAAAATAATTAAAATTATCAAGTAAGCATTTTTGTTTTTCACACTGTAGAGTTTATTCAAATTCGTTTTTTAATCAAGACAAAGTTGAAGTATTGTTTTTTGCTAAAATCAGCATATATTTTAAGATAGCATTTTGCTAACTTTAAGGAGGTTGCATGAAAAACTTGTTGTTTTCGCCCATTACAATCCAAGATGTCGTTTTTAAAAATCGTGTTTTTATGTCTCCAATGTGTCAGTACAGCGCACAGGATGGCCTTGTAAATGAATGGCACATTACTCATTATCTATCAAGAGCAATTGGAGGTGTGGGTGGTATAATAGTAGAAGCCAGTGCAGTTGAGCCTAGAGGTCGCATAACACCATACGATTTGGGCATCTACAATAGTGAACAAAAGGATGCATTTTCAAAGTTGGTTGAATTGATTAAAAAACTTAGCCCAGACACTAAAATAGGCATCCAGCTAGCCCATGCGGGGAGAAAAGGCTCAAAAGATAAGCCGTGGCTTGGAGAGAAACTTTTAACAAAGCAAGAGAATGGCTATGAGACAATTGCACCAAGCCCAATTGCCTTTGATGAAGATTCTTCTGTGCCAAAACAAATGGATAAGAAAGAGTTGAATTTTGTGAAAGAAAGTTTTGTAAATTCTGCTAAAATGGCCAAAGAAGCAGGTTTTGATTTTATAGAACTTCACATGGCACATGGTTATTTATCGCATGAGTTTTTATCCCCTCTATCAAATATTAGAGAAGACGAGTACGGCGGAAACTTACAAAATAGGCTGCGCTATCCGCTAGAAATTGCAAAGTCAGTAAAAGAAGAAATAAACAACATGCCGCTTTTTGTGAGGGTATCTGCGACAGATTGGGCAAAAGGCGGGTGGGATTTAGAAAGTTCTGCGGAATTTGCAAAACAGCTAAAGTTATTAGGTGTCGATTTGATAGATGTATCAAGTGGTGGCCTTGTGTCTTATGCTCAATTGGAAACAGATTTTGGGTATCAGACTTTTTTTAGCAGCACAATAAAACACAAGGCTAATGTTTTAACTAGCGCTGTAGGTTTAATTGCGAATGCATATCAAGCAGAGCACATACTTTCAACAAAACAAGCCGATATTATTGTTTTAGGTAGAGCTTTGCTTAGCGACCCATACTGGTGTTTGCATGCTGCAAAGGCGCTTAATGTAGATATAGACTGGCCCAATCAGTACTTAAGAGCAAAGCATATATAGAAGTTAGCTTTTATATTGTAATATTGGCTAATGTGTAAAAAAGAGGGAGCGTGCCCCTCTTTTTTAAAAATCATATTGGGCACTTAAGAATAGCTGGTTGGCTGTTGCTTTTTGTAGCTCATGATTCTCGTGATGATAATAATAAGTTTTGAAATTATCGTATTCAAGCTTTAGCGTGGTAGATTTTGTTAAGTTGTATGAAAGGCCAACAAACTTACCATCTGCAGATTGAATATTTGCATTGCTTAATGCGTTCATAAAATTTACCTTATCAAAGCCACCGTACATACCCCAATTGTCGCTTAGTGCTATACTTGCTTCAATGTTGTATGCTCTAAGCCTTCTTGCCTGGCCACTGTCTGCATAGCCGCGCGGTACCTCTGTTTCCATACCCAATTTATTTACAGCCTCAATTAAACCAACATAGTGTGTTGAGCCTTTTCCATACAAAAACTCTGATTGCAAAGTAACCATTTTTATAGGAAGCTGTATTCCAATACCATAAATGTATGGCCAGTGTGAATCTTTGTTATTAAAATATACCTGTTGTGTTTCAAAAAAAGCATATGTTCTTGCTTTTTGTTGAAAAAATGGAAACTCTAAAGCCAATTTTGCACCCACGCCAGGCATTTTTACAGAAATATTTTTTTCTTCTTGCTCTTCATCTTTAAACATATACGGATAGATATTTTCTATAGCAATAGCAGGTGCTAAACTAACAGAGCCCAGATCAAAACTACCTTCAAGCCTTACCTGACTTACACCTTCTGGTCTTGTTTTATCAAATCCTGGCATGGCGTAGTAGTTGTCAGAAAATGTATTTAACTCACCAATCCCCATGTCATGGCCAATAAGCAAGTTTAGACTATCGGATAATTTATAAGCAAAGTAGGCTTTCAAAAGGATTAGCGTATTGTTTTCTCCTTCAAAATCGCCTTCAATGTTAGCTAAAATTTTATCACTTTCAATATCAAAGCCTAGTGTAGTAGTTCCAGTGTAAGAATTAAATGTTGTTAGGTTAGATTTTCTAATGGCTGTGTTTGCAGGATAGCCTTCTTGGTAGTTGCCATTCCCCCAAACAAAGTATTGCTTAATTGATCCATACAGCGATATTTTTGTATCATCGTAAGAAGTAACACTGCCTGCAAATGTTGCTATTGGAAAAAAACAAAAAAGCATTAAAGATAAAATTTTGACTATAAAACCGTTGCAGTTTTTAATATACACCACTATAGCCCCTTTGGTTGTTTTTGAGCCAAAAATCTTGCAATCCATCTTATCCTCCTTAAAATATTGATCCTATTTGGTAGATTAAAAACGCGCTGACCCAGCCTATAAACAAACTGTAAGCTACGCTAAATGCAGTCCATTTGAAAGAGCTGGTTTCTCTATAAATTACACCGATTGTGGCAAGGCATGGGATATACAACAAGCTCATTACCATAAAAGCATAGGCACTTAAAGGGTCCATCAAGTGTGGTAGTGTGCTTGATAGTTTATCTTCCCCGCCAAAAAGTGTGCCCATTGTGCCAACAACCGTTTCTTTTGCCAAAAGTCCAAAAAATAAAGCAACGGCCGCTTGCCAAAAACCAAACCCGACGGGTGATAAAATTGGTGCAAAGAATTTACCTAAAACGCCTACATATGATTTTTCACTTGCATACTCTACGCCAAATGGTAAGCTAGAGAGCAACCATACTAATATAACGCCAAAAAGTATGATTGTACCTGCTTTTTTCAAAAATTCCCTTGTTTTCTCCCATGAGTGCAGCGCTAGTGCTCTTACAGTGGGCAGTCTATAAATAGGAAGTTCCATTATTAAAAATGAAACCTTGCCTTTAAGCTTTGGGATTGTGCTTCTAAATAATTTTGCAGACGCTACTGCAACAATTATGCCCAAAGTATAAAGAGAAAATATAATTAGTGCGGGATTTTTATTGCTAAAGAAAATACTCGTTAAAAGCACATAAATGGGTAACCTAGCTGTGCAAGAAATAAAAGGGTTTATAAGAATTGTAAGCAGTCTGTCTTTTTCATCGGCAATTGTGCGAGTTGCCATAATTGCTGGGACATTGCACCCAAAACCCAATATTAGCGGTATAAAAGCTCTACCAGGAAGACCAATGCTATGCATGAGCTTATCCATTACAAATGCGGCCCTTGCCATATAGCCTACATCTTCCAAGAAAGATAAAAACAAAAACAAAATTAGTATATTTGGCAAAAAAACAATTACCGTGCCAACACCTCCAATTAACCCATCTTTAACAAATGATTGTAAAACCGGATTATGAATGTATTGCGCTGAAGCCTCGCCAAACCACCCGAAGGATTGCTCAATGTAACCGGCAAAAAAACCTCCGAGCTTAAATGTTGCTTCAAAGACTATTAACATTGCAATGGCAAAAATAGGTATGCCTAAATACCTATTTGTTACAATTTTATCTATTTTATCCGATAGGGTTAGCCTGTCTTCAATGCTTACTAAATGCTTTGTCGTGTTTTTGACAGTCCCTTCTATAAGAGCGTATCTTTTTTCTATTATTTCTGTTTGCAAATCAGGGTATATTTTTTCTAAGTTATTTATCTCTAGTAGTGCATTTTCAACAATATTATCTTTTTGCAATTTCTTTAGTTCTTCTGTAATAGCCGCATCCTGTTCTAAAAGTTTTACTGCTAAAAAACGTTTATTTTGTGGCAAATCTATGTCCTCTAGTAAATTTTTAATCTTTTCAATTGAGCGTTCAATATCGCTACCGTAATCAACAAATAGTTCTTCTTCAGCGTGATGTAGTTCGTCAAATATTGCTTCTTTGAGCTTATCTATGCCGATTTTTTTTGTAGCAGATGTTTTAACAATGCGTGTTTTAAGGCTTTGAGATAATTTTGCATCATCTATTTCAAGTTTGTTTTTTACAAGATCTATCATATTGAGTGCAAGCAGGGTTTTAGCACCGAGTTCTTTTAATAATACAAATAGGTATAAATTTCTTACTAAATTTGTAGAATCTGCAATGCAAACAACTAAATCTGGTTTTTGCTTAACTATGTAGTCTCTTGCTATGCGCTCATCAATTGAGTCTGCACTTAAGCTGTAAATGCCAGGTAAATCTACCACATTAATTTCTGTGTCAAGATAAGTGAATTTGCCTACTTTTTTTTCAACTGTAACACCAGGCCAATTGCCCACATGTGCGCTTGCGCCTGTTAATTCATTAAATATTGCAGATTTTCCAACATTGGGGTTTCCAATCAGCGCAATATTAAAACTTTTCATACAGCCTCCCTGACTATTATTTTAGAAGCTAATCCTTTGCCTAGTGCATACTTTGAGCCGTTAATTGATACAATAATGGGCCCTTTTGCATTATAAATTACTTTAAGTTTTGTACCTGGCACTAAACCCATTTCTAAAAACTTTGTGTTCGAACCATGCCCACCCTCTATTCTTACAACTTTGTACTCAATATTTTCGTTAGCTAAAATAAGTGGCATAGCTTCACCTCTCAACAATTATTTTTTCCGCTTCGTCTTTTCTTAGCGTTAAATGGTAACCTAACAAAGTTACTTCTATAGGATCGCCAAGAGGTGCTACTCTTTCTACTTTAATTATTGTACCAGGCGTTGTGCCCATAGAAAGTAGCTTGCCTTTTATGGATGAGTTTTCTATTTTGACTATTTTAGCTGTCTCACCAACATTTATTTCACTTAACCTCATATACGCTTCCTTTTTTGAAAATTTTTCAAACTGCTCTTTTATATGCAGGTTTGCTGCAAAAAAGCTTGTTAGTTTAATAAGACTATTATAGGTTTCTTTTGATAAATCATGCTCTAGTTTGTGTGCATCGACAATTGCGGTATCCTCTTGAATGCCCAGTGTAAAAGTCAAAAATTTCAGTATGTTTTTTTTGCGCTCAAGCAGATTTTTTGCAAGCTCTATACCATAATCTGTAAGTGTGATATATCCGTACTTTTGGTGATTTATGATGTTTTTTTCGGCGAGTGTTTTTATTGCACTTACAACAGTAGGCAAGCTAACGCTACGTGATCTTGCAATATCCTTAATGCGTGCAACTGTATGCATTGTGGTTTGCTCTAAAATATCAAGCAAATAATCCTCTTGGGTTTCACTTAAATAAGTCATTTTGCCTCCTTTTTTTCACAAAAAATTTTTGCACTGCACATTGAACAGCTGTTTTGACTTGCTTTGGATAAATCTATAAAGTAGATTTTATTTTCCTTTGCAAGTTTAAATATAACTTGTAGCAAAATTTCCCGCCTAAGGTTTGTTTTTTTCAACAGATTGTCGAATGTAAGACTTTTTTGCTTTCGTAAAAGATGCAGTATGTATTCTTTCATGAGACCTCCAAAATAGAACCTACGAATAATATTAGATAAATCTAACAATTTGTCAAGTAAAAAATTTTTTAAAATAGGCTAACGAAATTTAAATAAACTCGTTTAGTAAGTAATCACAGTATTAAAAAAGAATTAGTTAGGCTTAGACTGCTTGACTTATAGCGATATATATTGTATAATATACCCAATATGATGATTAATGAACTTGAGGGTATATTACAAGATATTAGGTATGCAAATGGTGTGTATTTTTTTGAGATTAATGTAGATGGTGATATATTTTTTGCACTTCAGTTGCACAATGGATACAAGACAGGAAGTAATGTTAAGTTACGGTTTCGTGAAGGAGATATAAGCATAGCAAAAGAAATATGCCCAGAGATTAGTATTTCCAACATTCATAAAGCAATTGTAAAAAACATAGAAAATGACAGTTTGCTTGCTAGGTTTGAGCTTTCCTATAAGGAAAAATCGCTTTATAGCCTGATAACGCAAAGGTCTCTAAGAAAATTAAATATTAAAATTAATGATGGGGTTTATTTTTTAGTAAAAGCGCTTTCTGTTGAGGTTTTTTGTGGGTGATTTTTTGCTGCCTCTGTATTTAACATTTAAGTTGGCAACTATTGCCACAATCGTGTTGTTTCTTATCGGCATTTTTGTAGCATATTTTTTGGCATATACAAATTCGCCTTTGCGGTTTTTATACGAAGCTTTGGTAAATATACCATTATTTTTACCTCCGATTGTGTTGGGTTTTTACATGCTAGTACTCTTTAGCCCCGCTTCTTTTTTGGGAAAATTGCTTGAGTATTTTGGTATTAAAATAGTTTTTAGTTTTTCTGGCCTTGTTGTTGGAAGTATTCTTTATAGTTTTCCTTTTATGGTAAACCCTTTAGTTTCTGGTTTTAGGGCTTTGCCAAAATCGCTTAAAGAAGCAGCATACACTTTGGGCAAAACAAAGCTTGAAACATTTTTTAAAGTATTATTGCCAAATATAAAGCCTTCTATTTTGAGTGCAGTTGTTTTAACATTTGTGCATACAATTGGCGAATTTGGTGTTGTTTTAATGATTGGTGGTAATATTCCAGGTGTTACTAAGGTTGCTTCAATTGCAATTTTTGATGCTTCAATGGCACTTAATTATAAATTGGCAAATTTTTACTCATTTCTGTTGTCTTTAGTGTCTTTGAGTTTTTTGATGTTTGTGTTTTTTTTGAATAAAAAGTTTGTATCAAATGATAGAAATTAAATTAAAAAAGAAACTTTTTACATTTGAGTTGAATGTGGATTTAACCATAAAAAGTAATAATTTTATATCGATTTTTGGGCCATCAGGTGCAGGCAAAACTACAATATTGCGTCTTATAGCTGGGCTTGACAAGCCAGATTGGGGCTACATTTGCGTTGATAATGAGGTGTGGTTTTCAAGCAAGGACAACATAAGTTTGCCTGTCAGGTTGAGAAAAATTGGTTTTGTTTTTCAAGACTATGCTTTGTTCGAAAATATGAGTGTAGGAAAAAATATCGAGTTTGCGCTAGAATCAAAAAAAGACTTAAATGTCGTAGACGAATTACTTGAACTTGTGCATTTGAAAGAGTATAAAAACCAAAAAATCAGTCTTCTATCCGGTGGTCAAAAACAAAGGCTTGCACTTATTAGGGCTTTTGCAAGAAAACCAAAATTGTTACTTTTGGATGAGCCTATGTCTGCTTTGGATTTGCCATTGAGGGTAAACTTGCAGGATGAGTTGCTGCTTTTACAAAAAAAATTCAATATTACTTCAATAATGGTAAGCCATGATATTTCTGAAGTTGCAAAACTAAGCGATCATGTTTTTTTCATAAATAACGGAAAAATTACAAAACACGGCGATCCTCAAACAATTTTTGATATTGATGCAAACAATGTGAATATTTTTGGGACAGTGATTGATAAAAAACCTGGAGACCTTTTTGGTATGCTAAAAGTGTTAATTGGAAACAGCATAGTTCATATGCCAGCAAACACAGAACAATTTTTAAACCTCTCTATTGGAGATAAAATACTGATAACAACCAAAGCGTTTAATTTTTCATTAAAAAAGGTCCTGCTTGACTAATTACTTTTCTATGCCATCTCTGGCTATTACACCTTGTGAGTAGTAGTGTTTTATTTCTTTCATTTCTGTAACTAAATCGGCTGCATCAATGATTTTTTGAGTGGCGTATCTGCCAGTTATTACAAGTTCTGTATTTTGAGGTTTTTTCTTGATGAGCTCTAAGAGATCATCGTCGCTGAAAAGGTCAAAAAATACAGCAATATTTGCTTCATCTAAAATAACAACATCGTAAGCTGTGCTGCTATTCTTAAAAATATCCATGACAAAATTATAACCGTCTTTCCCAGCTTGTATATCTTCCAAAGAGGGTTTGGAATGAATAAATTCTGGTCTGCCGAACTGCTTTATAGTGAGATTTTCAAACCTCGAAAGCGCAATGTGTTCACTGTATGGTAAACCTTTAACAAATTGCACAAACAATACTCTCAAACCAGCCCCCAGGGCTCTTATGGCTAAACCAATAGCAGCGGTTGTTTTGCCTTTGCCATTTCCCGTGTATACCTGCACATAGCCTTTTTCTTTCATGTTTATCCTCCTAAAATTGCATTTAAGTAAGAGACAAAATGCATTACTTTTATATTAATACCTTTGTTTTTTAAATAGCCATCAATTTGCATAATGCAGCCCGGGCACGCTGTAATAAGAATTTCTGAGTGTGTATTTATTATATTTTGTGCTTTTCTTTCTACGAGTTTTTTTGATATACCCTTGTGCATGATAGAGTAGCTCCCAGCAAAGCCGCAACATTTATCACTTTCATTTAGCTCTACAAATTGAGGCTCAATTTCTCTTAAAAAAACTTCAAGCTCTAGAGAGGTTTTTAAACCTCTTAGTAAGTGGCATGGGTGGTGGTATGTGATTTTTTTACCCATTGGCTTTATTTGAGTTTTATTGATTTTTTTTAAAAAATAAGAGCTAGCATCTTGCAAGTTTGCTTCAAGATCAATACCTGCAATTTCAAAGTAATCTCTATCGATCATGTGTTGGCAGTGAGGATCTAAAAAAATCACTTCATCGAAGTTTTCTATTGTATTTGAAACTTTTTTTGCACTATTTATGGCTTCAGATTGCTTTCCATTATAGTAGCAAGCAGCGCCACAGCAGGCAGGCTGTTTTATCACAGAAACATTTATGTTGAGTTTTTTCCCTATATTTAAACAATCTTTGCCTAAATCCTCATAAAAAATATTAACAGAGCACCCTGCAAACAAGCCCACACTTGATTTGTGGGTTTTTGTTAGGTCGAATGATCTTTTGTTAGGTTTTGGCAAAGCCCTAAAATCAAACCCAAAATACTCATCAGGTGCTTTAAAGCCAAATTTCGTTTGGTTTTTAAAAAACTTTGACAAGATTCTAATGGAAAGACGCAAAATAGAATAGTTTGAGAGACTGTCTAAAATTTTATCTTTAATTATATTATTTATTGGGTACAGAGATTTAATTTTCAAAATTAAAGACTGTATGGGTATTTTGCTTGAGCAGATTGAATCACAAGCCATACAACCAAGACAAAAATTTGCAAACTCTCCAATGTCTTTGTATCCAGTTAGATAAGATAATAAAACGCCAATAGGGCCTGCATATGCATCCCCTCTGAAGGCAAGGCCGCTTACGCTAGTATATACACAGCAGGCATTCTGACAGGCACCGCATCTTATGCATTGCAAAATTGGTGAAAACTCAGCATTTTTTGACAATGTAGATCTGCCATTATCAAGCAAAATCACATGAAATTCGCCAAAAGGTTTTTCAAAACAGTCTACATATGATGTTGATAGCTGAGCAGTAGCGGCTTTTGGTAGAAAATCAACAATGTTTAACGCTTCTTGTGTATTGCTTACGATTTTATCTATACCTACAATACAAATATTAACATCATTAAGCAAAACCTTTTCTACATTGCCCTCATTGCTTATAATAAAAAATACACCGTCTTTCGATACGACATTTGATCCAAAAATACCTATGCGCGTATAATCAAAGTATTCTCTAATTTTGTTTTTAGAAAACTGCACAAGCTCGTCTAAATCGCTTGAGAGATTCTCTGAGAACTTTTCATTGAGCAAATTGCAAATCTTTTCTTTCGACATATGAATTGCAGGGGCTGTCATGTGGGAGCTTGGTTGGTTTGCAATTTGCACAAGCCACTCACCAAGGTCTGTTTCGTATGCTTCTATGCCATTTTGTTTTAAAAATTCATTTAGGTGGATTTCTTCTGTTGTGAGTGATTTTGATTTGACAACGTATTTGGCGTCGTGATTTTGTAATATTTTAAGCATAGCATCTTGAGCTTGGTGTGCATTTTCAGCAAAAATTACATTTATATTTTTTTTCTTTAGATTTTTTATGAGGCTTTGTGTATTTGATTCTAAAGCATTTATATTTTTTTTCTTTATTTTTTGTGTGAGATTTTTATACAACTCATAGTCAAAAATTTTTTCTAAGTGCTTTCTTTTTTCAAAATAATTTGTTTCGAGCCTAAATAAAGCATCTTGTAAAAATTTATCATTTATAAAATCTTCTTCTTTCATGAAGCTAACTCTAATTTTACCTCAACATCGTATTTTTTAAGGTTATCCAATAAATCAAAATCGCATTTTAGGCTAATCTTTGTGCTAAATAGAGTCTGCTTAAATTGCGGTTTTTTTGAACAAATAAATAGCTCTACATTCCCTGTGTACTTATCAAGAAGCTGTTTTATGTCTTTTAATAGAGATTCTGTGGCTGTACTAGAATCAAGCTCAATGGTTATTTTTGAGATTTGTTTTATT
Organism: Desulfurella amilsii; assembly: GCF_002119425.1. NCBI lineage: Bacteria > Pseudomonadati > Campylobacterota > Desulfurellia > Desulfurellales > Desulfurellaceae > Desulfurella > Desulfurella amilsii. Next base: position 536,415 of record NZ_MDSU01000018.1, on the reverse strand, counting down.
AACTGTTCAATGGGGATAATTTTTTTAGCTGTTATTGAAGTTTTTTCTTCATTTTTTTCCAACTTTCCAACTATTAAAATAGGTTCTATGCTTTTTAATTGTTTTAGCTCTGCGTACATACTTGGGAAAACCACGATCTCAACGCTACCATGCAAATCATTAAAGTTAACAAAAGCCATTGTTTGCTTGTTTTTTGTATTGATTTCTTTTAAGCTTGAAATAACACCTATAAGTTTAATTTCCGCTTCATCATTTAAATTTTCTAACTGCGAAGTGTAATTTGTATCGAGCGATTTTATAATGTTTTCGTACTTTTTAAGTGGATTGTAAGTTATAAATACACCTAATAACTCTTTTTCATATTTTGTTATTTCTTCTTGTGTAGTTGTGGCTTGGGGTTGTAAAATTAAAGCATTATCCATCCCAAACAAGTCAAGTGATGCTTTTTTTGGATTTTCGACTTGAAACAGTAATTGATTTCTATTTTTATCAAAAAAATCAAAGCAGCCACTTTTTATTAAACTTTCCACAACTTTCTTATTTACCTTTCTTTGATTCACACGACTTAGAAAATCAGATAAGTCTTTGAAAGGACCTTTTTCCCTTTCTTCAATAATACTTTCAATTGCAGCTTCACCCACATTTTTTATTGCCGACAAACCAAATCTTATTGCTTTTTTATCCAAATCTTTTTTGGAAACCACAGTAAAGTTTGTATAGCTTTCGTTAATATCAGGAGGTAGAATTGGTATATTCAACCTATTGCACTCATCAATATAAATAGCTACTTTGTCTGTATTATTTGCCTCGCTTGTAAGGAGAGCACACATAAAGTAGGCTTGGTAGTGCGTTTTGAGATAAGCTGTTTGATATGCAATGTAGGCATAAGCAGCAGAGTGTGATTTGTTAAAGCCGTAGCCTGCAAAGTATTCCATTAAATCAAAAATGCTTTCGGCTTTTTTCTCATCTATGCCATTTTTTACGCAACGCTGAACAAATACGCTTCTTTGCTGTGCCATTTTTTCTTTATCTTTTTTACCCATACTTTTGCGTAAAATATCAGCTTCTGCCAAGCTGTAGCCAGCTAAAACATTTGCAATTTGCATAACTTGTTCTTGGTACAATATAATCCCGTAGGTTTCTTTTAAGATAGGCTCTAATTGTGGCAGGGGGTATTCTACTTTTGAGACACCGTGCTTTCTTTCAATAAAATCTTTTACCATACCGCTGCCAAGTGGTCCAGGTCTATAGAGTGCAACCAACGCAATCAAATCTTCAAAAACGGTTGGCTTAAGATCGCTTATAAGCTTTTGCATCCCAGAACTTTCAAGCTGAAACACTCCAAACGTGGCACCACTTTGAAGCAGCTTAAAAACTTCTTTATCATCCGTTGGTATATTTAGCAGATCAAAATTTTCGTCTTCGTATTTTTTTATTAGCTTAACGGCAAAATCTATCACGGTTAGGTTTCTTAGACCCAAAAAGTCAAATTTTATTAACCCTACATCCTCTAAATGTTCTTTTGAAAATTGTGCAATAATGGCTTCTTCACCTGCTGGCTTATACAAAGGGCACCTATTATAGATGGGCTCTTGAGAAATAACCACGCCCGCTGCATGTTTTGATGCATGGCGCTTCAAACCTTCAAGAGTTTTTGATAGTCTAAATAATTCTTCTATATTTTTATCTTCTTGAATCATTTTTTTTAGCTGGCCGACCTGGTTAATAGCTTCATCAAGCGTTGCATTTGTTGGTATAAGCTTAGCTATCTTGTCAGCATGTGCGTAGCTAAATCCCATGACCCTTGCTACATCTCTAATGACAGCTTTTGAAAGCATTGTACCAAATGTTGCAACCTGAGCTACATTGTATTGGCCATATTTGTTTTGAACATAGTTTATAACTTCATCCCTTCGTTCAACACAAAAATCCACATCAACATCAGGCATCGATATACGTTCTGGGTTTAGAAATCTCTCAAACAGTAAACCATATTTTAATGGATCAATATCTGTAATACCAAGACTGTAAGACACAAGGCTCCCAGCAGCTGAACCTCTCCCTGGGCCTACGGGAATAGAGTGGCTTTTGGCATAATTAATAAAATCCCACACAATTAGAAAGTATCCGCTAAAATTCATTTGTTTGATTACATTTAGCTCATACTCAAGGCGGTTATAATAGATATTTCTTTGATTTTCTAGACCAAAATTTTTTATGCGTTTTCCAAGTCCTTCTTTGGCCAATTTCTCGAGCATTTCGCTGTCTGTTCCCATGTTTTGCGAAAAAATAGGGTAAATTAGCTTACCAAGCTCAAGTTCTATTGAACAATTTTTTGCTATTAAAAAAGTATTATCTACCGTTTCTTTTAAATCGTGAAATTTATCGTACATTTCTTGCTGTGTTTTAAAATAAAACTCTTCCGTTTTCATCCTCATTCTGTCGGCTTCCTCTATAAGTCTGTTTGTTTGAACGCAAAGTAGGGCATCTTGTGCTTTTGCGTCTTGTTTGTTTAGGTAATGACAATCGTTTGTAGCTGCAAGGGGTGCGTTTGTTTGGCTTGCAAGTTTAAGCAAAAGTGGCTCTATCTGCTTTTGTTCTTCTAAATCATGTCTCATAAGCTCAATAAAAAAATTGTCTTTTCCGAAAATCTCTTGATATTCCAGACAGGCTTTCTTTGCTAAATCATAATTGTTGTTTAATAGGTAGTAATTGATTTCGCCGTGCAAACAGGCACTGCCTGCTATAATACCTTGACCGTATTGCTTAAGCAGTTGTTTATCTATTCTAGGTTTATAGTAAAAACCTTCAGTGTATGAAAAAGTTGATAATTTAAGCAGATTTTGGTAGCCTGTGTTATTTTTTGCAAGAAGAGTTAAATGAAAATTACCTTTATTTGTTTTATCAAACCTATCTTGCACAATGTATGCTTCAAAACCAATTATGGGTTTAACCCCAGCCTTAGTGCATGTTTTATAAAAATCAAGTGCACCAAACATGTTGCCATGATCTGTTAGCGCAATGTATTCTTGTCCATCACCTTTAGCCTTTTCTACCATTGCGTTTATTTTTGTAGCGCCATCCAATAGGCTATACTCTGAGTGATTATGTAAATGCACAAATGCCATCATTCACCTCATTAATTTTTTGATATTTTTCAATGTTTTTTTTATTTTATCATTTTCTATTGTAAAATCTGCTTTCGCATAACAGTTTTTCCTTTTATTCAAAAGAATTTGTGCTTTATTAAACAGAGGTCTATTTTTGTTATCAGTTTTGAATAGATGCTTTTTTGGTATTTTTAAGTACACTACAGTACCTTTCTTTTTCATTATATCAATGTTGTTTTTAAAACAGGGCATACCCCCGCCTGTTGCTAAAACAAAAGGGTTTTTGGGGTTTGTATTAATTAAAATATGCCGCTCAAGTCGCCTAAAAAAATATTCCCCATACAAATGAAAAATCTTTTTTATTGGTATTTTCATTTTTTTCTCAATAAGTACATCTGTATCAACAAATTCACAGTTAAGTTGTTTTGCTAGCAGCTTACCAATTGTTGATTTGCCGCTGCCCATAAAACCAATTAAAATTAAATTCATTTGGTTTTCAAATACTCTTTATAATTTTCCACATTCCTTTTAAACTCACTCATGCAGTCGCCGCCAAATTTTTCCAGATAAGCATTTAATATTTCATATGCAACAGCAGCTCTTACCACCACACTCGCTGCGCTTGTTGCACATACATCAGAGCGCTCATAAACAGACACAGAGGTTTCTTTGGTTTTTACATCAATACTTCTTAGACCTTTGCGCGTTGTTGGAATTGGTTTCATGAATGCTTTTATGACAATATTTTCTCCGTTTGAGATACCACCTTCAATACCACCTAAGCGGTTTGTATATCGTCGATATTCTTTTGAGTTAAAATCATAATAGATTTCATCTTGAACCTCGCTTGAGTATTTAAAGGCGTTTTCTATGCCATCGCCAATACTTACGGCTTTTATAGCCTGCACACTCATTGTAGCTAAAGCCAATCTGGCATCTAGTTTTTTATCCCATTTGTAAGACCCAATACCTGCTACCGCACCACTTATTAAAACTTCAGCAACACCACCTAAACTATCGCTATTTTCTATAGCTTTATCAATAGTTTTTTTCATTTCATATAGAGCGTTTTTATCAGGGCAAAATAATTCATTGTTTGCACTGTTTTTTATTTCATCTAAGTTAGCGTAATTTACGTTTGCCTTTACCTTTCCGATAGCACTTACAAAATTGTAAAATTCAACACCTGCTTCTTTTAAGCACAACTCGCAAATTGCTCCCACAGCCACTCTTATAGCAGTTTGTCTTGCACTTGAGCGCTCTAAACAGTCACGCAGATCATTTCTGTTATACTTTAGGTAACCTGCTAAATCAACGTGACCGGGCCTTGGTTTTGTGATTTGCTTTCGATTTGTGTATGTTGCAAAAGGGGCCATAATATCTTGCCAATTCTCATAATCGTTATTTTTAATTTTTAAGGTAATAGGACTTCCTATGGTTTTACCAAAACGCACGCCACTTAAAATTTCTATTTTATCTTTTTCTATTTTTTGCCTGCCGCCTCTACCATAACCGCTTTGCCTTAGGCAAAGCAAGTGATTAATAAAGCTTTCATCTATTTCCAAACCAGCAGGTATGCCATCTATTATTGCACAAAGGCTGTTGCCATGCGATTCACCTGCGTCTAAGTAACTAATCATTGTTGTCTTTCAACTGTTTCATTGTTTTTCTAAAAGACAAATCCACGCAATAATGGAAAGTCTCTTTTTCATACCTATTTTTAATCATTTTACCTGCAGGTTTTCCTGTAAAAATCTCAATAGCATCGTCAATTGTTTCGATAGTGTATATTTTGAATAAACCTTTTTCTATCGCTTCTAAAACATCATCCCTTAAAACAAGGTCCTTTTTATTTTGGTGAGGAATAATTACACCTGCATCGCCTAAATTATTAGAAATTTTTAAAATATCAAAAAAACCCTCAATTTTTTCATTAACGCCACCAATGGGCTGAACTAAGCCATCTTGACTCATAGAACCCGTAACAGCTAAATTGTTTTTAACAGGTATTTTTGCGATTGATGATAAAAGGGCTATTGTCATAGCTACTGTTGCACTGTCTCCTTCGATATAGGAGTAGGATTGTTCGAAACTGATTGTAGCCTGAAGGCTAAGCGGCTTGTCGTATGCGTATTTTGATCCAAAGTAGCCCCCAATAATAAAAGAAGATTTATCAAAAATTTTACCAGAAAGCTTACTTTCGGTTTCTATATTTATTACACCGCCTTTTCCAACATAAGCTTTAGCTATTATTCTATTTGGCCTACCAAAAGAAAAATCGCCAATTTGCGAAATAGACAATCCATTTACTTGACCGATCCTTTCATCCTTCAGATTAAGCAGTATTGTCCCGTCTTTGATCATTTCTTGAATTTTTTCCCGATATAAATCTTTGATAAAAATTTTATTTTCTATTGCTTGCTGAATCTCTTTATAGCCAATTGACTGACTATTTAGTGCATTTGCTTCTTCAATAATATCTACACATTCATCAACCTTAGACCAAATTTTATCAGAACTTTCAGCAAGCCTAAATGCGTATTTTGCAACGGCAACCAAACCATCTTTTGTTGGTATTGTGAGATTTTTTTCTTTGCAACACTTAATTATGTTTGATAGGTACTGTGTTACAGTATTAGATTTTGCTTTTATTGTATGATTAAAGTTGGTTTTTAGCTTAAATAAATTTTTCATATCTTCATCGTATTCGTACAATATATCATAAATAAACTCATCGCCTATTAAAATTACCTTTAAATTTAAATCTATGGGCTCTGGTTTTAAACTTTCTGTAGTTATGGCACCGTATTTGTCAACTGGATCTTCTATGATTAATTGCCTGGATTTAAGTGTTTTTTTAAGGCTGTCCCATACAAATGGGTTTGTTAGAACGCTTATAGCATCTAATATTAAAAAACCGCCATTGATTTTTGCCATTTGACCAGCTACAATATTGGTAAAATTAGTTACAAGCATTCCAAAGTAAGCTTGTTTTTCAATTTTACCAAAAAGGTTGGCATATGTGGGATTTTGTTCATAAAATATAGGTATGTCTATATTAGAATTATCTACTATAACGTTAACTTTATATTCAATATATTTAGAAGGAAGGCTCACAAAAGGATAAGGCTCATTTTTGCTTGGTAAAAAAATAGCAATATTGCTTATTGTGTAGTGCTCTACATCATTTAGATAATTTTCAACAGCTTGTATGCCTTCAAATTCAGCTTTTATGGCATCTAATTTATTGCTTATGATAGATAGACCTATTTCATCATTGATTTTTTTAATTTGCTGGAATCGTTCTTTTTCTAATTCCCTTGAGGCAAACATAAATTCATTTATAAACACTTCAAGCTGTTTTCTTTTTTCTTCTATTTCTTTTTTTATACTTACATCAAGTGCAGAAAACTCTTTTTCTGTTATAATTTTACCATCTAAAACGGGATTTACTATAAGACCAGAAGGTGTTGGTTTAATGGCAAAATCCAATTCTGAAGCTTTTTTACCCAATTCTTCAAATATTTGAGTTTGTTTTTCGTTATACTCAAGGTTAATTGTTTGAATCCTGTTCTCATACTCTTTACTCTCAAAGATTGCAGGTATATTTGACACTAAGTATTCTACAAATTCGTTCATTTTATTAGCTAGAATATTTGCTTTACCTTTTGGTAAAACAAGCAGTTGTGGCATTTTTGGATTATTAAAGTTATTTAAATAAGCATAATCGTATATTTTAAATTCTTTATTTTTAGATAGTTCTATGATTTTATCTTTTATGTAGTCTTTAATTTGCCCCATATCTCCAGATATATAGAGGTTATAGTATGGATTTTCTATGTCTACGAGCATTTTTAGTGCTTGATTTAAGCGTTCTTGATTTACAAAATAATCTGCTTTATCTTCTTCAAATATGCTATTTGGTATATCTATGTTTAATTTAATTTCCTTTGGCTCAATAATACGAAATCCCATAAAAACTCCTATTTTATTAACTTTGTTTTAATAAAATCAAACGGCAGCTTTGCTTGAAGCCTTGTGCCATTTGGCAATATAATTCTTGATTCAGAAAGTTCGTTTATTATAAAATTATACAAGCTCTCTAATTCTTCGATACTTACATCCACAGAAATGATTGATACATCTTCATTAAGCTCTACAAACCACTCACAATAGATTATATTTTTTTCAATTAGCAAATCTTTGAAATCCCATCTTTTTGTTTTTTTTAAAACAATATCAATATTAAAACGTTTTTCTTTCATACTTTCAAATATATACATTTAAACATTAAAAATCAAATTTTAATTTAAGAATAAAATTTGCTAGTAAACAAAAATAGAATAAAATTTTTTTTGTGTTTTTTTATTGACAATTGTTAAGTGACAATGTTAGAATTAACCAACACTTTTGTAAGAAGGTATGAAAAATGGGAAGTAGAAATCTTATAGGTCTTGATATAGGCTCTAAATTTACAAAAATTGTTCAACTCAAAGAAAAAAGCGGTGTAAAGTTTTTAACCAATGCTCAACTTGTTAGCACGCCTAAAGAAATAAACATGGAAGATCCTATTGCGATGAAAGATTTTTTAACAGTACTGGCAACACAGAATGGTTTGAAAAGCAAACCCATTGCCTATGCGTTGAATATTTCGGAATGCATCGCAAGACACTTAACGATACCAATGGTTGATGAGTCAGAAATTGAACAGGCTGTGATGTGGGAAGCTGAGCAATACATACCATTTAAGCTTGATAAAGTGAATGTTAATTATCAAATTCTAAATGTAGATCAAAAGAACAAAAACTTCGAAATACTAATTGTAGCGGCTAAGAAAGAAAAGATAGAATTTTTAAAAGAAGTGTTTAATGGTGCAAAATTAAAGCTTGAATGTGTTGATGTTGATATATTTTCTACAATTAATGCTTATTTAGAAAACACGGCAGAAAAAGATAAGCTTGTATTTATACTTAATATTGGCGCAAAATCAACAAAATTAGCTTTAGTGAATGGCACTAAACCAATATATTTCAGCTATATTGATTTTAATTTAGATTCTATTGTGACAGACATTGCAAATAAACTTTCCATTTCAGAGTCAGAAAGTTTGGATTTGTTATTATCAAAAAATAAAGACACACATTTGATCAGCATTATTGAAAGCAATTTAATGAATTTACAAAATGAGATATCAAATGTATTGAATTTTAATTTTTCTCTTATTGCCGATCAGCATATCGACAATTTTGTTTTGTCTGGCGGCGCTTGTTCTATTAACGAAGTAGCTTCATATTTGGCTACAGTATTCAATATCGGTGTAGTAAAATTGAATCCGTTTGAAACATTAACAATAGAAGATACAAAGTTTAATACGGATAATAAGTATTTATTTGATGTAGCTTTAGGTTTAGCCTTGAAGAAAGCATGATAGAGATAAATTTACTTAGTAGTATTGGTGAAAAACAAAAACAAAGGGGTTTACAAGAGAGATTTTGGTTTGTACTGTTAATTGTGGTATTAGTGGAGTGTGCTTTATTATTTGGCATAAGTGCTTTTGAGAAATCAAAAATAAAACACTTAGAAGAAAAAAAAGCTTATTTGAGTAATTTGTCTAACAAAATAAGGGTTATTCAAAATGATGAGGCAAAGGCCCGTCAGCTTGTTAATACAATATCAAAGCTTGAAACTGGCAAAAACCTTCCAGTTGAAATTTTATATGCTTTGTCAAGCGCACTGCCAAACAATGTGTGGTTAAGCAGAGTGGAAAAACAAGGGAATACACTAAATATTACTGCATCAAGCTTAGATATTGACTCTATTTCATTATTTATGAACAACCTTTTGAAAGAAAAAATTATAAACGAAGTACGGTTTAACCAGGGTGTGACAAAGACAAACGTTTCACAGCAAAATATTTATCAATTTTCACTTATTTGCGCCTTACGAGGTAATTATGGCGCAAAATAAATTAATTGGCAAAAGCCAACTTTCCAGTCAGTTTAGCGATATACCACAATCCCAAAAGATCATTATAGCTGTAGTTATTGTGATCGGTTTGGCTCTCATTTGGTATTTTAGCTATTTTCAAGGTTTATATTCTAAAGCAAAACAGCTTAATTCGGAAATTACACAACTCAGCGAGTTTGAGAAAAAACTTCCTTTAGAGATGAAAAAATATGCCGATATAAGTAAAAAACTACAAAGGTATAAAGAAATGTTGCCTGGAAAAGAAGCGATCCCAAAACTACTTGTAGATATTCATTCTACAATAACAAAGGTTGGTGTTTCAATGAATAAGTTTTCGCCACAATCTATTAGCACTCAAAACCAGAATGCCACTTATACAACTACACCCCTACAGATTAGCATAACAGGTACGTATAACCAAATTGGTAATACATTTGAAGTATTAAGCAACATGCTAAGACTAGTTAAAGTAACAGATTTTTCAATCAGTCCTTCAAGCAATGCCAATAGCAATGTTTTAAACGTTGATTTTAAAGCAGAGACTTATTCACTAAAAAACCCTGATCAAAACACAAAAAATGGGAAAGCAAAATGAAAAAACTAAGCGTAGTGATCATTTTTCTTAGCATTATGGTGTCGAATGTGTTTGCCTTTAATGTTCAAAGAGACCCTTTTGCTCCACTTGTTAAAACGCAAAGTGTACCTTCAAAGCCATCTAATAAGTTTTCTGTATCTCCAGGTTCAGATTTTACGCTTAAAATGGTGATTTGGGGTGGCTTAGAAGGTGCTTTACTTGAAGACAATAATGGTATCGTGTATGTGGTAAAGCAAGGTTCTAAAATAGGCCAAACTCAGGTGCTAAAAATAATGCCAAATAAAGTCTTACTAAAAACGCCAGGCGGCATAAAAGAAATTTCACTAAAAAACCCAAACAACATTGTTGCTCAATCAAAAAACTCGACTGACACAAGCAAAAACATGCTGAATACACCTAATAAAATCCTTTCTAATGAGGTTAAGCCATGAAAAAATATTTTTTCAGTATTATTTTGTTTTTAATTGCTATAAATTATTCTTATGCCCTTCAAAGAGCAACAAATGTTGAGTCACTTACTTTTGAGAATAATAAATGCATTATTAAAGGCAATGGCTATATGTTTTATAGGACATTTACGCTGGATAAAGATAACTCAAAGGTTGTAGCTATAGATATCCTTGGCATAAAGTCTTATAACCCAGATATACCTTCCTTTATCCTTGCAAAAGATTCTGATGCTGTAAATTTAATCAAGCTAGCGTTACACAAAGACAGAAATATTGGCTTGAGGGTAGTTTTTAATATTAAAAAAAGCGCTCAATATCAAATTGATAGAAATAATAACACGATTACGGTAGTTTTTAACAAATATTCCGCACAACAAGCAAATAAAGAAAATCCAAAACCCCAACCATTAACTCAAGAACCTGCACAAGCAAGTTTAAATGCTTCAAAAGACAATACTGTTATAACCAGCAATGAAACTGTTTCTAACAAAAATACAATAGAATCCATAACTGCAGGTGCATTAAAAGATAAAACTCAGCTTAGCATAACAACAACTAAAAAACCCGTTTACGAAGTTAAAAACGAAAATGGGAATATTTTAATTAGTATAAAGAATGTTGGACCTTCGAAGCCAGTTATTTCTAATACATCAAAGCTAGTTGAAAATATCACAACGAGCATTGAAAAAAACGATTATAATATAAAAATACTTACAAACAATGCTCATATTGATGCAATATCCAGCACAGATAAATCAATATTTGTTGTTTTATCACCAAGTCAATCAGTTGAAAATTTGAATATTGTATCGAAAGAAGAAAATACAAGATTTGTTGGTAAAAAAATTTCATTTGATGTACGTGATGCCGATTTGCAGGATGTTTTAAGGGTAATAGCTGCTACTGCAAATTTGGATGTTATGATTGGTGGCTCCGTTAAAGGCAAAATAACCATGCGTTTAATGAATATACCATGGGATGAAGCGCTAGATTTAATTGCTAAGCAGCAGGGTCTTGTTGTGCAAAGACAAGGAAATGTTTTGTTAATAAATAGTGCATCTGAAGCAACAAAGCTTACTAAAGAACAATTAGAAGCTCTTGCGGTGCAGCAAAACCTAGAAAGAAAAAACGATGCAATAGCCAAAATTATTAAACTTAATTATATAGACCCAGATTATGCTAAAAACATTATTGATTCGTTGGTATATAATAAGCAAAAAGAAAGCATTGGTTTCGTTGTTGCAGATAAAGTTAATAATTCAATCATATGCTATGATACAAAACAAAACATTCAAAAAATTGAAAACATAGTAAAAGCTATCGATATGAAAAAACGCGAGATAGAAATTAGTGCAAAAATTGTTATCGTTAGCAAAAAGTATGAGAGAGACTTAGGCATTCAGTGGGGTGGAAACTATGCTCAAAAAGCTTTTGGCCAAAATTCTTATATGGCAATAGGTGGTGCTACACTTCCATTGTCTGTTAATGCTCCAAGTACAGCATCAAGCGGGGGTATTAACACAGGTGGTTTTTCTGTTAACAATGCATTTGCAAATAGCAATTATGTTGTTAATACACCTGCACCTACTGCAAACCCTTCTGGGAACTTCTCCTTAATGGTTGGAAATGTTATGGCAAATTATAATTTAGATTTGAAACTATCACTTGCTGAGATGAACAGCTACTCAAAAACTTTATCCTCTCCAAAGATTATAACTTTAGATAATCAGGAAGCTACAGTAGAAAGTGGCCAAGAAATTCCATATACCACTATTACAACTACAGGTACGCAAAGCACAAGCTTTAAAGATGCAGTTTTATCTCTAAAGGTTACACCGCATATTACAAACAACGGTGATATCATTATGAAGCTTGATATTAAAGATGATTCTCAGGGTGGAACAGCTCCAAATGGCGAAATAATAATTATGAAAAATACTGTAACTTCAACGGTCATTGTAAAAAATGGTCAGACTATTGCAATAGGTGGTGTATACGTGACTGCTACATCTAAAAGCGAGAATGGTGTACCATTTTTAAAGAGTATACCCATTTTGGGGTGGTTGTTTAAATCACAGCAAATCACAAAACCAGAAAATGAACTTTATATTTTTATAACACCAAAGATACTATGAGCCAGATATTAAATAGAAAAGCGCGTCATGATTATGAAATCTTAGAAACTTTTGAAGTAGGCATTGCACTTTTAGGTACTGAAGTAAAGTCTATCAAAATGGGCAATGCCAACCTAAGAGATTCTTATGCAGATATAGAAAATGGTGAAGTATGGTTGTATAATTTTCATATCAGTCCTTACAAATTTGCCAGTGAAAAATTTAACCATGCGCCTCTAAGACCAAAAAAATTGCTTTTGCGCAAAAGAGAAATTGCTAAATTAGTAGGTAAAACAAAAGAAAAGGGTTTTACTTTAATTCCCACAAAAGTTTACACGAAAAATGGTCTTATTAAAGTTGAGCTAGCTTTAGCAAAAGGCAAAAAACTCTATGATAAAAGACGAACCTTAAAAGAAAGAGAGTTGAACCTTGAAAAAGAAAGGGCTTTCAAAGATTTATAGTTACAAAAAATACACACTTGATAATAAATCGTAAAAGTATAAAATAAAGAACGATTGTTTAAAAAAAGGAGGGCATATGTCTAAAGTATTGTCAATCAACTTGAAAAAGTCAGTTATAAAAGGTATAGCTGTTGTGTTTTGTATTGCAACATTGAGTAGTTGCTCAACTATGACACCTACGCAGCAGCGAGTTTTAAGCGGTGCAGGCATTGGTGCAGTAGGCGGTGCAGTAGTGGGCGGTTTAACAGCAGGAAGCCCAGCAGCAGGAGCTGCAGTAGGGGCAGCAGTAGGAGCTGGTCTTGGGGCTGCAGCAGGCGCATTAACAAAATAAACCTTTGTTTATAAAAAATAAACAGGGCAAAATTTAATTGACAAAAAAATATAAAATATTAAAATATGCACAGGTTGCTAGAAAAGATTAATTGAGATTGTCTAAAAATAAGTTAGAAGTGTTTGTTTTTTCATGTGTAAGGAGGTTTTATGAGGAGTGGCTCAGAGGTAGCAGGAAAGCCTTTAGTGGACAGCTGGACTATTTTGTTTTTTGTAATGGCCGCTATAGGTTTGTATGGAATGGCGCATGTATTTTTTTACGGTCAGGAGTCTAGTTATGGCGTTACAAGGTATGTCTCGTGGGGTTTGTTAATTATTGGATATTCATTTTTGGTTGGTATTACTACAGGTTTATCTTTGCTAGTTATTATGTGTCATTTGTTTGGTTTAAAGCATGTGCAATTAATGGAGCGAAAATTAATTTTACTTGCTCTAACAGCACTCTTGGGTGGATTTTATGTAATCTTTTGGGATTTAGGTGGGCCTTTTAAATTACAGATTATGCGATTTGTAATTAACTTTTTTCCGCCTCATATAGAAAGTGCTATTTGGTGGATGTCAACGCTTTATGCTTTAGAACTTCCTATAATCATCATTGAAATTTACCTTATTTTTACAAAAAACCATAAATGGTTGCTACCAATTGCAATTATTAGCTTTTTAATAGGAATCAGCGCATACAGCAATATGGGTTTTGTTTTTGCAGCAAATATTTCAAGGCCGTTTTGGTTTGGTGCATATATTCCAATCTTTTTTATACTTTCCGCTTTAGGTTTAGGTGCTGGTTTTGGACTTATTTTGTGCTACTTTACAAAAAGGTTGGTGCCAGCTTTACAAGAAAAGTTATCTAGTATATCAAATATATTGGGAAGAACATTATTCTTTGTTGTTTTGGGAATGATGTTTTTTACCGGCTGGAGATTTGGAACAGCCCTTTATGCTTACCAACCAGAAGTAGCTGGCGCAGCTATGGCTTTATTATGGGGTAAATTATCGTTTAATTTCTGGTTCTTCCAGATACTTTTAGGGTTAATTGTGCCATTTTTTATGCTTATCAAAAAACCATCAAATGTTGGAGCACTGATTGCTGCTATACTGGTTATAATTGGTATATTTTTTGAAAGGTACAATACAATTGTCGCAGGCCAATTGGTGCCAGTAAATAGCGTGTATTACGATAAAATTTTCTATGTAAACTACACGCCATCCTTATCAGAAATTAGTCTTTTTATAAGCGCACTTGGCGTTGCAGGACTGCTTTATTTAATTGGTGATAGGATACTAAACAAAAAATTTGCTCAAGATGTAGAAGCTGAAGAATCATCCCATTAAAAATGCAAAGTGGCTGCTTTTTAAGTAGCCACTTTGTTTACTTTAAACGTAGCATCTAAATAAATTAGCAGCAAAGACAGCGCAATCAAAACTATACCGCAAATTTCAAATACATCAGGTTTTTCGCCTAGCTGAAACCATGACTCCAAAATTGTTAGAATAGGCACGGTAAGAGAACTAAGACTAGCAATATTTACTTTCATTTTTTCTAATACATATAACCACAAAAACCACCCCAGCGCTGTAGCAACGATACCAGCATATAAAACCGCAAATATTAGATAAGAAGAAAAGATAGTTTCTTTTTGCTGTGGTATAAATATATAGCATATTAAAATGCCGATAAAACCAAAAAGCATTTGGTAAGAATTAAGACTAAGCACGTTCATTTTTTGTTTATTAAGTATAATCTTTGCAATAGTAATGCTAATTGCCCAAGAAACGGCACTTAATAGTGCAAAAAAATCGCTCAGAAAATTACTTTGCAGGTTCCATGGTTCCACGATAAATACAAGACCCAAAAAAGAGCCAACAATAGCAATTTTTTGAGCTCTACTAACTGTTTCTTTTAAGATAATATTTGCAAAAATTATAGACCAAAATGGCATTGTATAGATAAGCAGTGAAACTTTTCCAGCACCACCTGAAACCAAAGATAAATTAGCAAAAATAAAAAAACCAGTTGTTTGTGTTAAACCAAGCAGTGCAACAAGAAGGGGTTCTTTTAGTTTGTGAATTTTTTTTATTGATACAATGAATAAAAATATTGCCAATGTGCCAACAATTGTTCTTAAGAGGGAAAACGCGATAGGGCTAGTAAATTCCAAAGCAACCTTAGCTACAACCCAGGAATAAGACCAGATAACTACCAATAATGCAAAGTATATGTATACCATCAGTTTAAATATTCATATCTAAAAGATATCCAAGCATTTTGTTTTGTGATTTTAAAACATCAACATTTGCTTTTAAACCAATTGCATTAAGATTAGAATACACTAGTTGACTTGCTAAATTTACATTGTTTGGAGTGCTTTTTGAAGTTTGTGCGTAAGCAGTATTCTTATTATTTAAATCTATTTCTTGATATCCTTTTGTGTTTAGATTAGCTACATTTTGGGTTACAATTGTTTGTTTTAACAAAGTGTTTTGGATTGCGTTTATATTAGCATTAAACATTGAGCACTTCCTCCTTGTAAAGATAACACAATATACGAAAAAATCAAATTAAATAAGAAACAAATTTGGCGGTGCCTGTTCGAAAAAAATCGAACCGATTTCGCCCAAAACCGATAAAACTCGTGTGGGCGAGCGGAAGTGGGGGTGGGGGTGCCGCCCAGCCCCACGGAAGGCGACTTTTTCGGATTGGGATTTCAAGTTTTTCTAATCCGCCAAGGGCGGATTGCTCGGCTTTGCCGATCTTGACGGCAAATTCTTTTTATTATTTAATCTGCTTTAATATAAATTCCAAAATACCTTTTTCTAACATTGCTAAATTAAAGAGATAATCATTATGATCAAAAGTTTCTCGTAATGGCTTTGCCGTTATCTTCCAACCCATACCATCGGTGATCCAAAAAAAATTGTAATCCCCCTTTAAAACATCGAATAAATTTCTATATTCGCCGGCAGTGGATTTTAATTTCGAACCACCGCCACCATAAAAATTTGTCTCAATAATAAATAATTTCTCTCCATTATCTATTACAAAATCATAACGACGAGATGATTTGTCAACTGGTACATCATAACCAAATTCGTTTTTTATTTTTTCAGCATTTGCTTCTTTCAAATATCTAAAATTATTATTCTTGCAGACATCTTTGATAAATACTTCCACTATATTTTCCATTGCATGTCCGCCACGATTTTTACGCCCGTTGCTATCAAGCCCTGCTTCAACACCAATCATATAATCAACAAGGTTTTTTATCTTCTTACTTACAATTAAATCTTTAATCCGGGTTTCTTTTACAAAAGTTAAATATTTCTCTATATCTTCATCGGCGATATCTTTCTTTGTAAAATCGTAATCTTCATAAACTAATTTCTTATTTTTGTAATCCACTAGAATTTTAAATTTCTTTTTGTTAGATCCGTCTCTTACCACTAAAGCAGGAATGACTTTAATAATATTAGGATTTTCCTTCAGCAAAAATTTAAATTCTTCGTCGAAATTATCTTTTCCTATTAAGTAGTTAAAAGTATTAAGGGCGAGTTCAATTTCTTTGGTGTTTTTTAAAACCTTCTCCCAATTAACAAAATAAGACCAAAGAGTGTTGCTTGGTTTTAAAGTGGAAATAAGGTAATAAAAAACTTGGTCATCACTTTTGCATTTCAAAATGTCTTTGTAGAAAGATAAAAACTTCATGGTTATTTTCTAGAAAATTTATTTTCTAAATTTTTCTCTAAGTCCTCAAATCTTTTAATTGATAAATCAAGGTATTTCTTTTCTGTATCTACACCAATAAATTTTCTACCATATAAATAAGCAATAAGCCCTGTTGTTGAGCTTCCAGTAAATGGATCGAAAACTAAATCATCCTTGTTTGTGCTCGATAGTACAATTCTCCTTAAAAGTTCTTCTGGTTTCTGCGTTGGATGCTTGCCGAATTTCTTTTCAATTTTTTGTGGTGTATTTATCGCCCAAACACTTCTCATCTGTTTTCCTTTTTCGTGTAATACTTCATATCTATCTTTCTTGTCGCAGTATCTGCATTTTATCTCTTTTGTATAATTATTTTCCCAGTCCACCATTGTTTTGTAATTAAAAGTGTGTTTCGCCTTTTTTTCTTTTCTTGCCCATATTAAGGTTTCATGACTAGCAGTAAAGAAACGGCAACTCAAATTTGGAGAAGCGTTTGGTTTAAACCAAGCAATATCATTTAAGATGTGATATCCGGCAAGTTGCAAAGCAAAACCACATTGATAAATAGAATGATAGGTACCGCTAAGCCAAATTGTTCCGTTAGGCTTCAAAATTCGCCTAGCTGCTTTTATCCATTCAAGATGAAATTCAAAATTCTTTTTTGTTCCATTGCTTAAATCCCAATCACCCTTTTTGACGTTAACCATTTTTCCGTTTTGACAAGTAAATGTACCGCTTGAAAGAAAGTACGGAGGATCAGCAAAAACCATATTAACTGAATTCTCCGAAAATTCTTTTAAGAATTCCAAAGAATCAGCTTGATATAATTCAAATCTTGGTTTTTTGTAGTATGGTTTTTGCATAATTTATATTAATTTCTCTATTGAAATATTTAATGTTTTTGCAATCTTCGCTACTACATATACCAAAGGCTTTTTAATAACGCCTCTCTCAACCTTGGTCAAAGTCGTATAAGGTATACCGGCTTTATGGGCAAGTTTGTCTTGAGATAAACCAAGATCAATTCTCAACTTTTTGATTTTCTTTCTTAATTTATTACCTTGCTTATTTTCCATATTTTGATACCATAAAATTGTTAATATTTCCTTCTTTCATTATTATACTAAACAAATATAATGAAAGCAAGCAAATTTTTACAAGGGAAAGATGATAAAAAGCCCGCTTTTTGCCCAAATGAAGTCTGAGCCGATATTTTTTCAGGTTCTTTGGCAGTTTTTCAATCAGAAAAGATTGCCTTCCGCGGGGCGGGCGGCATTTCCCCCACAAGGCCCCGCTTTCTTTTTGCCTGTCTGCTTTGGGCTTCGCCCCCAAAACTTTTCGGCGGGACTAATTAAAATTTCTATCCTTATTCTACCTGTTCTATCGGAATTTTGGAATCTCGAAGAAATCTGGTCAATGTTCTCTTTTCTGTTCCGCTATTACTTCCCGAATGTCTTTGCAGTCCAATTCGTTTATTGCAATAACTGATAAATAATTTATGTCTTGCTCTTGTCATAGAAACATACAACAACCGTCTTTCATCGCCCTCCTTATCTCCAGTATTTCGCCCAGGAATATACTCGTCTTCTGCACCAACTATGAAGCACACATCAAAAGACAAACCTTTCGCTTGGTGCATAGTGAGTATATTAACAGCATTTTCTTTTGTTTCTTGTTCAATATATCCTGACGAAGTACTTACTATTTTAATTAAACTTTCGAGATCAGCTTTTTCTTGACTCTCCAAAATTCCAATAAAATATTTTTTTACTTGTTCCTTAATCTCCCCTTCGCTCATAAATTTATCAACTATCGCAGTAATCGCTTCAATAGGATTTTGAATTGCTTTGAGTCCAACTATTGCCGTGTTTTTTTCGGAAACAAATTTTGCTATTTTTTGTCTAAATTTTTGTAATTCGTTTGGAAATTCAGCTATTTTTTGTAGAGCCACACTAAATCGTATTCCCTTACTTTGAGCATAATTCCATATATTTTTTATGCACTTATCACCTAAACCGTTTGTTTTATCAACTTGTAATAATGTTCGCCAAGCCAAACAATCGTTTTGATCAACTAGCAAACGAATTACTGATAAAACAATTCTATACTCATTGTTGTTCTCTAACTCAGAATCAGTCGTCAAAGATACATCAACGCTTTGCTTTTTCAGGGCTTCAATAATTGGTTTAGATAACGAGGCATTGCGGTCGCTCCTTAGCAAAATTGTGATTTGATCTGGCTTAATATCTTTGGCAATCAAGCTTTTTATTTTCTTAGCTATGATTTCGGCTTCATGGTTTTGATCTTTAAAGCCAAATATCAAAACCTCACCGTCTTCCGCTTGGTCTTTCGGGCGTGTTGGTTTCGGTAATCGTTTAGGATCAAGACTGGCAACAAATTCAGCTGAACGTAAAATGAGTTTATCACAACGAAAACATATTTCTAACGCCAATTTTTTGGAATCTTGATATATCTGTCCAAAATTTCTTATACCTTCAGGGGTTGCGAAACGGAAGCCGTAAATACTTTGGTCATCATCTCCCGCAACAAATAATTCCGCACCTCGTTTTGCCAACTCGTTGACTATTGCAAGGTCGCATGCGTTCAGATCTTGATATTCATCAATCAAAATATGTTTATACTCTTTGTCCAATTGGAAATCCCTGCTTTGGTTTAATTGCTTTTTCAGTTGATAAACAAGTTCTGCTCTCAAGGTTTCGCCATACTGCTCTTTGTGGCTTTGCCACGCACCAAGAAAAGCGGGGTTTGGAAATTGTTTCTCCCAGCCAATTTCATCAATTCTTAAAGTTTCCCAGTCAGTTGAAAGCTGATTGATCAAGTTTTGAACATCGCCAATTTTTTTGAGGCTTAATACTTTTTTTAAATCTTTTTGGATAATATATCTTTCTTCCCACTTATCTGCTATTCTGATTGGACTTGGCAATGTGTTAATTCTACTTGAATTATGGAGAATTTGTCTCAACGCAAAGGAGTGAAGCGTTGATACTTGAGGAATTGTTTTTTTTGAAGATTCTAGAGCTTTTTTGATTTCATCTTTTAGTTGAGTGGCGGCTAAACGGGTAAATGTAAGCAAAAGAATTGATTCGGGGTCAACATTATGTTGGAGAATTAAAGAAAGTACACGCAGAGTAAGCGTTTTTGTTTTCCCTGTTCCTGGTCCAGCAAGTAATCTTGCATGACTGCCAATGTGGTCAATTGCTTCGATTTGATCGCTTGTAGCGTAGCCGTGAATTATTTTTTTTATATCGTCCATAAATTTATAGATGAGGGCAGTTGTGATTTGTTCGGCTTGTGCTTTTCTGCTATAAAAGTAGCCTGTCCCCTTTTTCCTCCTTCTTTTTGCATAATTTTATTTAGTTAATATCAGGTAAGTCTCTTAATCTTTTGCCTTTATATTGCCAATAAGCCGCCCCTTGGTATGCGCCACTTTTGTTTAATTCTCCTTTTTGCTCATATATTTTGTAGGTCAGCGGTGCAAGTTTCCAAATTTGTTCGCCATATTCCACTTCATGCTCGCCAACCACTTTCGCGGTGATTTCTTTGTCAGCTATAAAAACAATTTCTTCTCCGTTCTTAATCCCTTTTTTATAAAAACTAAACCTTGCTCCTTGTTCTCTAGCTTTTGAAACTTCGTCAAATTCCTTTTCTTTGTTTACATCTTTGGGATAAATCACTTTGCCATCAAATGATAACAAAAGTTGTCGCACTAAATCATAATCAAGAGCAAATAGTTCACTATCACCAACACGATGCTTATTAAAAATTTCTTTTAAAAGATTTTCTTTCTCGTTGTAATCTTCAAGTTCAATCGCAAAAAATCTTTTAAGACCGGAAACATTATAGTAGCCATTTGCCTCAAGAAAGCGCATTCGTTCTTGAAAACTAGCGGTGCCAGTCTGACCTATTTTTATCAAACCAGAAACGGCTGTTGTCATTATGTAAATAATTCCTTTCATAATTTTATTTCACTAAATCATCAAGCGAAACGCTGAAACAACACCTTTCAATTTTGCTGAATGTAAAACTTGGCGGAGAGGGCGGGATTCGAACCCGCGGTAGGTTGCCCTACACACGATTTCCAATCGTGCTCCTTCGGCCGCTCGGACACCTCTCCATTGCCGACTTTATTTATACAAAGTTTTGCCTAAATGTCAAATAAAAGGTTACTGTTGAGGTTTATCTTTTTTTTCTTGAGCTTTTTTGCGCATTTCTTCTAAATCTAAACTACAATCTCCAAAACTTGCTCCATAGGCATCAATGTCTGGTTTAATGGTTTTTTTTGCATTTTTTTTATTTATTAAAATGACCACCACAGATATTAGCAAAATTGCTATGATAAGGATAATAAACAATAACATAAAGTACCTCTTGCCTAATATTCAATGTTAAGTGACTTTAGCTTGTTTTTAATATTTTCTATACTAAGCCATTTATCGTTTGTATCAGAAGAATAACGAAAACCTTTTTTTACCAATTTACCACCGCTTTTAATATTACTATTCCCCCACCATTTAAATTGCGGGTAGATGATAAAATGATCATCATACTCATAGGTATTTCTTGCATCTTCTGGCGTTATCATTACTTCATGCAATTTTTCTCCTTCTCTTATGCCTATTTCTTTTAGTGTACAATCTTCGCACATGGCTTTTGCTAAATCTACAATTTTAAAAGAAGGTATCTTTGAAACATAAATTTCACCACCGGTGGCCTCTCTAATTGCGCTAAATACAAGTTCAACACCTTCTTCTAAACTAATCCAGAATCTTGTCATCTCAAAATCTGTTATTGGAAGCTCTTTTTTTCCTGAATCTACGAGGTTTTTAAAAAACGGTATTACACTACCTCTGCTTGCTGCAACATTACCGTATCTTACTACGCAAAACTTGGTTTTCCTTTTGCCAACATAGGAATTACCTGCAATAAATAGTTTATCAGAAACCAATTTTGTTGCACCGTATAAGTTTACGGGGTTAACGGCTTTATCAGAAGAAAGTGCCACAACTTTTTCAACACTGCAATCAATACTAGCATCAATTACATTTTCTGCACCATATACATTTGTTTTTATAGCTTCTAGTGGGTTGTACTCTGCTATCGGTACTTGTTTTAAGGCGGCCGCATGTATTACAATATCAACGCTATCTAATGCTCTATAAAGTCTATCTTTATCCCTCACATCGCCAATAAAAAATCGCAAAGTAGACTCGAACCGAGAAAACTCTTTTTGCATTACAAACTGTTTATACTCATCCCGTGAGTAAATAATTAGTTTTTTTGGTTTATAGGATTTTAAAATTGCTTTTGTAAAGGCTTTACCAAAAGATCCTGTGCCGCCTGTAATTAAAATTGTTTTATCGTTTAGCATACATTATTTACCCCTTCATAAATATACAGCAAAAACTATTCTATAACAGAATAAATTAACTCAGAGAGGCTTCTTTTTGGCACATAATGTATGTCATTTTTTCTATAGTACTTAATATCATCTGTGGCATCAATAATTTCTATAGTTTCTGCTGGCTTGCCAATTGCCACCACATACAGTATGCCTAAATTTTCGCCAATGTTTAATATTGAAGCAAGTTTAGGTTTGTCTATGGCAGCGATTGTGCATCCCCCAAGGCCCATCTCAACGCTTTTTAATAGTATCGTTTGAAGTGCTATGCCTGCATCAGTTAAAACATAATTGTCTCTAGATATGTTTTTGTCTTGCAAAATGATTATATAAGCGCTGGGTCTTTCGCCTTCTTTTGGGCCATCCCAATCTGTTAAATAGCCTGCCCATTTGAGCGTGTTAAAAATTTGCTCATTTTTTTGAGCATTGCAAGAGGCAATGTATTTTAAAGGTTGAGCGTTTCTAGCAGAAGGTATAAAACGCAATACTTCCAATATTTTATTTATAGTATAGCAATCAATTTTTACTTGAGTAAACCTTCTGTAGCTTCTATTTTTTTTTATAAGTTCATCCAACATGAAAAAACCTCCTTGCGCGTTTTAATGTTAAAGATTATAATAAAATTATGAAAAGGTCAATAATTGCAGTTGTGTTTTTATTTACTTTTGTTTCTAATGCTTTTGCCCTGACTATAAAAGACGATGCAAACAGAATAGTGAATATTTCTAAAGTAAGCTCCATTGTAGTCTTAAGTCCTGCTGCATGCGATATATTGGAAGAAATTGGTGCTTCATCCTTCATTGTAGGCTATACAGATTATGCAAAAAAGCCAAACCCAAAGGCTGTAAATGTAGGAGCGTTTGGCACATTCAATATAGAGCAAATTATAGCACTTAAACCAGAGCTTGTTATTATGCCAAAATTTATATATGAACGCTACGGAATAAGCTCTCTAAGTGCACTTGGTATTAAGGTATTTGTTTTTGAGCCAAAAAACATAGAAGGTATCGTTAAAGATGTTGAGAAAATTGGATTAATTACAGGCAAAATTGGTCAAGCAAAAAACAAAATACGCAATTTTAATGCCGAATTAAGCGAATTGCATCATATCAAACAAAAACCATCTGTTGTATTTTTAGTGTGGCTTTCGCCTATAATTGTTGCTGGCAATGACACGTTTATTTCAAATGCTATAAGTGTAGCAGGCGGTCAAAATATAATTAAAAAAAATGGCTGGCCAGAAGTTACAAGCGAGTATTTAATAAAAAAGAATCCAATGTTCTTAATTGTAAACTCACGTCTTAAAAATGACTTTTTTAAGCAAAACAAACTTTTGGGTTACTTTTACAAGAAACATAAAGTGCTGTTTATAGACAATACTTTAATTGAAAGACCCAGCTTAGATATAATTAAAGGAATTAAAATTTTAAACAACTATTTTTATGAAAACTGTAATAATAACAGCGGCTGGTAGCGGTAGCCGTTTTGGATCAAAAAAACAGTTTGAAAAACTCAATAAAAAGCTAGTTATAGATTACAGTGTTGAGTTTTTCAAAGATTTAGGATTTGATATTATTATCACGGTTCCAAAAGAGGATGTAGATTTTGTGCAAGAGCGTTTTAGCTTTGCTAAAGTTGTTGAAGGCTCGATTGAGCGTTTTTTTTCCGTCTATAATGGTCTAAAATTAATTAGCGGTGGTATAGTGCTTATTCATGATGCAGCAAGGCCAATACTTGACAAAGAAAAAATTCTTGAGTTGTTAGATAAAGTGTATGAAAAAAAAAGTGCTATTTTGGCAATCAAATGCACGGATACATTAAAGTTTGCTCAAGGTGGCCATATAAAATTTACAATCAAGCGCGATAATATTTTTTGTGCTCAAACACCTCAAGGTTTTAATGCAAGATTACTTAAAATAGCTTACAAGAAAGCTTTAAATGATAATTTAATTTTTACAGATGAAGCAAGTTTGTGGGAGCATTACATATCAAGCGTAGCGGTTGTAGAAGGCTATAGATATAATATAAAAATAACTACAAAAGAAGATTTAAAATTGGCAAGTTGTATATTAAATGATATTGTTTTATGAGCATTTAATAATTATAGTAGTTTTTGCCTTTTTAGTTGGTTTTTTAATTGCTATACCAATTGGGGCCGTTCAAATTGAAGTAGCTAAAAGGGCTATTAATGATAATTTAAAATCTGCATACATGGTAGCTTTGGGCTCGGTTTGCTCTGATGTAATATATGGCTTTATCGCAAGCTTTAGTATAACAAGCTTTTTAAATGATGAAAAGGTAAAAGCAACTCTTTTGTTTGGAAGTGGTATTTTGCTTGCTATTTTATCAATTTTAACTTTTAAAGATGTAATTAAAAAAAATGTATCACTGTCTCAAATTAAATTCAAAACACATCATATGTCTATTATAACGGGATTTACTATGTCATTTACAAATCCATTAATGGTAGTTTTCTGGATAGTTTATGTTCAGTTTTCTTATGATATTGGTGTAATACCTTACTATAATCCAATCTTTTTGCTAGTCTTTGTTTTATTTAGCGGTTTAGGTTTGTCGGCCTATCTTTTGCTTTTAGCAAAAGTTTTAAACCATGCAAGAAAATCCTTTAATAAAGATCTCATAAAGAAAATTAACATACTACTATCTTTTATACTGGCTGGTTTTTCCGTATATTTTTTGATCCGCTCACTTCAATTATTCAAATTAGTAATGTAATTATTAGTTTTATAAATATCGAAATGCCAAAACCAAATATGATTAATGCTGATAGTACATTTATATAAGCGCTAATTTTTTGATTAAAGAAAGATTTGGTTTTATGAACAAAAAAAGGCATAATGGTAATCCACAACATAATTGCACAAACAAGCCCAATGACTGTAAAACCAAAGTGCAAATTATTCTGGTTAACATAGGCAAGCATGCTGGCCCAGAAAAAAATTGTGTATGGGTTTAAAATTGTAAGTACATAGCCTTTTGAGTAAGATTTTATTGAGCTTTTGAAATATTTTTTTGTCTTTAGTTTTGAGTTATCAATCGCACGCGATTTAAAAATTTTGAAGGCTAAATACATCAAAAAAACACTGCCAAAAAAACTTATGGCATGAAAAATAAAAGAATGTTCGTTTATATGCGTAAATATACCAAAAAAAATAAGCGTCAAGTATGTAATATCTGCACACATTGCGCCAAGCCCTATTAAGAATGCGTTTTTATAAGATTCAAGCGCTTCGTTGATTATCAATATATTGATGGGCCCAATGGGCACGCTTGCACCAAAACCCAATAAAAATCCACTTATGTAAGACCCTAATATGTTCATTTAAGCAAACTCTATGTGCTCCTTTTCAAGTTCGTTTAATAAATCTTTTAATATTTGGTTTAGAGAATTACTTGTTGTGGCAGCAATTATGGCTTGAGGCAACAGTGAGTCTTTTTCTAGTTGTTTGTATAGTCTTACAAACTTAATTAGCTCTTCTTGCTCAAAATCGTGCAGTATAATCGTTTTCATGATAAATGTTTCTCAATAGTTTTTGAGATCAAACCTATGCCATCGTTTATTATATTTATATCTTTAGATTCAATTGTAATTCTTACAACTGGTTCTGTGCCAGAATAACGCACGACCAGCCTTCCTTGGCCATTTAGTTTATCTTTAACATGCTCTATAGCTTGTTGAATTTCGTCAATCTCATCCAGATTAATTTTTTTACTAACATGCACATTTTTGGTCTTTTCTGGCACTTTTATGAAACTCTGAAACAAAGATGAAAGCTTTACACTTTTCTCAACCATAATCGATAAAACAGCCAAAGCCGTAATGATGCCATCTCCTGTTGTGTTAAAATCAGACAGCACTACATGGCCAGATGGTTCACCACCTAAATTGTAGCCTTTTTCAATCATTTTCTGAATAATATATTTATCTCCAACATCCACCCTTTCAAGTAATATGCCATTTTGTTTTAGTATGTGTTCGAGACCAAAATTGCTCATAATTGTACCAACGACGGTATTGTTTTTTAATTTCCCTTTATTTTTTAAGCCAATGGCCAGGATTGATAAGATTGCGTCACCGTCAATTAATTTGCCATTTTCGTCAACCATTATTACTCTATCGCCATCACCATCAAAAGCAATACCAACATCAGCTCTAAAGAGCGTGGTTTTTTCTATTATGTTGTTAGGGTAGGTGGAGCCACATTTTTCATTTATATTTATGCCATTTGGTTCGTTGTTTATAACAATGACTTCAGCGCCTAGTTCTTCAAAAACCATAGGCGCTACTTTGTATGTTGCACCATTTGCACAATCAATTACAATTCTTATACCATCAAGCTCTAAGTTGTATGGAAATACATTTTTTGCAAAAACTATGTATCTGCCAAGCGTATCTCTTATCCTGTATACTTTGCCGATATTTGCGCCTAAAAATTTAATATTGTCTAATGTATCAGATAGCGTGTATGATTCAATTAAATCTTCTAGCTCAACAGGAATCTTTATACCTTCATGCGAAAAAATCTTTATGCCATTATCGTCAAATGGGTTATGAGATGCGGATATCACAACGCCAGCATCGGCTCTCATGCTTTTGACTAAAAATGCGATAGCTGGCGTTGGCATTGGACCCACTAAGTACGCATCAGCCCCCATTGAAACAATCCCAGATGTTATAGCAGACTCCAGCATATATCCAGAAATTCTTGTGTCTTTGCCAATAATAATTTTCTTTTTTTTGTTTTTTTGCGAATCTAGGGCATAAACCAATGCTCTGCCAAGTTTATAAGCTAAATCGCCAACAAGTGGAAAGACATTCGCTTTACCTCTTATACCATCTGTGCCAAAAATTTTCATAAATGCTCCTTAACTATTTAGAAGTTCTTTTATAAGCTTCTCATTTTTGGTCCAGCCTTTTTTGACTTTTACCCATAACTCTAAATAAACTTTTGTGCCAAGCAGATCTTCTATTTTTTTTCTAGCAATTGAGCCAATTTTTTTAAGCATTGCGCCATTTTGGCCAATAACTATAGCTTTTTGAGAATCTTTTTCTGTGTATATGATTGCTTTAATGTATGTAAGATTTTCGCTGCGTTCCTTAAATTCATCAATTACTACTGCCACATAGTAGGGTAACTCTTCTGCTAAGTTTTCTATCAATGTTTCCCTGATTAGCTCCGAAGCGATGAATCTAACGCTATGTGTAGAAATTTCATCTTCGACGTAATATTTAGGACCTTCTTTTAATTCGTCCAAAATGGCATTCAAGGTCTCTTCTTTTGGGTTATCTATTGTTAGGCTTGTAACGATTGTTTTTTTTGGATCAATAATTAAAAATTCAGCTTTTATTGCATCTATTTGCTCTTTGGTTAGTTTGTCAGCTGTATTGATCAGCAGTATAGTATTTTTTTTCAAAAGCGAATCTTCATAGTTTTTTATATAGTTATTATTTGGGCTGTCTGCTATAATAAGGCATACATCAGCGTCTTCTATCGTGGATTTTATACTTGACAGCATTATTTGATTGAGTTTTTTTAGACTTTCGTGTATGCCTGGCGTATCAATAAATATTATTTGATAGTTATCACCTGTTAAGATACCTTTAATTGGTGTTCGCGTGGTTTGTGGTTTACTTGTGACGATTGATAATTTTTCACCGAGCATTAAATTTAAAAATGTTGATTTGCCTACATTGGGCTTTCCTATTAATGCAACATATCCTGATTTAAACATTTTCTAAAATCTCCATCGTTTCTAGTGCGGCATTTTTTTCCGCTTCTTTTTTACTCTTACCTATACCTATGCCGTAGCTTTTATTACCAATGATTACTTTACTGTAAAAAGTTTTGTTGTGTTGTTCACCTTCTTCTTTTATTAAAACATACTCGGGAAGCATAGTGAATTTTTTTTGTGTTAATTCTTGTAAAACTGTCTTTGG
The DNA here is from genome assembly GCF_002119425.1 of Desulfurella amilsii. Lineage (NCBI taxonomy): Bacteria > Pseudomonadati > Campylobacterota > Desulfurellia > Desulfurellales > Desulfurellaceae > Desulfurella > Desulfurella amilsii. The sequence continues at coordinate 508,311 of NZ_MDSU01000018.1, read as the reverse complement.
GTCAAATAGCTTATACTCACTAAACTTTTCAATTTTTGCCTCTAATAGAGGCAGGATAAAATTTTTGGCACTTTGTAAACCAGAATCTAAATAGATAGCGCCAATAAGCGCCTCTAACGAGTCTTCCAGTATTTTTTTGTTTTGCGCTATTTGTTTTTGCCTTTCACTTTTACCTAATTTGCAATAATCATAAAGCTTTAGACTTTTTCCAATATCAGAGAGAACATCTGAGTTTACTGTAGATGCTCTAATTTTTGATAATTCTCCTTCTCTTAAGTTTTGATAATTGGTAACTAAATATTCACTAATGATTAATTCTAACACTGCATCGCCTAAAAACTCCAACAATTCATTTGAATAAAAAGGATTTTTTGTATAAGACCTGTGGGTTAGCGCTTTATCAAGTAAGGCTTTATTTTTAAATTTGTAACCAATAATATCTTCTAGGCCCATTTTTCTAAGTCTTTAATGTTAAGACTAATGTGAGATTTGTCTGTTGGAGGCCAGGGTGTGTCAATGCAGTAGTGCGCTCCCACAGAGTTTTTTCGCTCTAAGGCAGAGTGTGATACTAATATAGATATAATTAGCAAGTTTCTGTAATCAACATCTGTGCTATTATTATTTTTAATTACCTGAAAGCTAGAAAGATCGCACTCAAGCAAATCTTCCATTAATGATAATTTTCTTACAATTCCAAGATCTTTAAAAATCCTGTCTTTAAGGTTTTTTATTTTAATTCGATAATTTTTAGCTGTTTCTTCTAACTTAAATGTTTCGTTGGCTTTGTGTGTGAAATTTTTATCTTGTGCATAATCAAAAGCAGATTGAGCAGCTCTTGTGCCAAATACAAGACCCTCTAGCATAGAGTTGCTTGCTAGCCGATTAGCCCCGTGCACTCCGTTACACGCACACTCGCCACATGCAAAAAGTCCATTGATATTGGTTTTGCAATTAACATCAGTTTTTATACCGCCCATTGTATAATGTGCAGCAGGCGATACCGGTATGGGCTCTTTTGTAATATCCAAGCCATACTTTAGACATTCGTTGTAAATAGTTGGAAACCTCTTTCTAACAAAATCGCTATCAAGGTGAGAAATATCTAAGTACACATGGTCTTTTAAATTATTTTGCATTTCTGAAAAAATACTCCTTGCTACAATGTCTCTTGGTGCAAGCTCGAGATGTTTGCTATATTTTTCCATAAAACGCTCACCTTTATCGTTAATTAGTATTGCTCCTTCACCGCGCATGGATTCAGATAGCAAAAAAGAAGGAGCTTTTTTGTAGTTTAGGGCTGTTGGGTGAAATTGGACAAATTCCATATCTTCAACTGTGCAACCAACCAAAAATGCACTTGCTATGCCATCGCCTGTGGCAATTAAAGGGTTTGTAGTGTGGTTGTATATGGCTGCATAGCCACCCGTTGCTAAAATGACAGATTTTGCGTAAATATACTCAAGCGTGTTATTTTGTAAATTATGGAATTTTGCACCCACAATCTTTTTATTTTCTACAATCAAATCTAATAAACGATAATGTTCATTAATTTCTATATTTTCTGTGTATGCTTTACTCAATAAAGCCCGCTCAATTTCGGCGCCTGTTGCATCGCCATGTGCGTGCAGTATTCTGTTTACACTATGTGCAGCCTCTCTTGTAAAATTTAACTCTCCATTTTCGTTTTTATCAAACTTACAACCCCAATTGATTAACTCTTTGACTCTATCTGGACCTTCTTTCACTAAAATTTCAACACTTTTTTTATTGCAAAGTCCAGCGCCAGCAATAAGAGTGTCTTTTATATGTAAATCAAAATTATCATCTTTTGATAAGCAAACTGCTATACCGCCTTGAGCGTAGTTTGTATTTGACTCTTTTGCGCTGTCTTTTGTATATATAGCTATATCAAGACCAAGAGTGTTAAGTTTGATAGCAGCCCTAAGGCCAGCAACCCCACTGCCTATAACGATACAATCTCTCACTTAATTACCCCTATTTTTGTATTAGAGTTAGGAGGCACTATATCTGTTTTTCTTCCGCAACTTCCAAGCACCAGACTCAATAATATCAGTCCAACAATTAATTTTTTCATAGTATTGTTTTATTTAATTTGCAGCATATTGTCAAGAAATTTGTTCGGTATGTTTATGTTTAAAAATACCTAATATATCAAAATTTCACATTTTTAAATTACATTTCATTTGCAATTACTGAAAATTTAAAGGTTCAACTTGCCAATCTTGATTTACCCAAAGACCAATAATTGTTACATTATTAAACCAACTCGAAATTAACTTTATGCTGTCTCTTATCTGACTAATTTGGGTTTCTTTACTAGATGGGTTGCCCGCGCAATCATCATGACCAACTACTACTATCACACTTGATCCGTGTTTTTCAACTGAAATAGCAAGTCTTGCCTTAATAGATTTTACCAAACAATCATTTTTGTTATCTGCGAGTATTTTTATTGGGCCTGGCTCTGTAACCATATCGACAAATTTTGCTCTATAGTGTTGTTTCATCCAGTTTATGACTGGCTCTTGGACTCTTCCATCCATGCAGTTAACCGCACTGACAAACTCCATATAACCTCCATGAGTTAATTTAAATTAGAATGTACAAAAATTTAATAAAATTTTCAAATATTTTTTATCTTTTGATATATTTTATAACCTGTTGTTATTTTACTTACTAAATTTTCACACCATATATTTTTTTGGAGTAAAAATAAACTTAAAATCTACAAAGAAAGTGTGTGACGCTGATTTTGTAAATTCTTGTATTGACTTTTTTAAACAAATCTAATATATTTAATCAAAATTAAATTTGTGGATGTAAAATGAATATTACGCCTGTTTTGGAAGATTACTTAGAAAGAATACTCATCATGCAAGAAGAAAATACAGTGGCAAGGGTAAAAGATCTGGCAAATTACTTTAAGGTAAAAGCTCCATCTGTTGTTGATGCGGTCTCAAAATTAAAAAAAGATGAGCTTGTTGAACAAGAATCATACGGGTTTATTACGCTTACACCAAAAGGTATGGAATTTGCTAAAGAAGTTTACAAAAAGCACCTTCTTTTAAAAGATTTTTTGCATAAAGTGCTGTATTTAAATGAGGAAATTGCAGAAGATGATGCCTGTAAAATTGAGCATTATCTGAGTAAAGAAACAATTGAGCATATCTTAGCATTTATGAAATTTATTAAATGTAAAGATGGTTTTCCAAGGTGGCTTAATAATTTTTATTATTTTGCCGATACAGGCCAAAGACCACAAGATTGTAATTGTGAAGACAAATAGTTTTTTTGTTAATTGTGAGTATCTAATTGACAAAATTGGCGTGCTTTGTTATATTAACATAGATTTTTTTGCGAGCGTGGCGGAACTGGTAGACGCGCTAGACTTAGGATCTAGTGCCGCAAGGTGTGGGAGTTCGAGTCTCCCCGCTCGCACCATTTAATCAAAGGTATGATTGATTTTGTTATATTGACTGTATCGGTTATAGCAACTTTTGTGGCGTTTTATGTGTTATTTAAGCTTTCAAAATTGGATTCCCTTTTTTTAAAGTTAGATCAATTAAACAACGTACTAAATCAAATTGAAGCAAGCTTAAAAGACGAATTATCTAGAACTAAAAGCGACATAAATTCAAATTTTAGCATGATGCTTAACAATAACGACAAATTGCTTGGTGCGTTAAGTAGAGAAATAAAAGAGAAGATGGAAAGTATCGAATCGATAGTTTCTAAATCACTTGTAGATATTTCTTTAAAGCATGAAAAACTTATTACATCAAACGAAGACAAGCTTGAAAAGTTTACGCAAGAGTTAAAGCTACAAAGCCAAACTATAGATAAAAATTTGGATAATATACGACATATGGTTGAAGAAAAATTAGAAAAAATTAGGATTGATAATGAAAGTAAGTTAGAGCAGATGCGTCAAACCGTCGACGAAAAACTTCATGAATCGCTTGAGAAAAAGTTAGGCGAATCTTTTAAACAGGTTAGTGAAAGGCTTGAGATGGTGCACAAGGGTCTTGGCGAGATGCAGGCATTGGCAAACGGTGTTGGTGATCTTAAAAAAGTTTTAACAAATGTAAAAAATAGGGGCATACTGGGAGAATTGCAACTTGAGAAAATACTTGATGATATACTGAGCACAACTTTTTATGAAAAAAATGTTAGAACAAAACCCAATAGCACTGAGGTGGTTGAGTTTGCCATTAAATTACCTGGAAATGGTGACAATGAAACTGTATGGTTACCTGTCGATTCAAAATTCCCTATTGAAAATTATCAGCGTTTACTTGAATATTACGAAACAGGGCAGCTTAATGAGATTGCTAGCACGCAAAAATCCCTTGAGCAAAATATTAAGCAATTTGCAAAAGACATAAAGACCAAATATATTGAAGCTCCATACACTACAGATTTTGGCATAATGTTTTTGCCTTACGAAGGTCTGTATTCTGAAGTTTTGCGCATTGATGGTTTATTTGAATCCATAATGAGGGATTACAAGGTAGTAATAACAGGCCCCACTACTTTGGCCGCATTTTTAAATAGTTTGCAAATGGGTTTTAGGACCCTAACAATTGAAAAAAATGCCCATAAAATAATGGAAACGCTCATGCAGGTTAAAAAAGAATTTGAAAAGTTTGGTGGTGTTTTAGAAAAAGCCCAAAGCAAAATAAGAGATGCAGATAAAGAATTAGATGACTTAGTCGGTGTTAGGACCAGAAAAATACAGCTTGCCCTAAAGGATGTCCAAACGCCAAACAATGACTTTTTGCCATTAAATGACAATTAATTTTATACTTGACAAAATATAATAAAAGGTGGTATAGATTGGCCTAATAAACTTTAAAAAAAAGGGGGATGTATGGGTACAAAAATATCAGAGTTTTTTGAACATATTGAGCCGTCGTGTATTAGGAAAGCAGGTATTTTCTTTAACCAAAGACAATCTCAAAATCCAACCGAAAATATAAAAGCAATAAATGTAGCAATAGGTAACGTGTCTTTACCAACGCACCCGGCTATGCTTGAGAGGTTTTTAAACCCAAAAGACGAAAATTTAATTAAAGGTATCTGGCGTTATACACAAACAGAAGGTATTGATGAAATAAATGACGCATTTAAAAATATCATAAAATCTTTTTTAAAACCAGAATGCAAACCTAACCTTTATAGTTTAGTCGATACTGGTGGCTCTCACATAATGAAACTTGTAATGCTTGGCGCTTGTGGTAAATCTTTAAGTGGAGAAAAACCTCTTTTAGTGTTGGATCCAGTTTATACAAACTATGTATCAATAGGTGAAGAACTAGGTGTGGGTGTTATATCTGTAAGTAGAAACTTAACACCAGATGGAATCTTTAGCGAAATTAGCATAGATTATTTAGAAAATCTTATAGAAATGTACAAACCAGGCGGTATGCTTATGATTCCATACGATAACCCATCTGGCACACTAACCACACAAAAACAAATAAATGAATACGCAAAAGTTTGTATGAAGCACAATATGTTTTTAATTAGTGATGAAGCTTACCGTGGTCTTTATTACGTAGATGGAATTGATTATGCACCTTCAATATGGAATATATCAGAGCAAGATGTAAAAGGCATTGAAAGTGCTGGTATAAGAATAAGCATAGAGACGCTTTCTAAAGTCTTTAATGCATGTGGCTTGAGGATGGGTGCTTTAGTTACAGATAACAAATTATTTTTTGAACAAGCACGTGCTGCTAACACTACGTATATTTGCCCATCTGTTGTTGATCAGTATATTGGAGGTGCTTTGGCGCATGAGTCTGTGAGTGATCTTCAAAATTGGGTTAAAAGTTTGAGAGAGCACTATAAAAAAATACTGAAAAACCTATATACTAACTTTAAAAAACTTGATCCAAATATTATCGTAACTCAGCCTCAAGCATCTATCTACTCTATCGTTGATGTGAGAAATATTGTAAAGCCCAATTTTGACATGGATGATTTCGTAATGTATTGCGCTAACGATGGCTTTGTGGAAATATCAGGTCAAAAATTGACGCTTTTAGTTGCTCCTGTTAGAGGTTTTTATAAAAACCAAAATGCTTTCGCTAACACTCAAGCAAGGATTGCCTGTGTGGTTAGTGAAAGTGAAATGGAGCTTGTATCTTATTTGTTTGTTGAACTGATAAGACAATATGAGCAAAAAAGGTCAATGGGTTTAAAAGTTTCAAATCTCTAAAAACTCAGGCTTTAATATGCTTTGTAATAATTCCGCCAGTTGCCTGAGAGATCGGGTGCACTATAACAAAAGCACCCTCATCTATATCAAAAATTAACTTTTTTAATTTTATCATTTCTAGTCGCGTAACGACGCATGATAAGGATTCTTGTTCTAAACCAGTGAAGCCTCCGTATGTTTTATAAACCGTAACGCCTTTTTTGAATTCGTGAATAATCATATTTTTGATTTCTTGGTTTTTGTCTGATATTATAATCACATTATTGTATTCTTCTATGCCGTATATAATAAAGTCCATTGTCTTGTAAGCGCTGAAGTAAGCCAAAATGGAGTATAGTGCTTTATCGATTCCTAAAAAAAATGAAGCGCTAATAAATATCAGTATATTTAAAAACAGTATTACATTACCAACTGTTACAGATAATTTTTTGCCTAAAACTACAGCCATTAATTCGGTGCCATCAGATATACCCCCATTTTTTACAACTAAGCCAACCCCCGCACCCAAAAAAAATCCGCCAAATACAGCACTTAGTAATTTATCATGCGTTATGATTGGGAAATTGATAAAAAATACAAAAAAACCCAATAATAAAATGGCAAAAATACTTTTTATCATAAATAATCTTGAAATACTAAAATAACCGAATATCAAAAATGGGATGTTAAGAATAATTATTAGCAAGCCCAAATCAATATGTGTTACAAAATGAATTAACATCGAAATACCAGTTATGCCGCCGTCTATAAATTCATTTGGTAGCAAGAAACTTTTTATACCAAAGCTTTCTACCAATACTCCAAAAGTGATTAAAGAAAAACTGGTTAAAATGTTAAAAAGGTTGTTTTTGCTCAATTAATTCTCTGTTTGACTTAATTTTTTAGTTTGATCTGCAATTAATAATGCCTCAATAAGTTCATCAAGTTCGCCTTCAAGTATCTGATTAAGCTTGTATAAAGTTAAATTTATCCTGTGGTCTGTTACGCGCCCTTGAGGAAAATTGTATGTTCTAATGCGCTCTGACCTATCCCCACTGCCAACTTGAGCCTTTCTAGCTTGTGCAATTTGCGATTCTTGCTGGCTTCTGTAAAAATCAGAAAGCCTTGCATATAGAATTTTCATTGCTTTTTCTTTGTTTTTGTATTGGGATTTTTCGTCTTGGCAAGTAGCTACAAGACCAGTTGGTATATGAGTTATCCTTACAGCAGAATCAGTAGTATTTACATGTTGGCCACCAGATCCAGAGGATCTGTATACATCAATTCTCAAATCATCTGGGTTCACATTTACCTCAACATCATCAGCTTCTGGCAGCACTGCAACCGTCGCTGCTGATGTATGAATTCTGCCCTGAGATTCAGTAATAGGTACTCTTTGAACCCTATGTGTGCCACTTTCAAATTTAAATTTAGAGTATACCCCTTTTCCCCTAACATTTGCTATTATTTCTTTTATACCACCAGTGTCTGATAAACTTTTTTCTAAAATTTCTACTTTGAAATTTTTATTTTCTGCATATCGGGTATACATTCTAAATAAATCCTGTGCAAAAAGTGCCGCCTCTTCACCACCAGTGCCCGCTCTAATCTCTAATATTATATCTTTTTCATCTAAGGGATCTTTGGGCAATAACATGAATTTAAGTTCATCCATTAATTGTGAGCTTTTTATTTCCAGCTCTTTTATTTCTTCCTTAGCTAATTCTTTGAGTTCGCTGTCTTTTAAGAGCTCTTCATTTTGGTTTATCTGATTTTGAATGCTTTTGTATAACTTATATTTTTCAACGGCCGGTGTAATTTTTTTTAGATCTTCATTTAGGTTTTTTAGTTTTTCATAGTTGTTTAATACCTCTTGAGAACTCATTTGCTCTTGGATTTCATTGTATTTTTTTTCTAAAGCTTCTAACTTGTCTATCATCTATGCCTCTACCCTTAACTCCATTAATTTATTTTCTTCTATTGGCTCAAGATCTTCAAATAACTGGTAATTGCCATTTGAAAAACATAAAACGCTTTTTGCTTTTTTAGAATATCTTAAAACAATTTTTGATGCAAGTATTTTTTCATTTTGCGTAGATTTTTTTAGGAATATAGCGCATGTTCCAGGAGAATCCTTTGTTTCAAAAAAATCAAACATGTTTTTATAATTGGCAATTATATCAAATTCGTTTTGTTGACGGGCAACAATAAGCAAATTATCATTAATTTTAAAGTGTCTTCCGACATGGGCTAGTTTATAATGTTCTAGTAAATCTAGATCTAAGAAATTTTTAAGTCTATTTGCAAAGTACGGTTCAGTTAGTAAACAACCGCCGGATGGTGTTTCAAAGTGTTCAATATTAAAAAGTTTAGCTAGGGCAAGTTGCGGCTTTCTAGATCTGCCCGATATGGCATACAACTTATTACGATCAACAATTCCTTTTAGCTCTGGTAGTGTTGGAGGAAGCAGTTTAGCAGACAGCGGTCTTAATACAAGGTTTTCAAGTTGAGACTTTTTTTCAATAAGAAGGATATTTGCTTTATTTCTTTGACTAAATGGGCGTTGACTCAATACTTCTCCTGTTATGATAAAATAAGCGCCGATTTTTTCCATAAGCTTTTTAGCTTCGTCAAACATCATGATTCTACAATCAAGACATGGGTTTAAGTTTTTGCCAAAACCATAAGTGGGGTTTTTTAAAATACCCAGATATGTATCGCTGATTTCTGCTATATATAGTTTTACGTGAAGTTTTTCTAGATCATCCTGTAATGTTTTTGCATCTTTTTTATAAAATGGTGTTTCTATAAAAAGTGCTGACACTTCGAGGCCAAGTCTTAGTGCTATATGCAAAGCAAGCAAACTATCTAAACCGCCAGAGTATAAAATTATAGCTTTATTGTTCATCAGACAGGATTCTTTCGACCTCTTGATCGGTTAATTGGTGAAAATCTTCATAATACATACCAACGCTAAAAAAGGGATCATTGGAAATAATTAAAGCAACAACTGTTGTCATTTTATTTAGTTTTTCAAAAGTATCCTGTGCTGCTACACCTGTTGCCGCTAGAATTTTTTTTGGATGAAATTGTTGTATATCTTTTATCGCTGCCATCATTGAAAGACCGGTAGCTATGCCATCATCAGCTAAAATAACTATTTTTGATTCAAGACTAGGTAGAGGTTTTTTTCGGTATTTATTTATATAAGAATTAATTTTATTCTTAATGTTTTCAATGGAGCTTTTTGTAATTACATTTGGAAAAAAAGGATTAACCGATACCTCGCCAAATTCACCAATAGCCCCAATAGCAAATTCTTCGTCTTGAGGATGTGGTATTTTTTTTGAAACGTAGATATTAAATTCTAGATTGAGTGTTTTTGCTATAATTGAAGCAATAGGCACACCCCCACGCGGCAGGCCAAGTACAACTGCAGGCTCTCCTTTTACCATATCTTTTAATTTTTCTGCTAATTCTATACCAACTTGCTCTCTGTTTTTAAAGTGCAATTTCATAAATATCTTCCAAATCTCTGTATTTTTCATTATAGTCCATACCGAAGCCAACTAAAAAACCTTTTTTCACATCAAATAATTTAAAATCAGGCTCAATATTCATTATTCTACTTTCTTTTTTATCTATTGCTACGCATATATAAACAGTTTTTGCCCCCATTCCTAAAATGTAATCCTTGACTTTAGATATTGTTTGACCCGTATCTAGTATATCGTCAATTAATAAACACACATTAGCGCTGACATCCAATGTTGGTTTTTTAAGCCATTTTAACTGTGCGCTTTTGTCATACTCATAACTTTTCACACCAATTGATTCGTATTTATAGTCAAACTCAAAATACTTTGATAGTTTATCAAAAAATGGTTTTGCACCTTTCTCTATATAAAATACAACTACATGTTTATTTTGAAATGCCTTATTGATCTGTTTAGAAAGCTCGATTATGCGACGTTCTATATCTTTTTTATCGATAATTTTTTTTAAGTTCATAACACTCCAGCAATTTCTGCATTACACTTTGGGCACCTGTTGCCTAAAGTAGTATTTTTTATTATAGCAAAACCGTTACGTTCAATCAACAATTCTCCACAATTGTAGCAATACGTATTTTCAAGATTGTTCTTCGTTATATTACCACCATAAACATACCTTAAACCGACAGATTTCCCAATTTCATAGGCTTTTTGAATGGTTTTAATGCTTGTTGGACCTATGTTGGTTAATTTATATGTGGGGTAAAATGCGCTGATATGCCATGGTATATTTACATCTATGGATTTGATAAATCTAGCTATTTTTTCAATTTCATCATCAGTATCGTTTAGTGTAGGCATAACAAGTGTAGTTATCTCAACCCAGATGCCTTTTCCTTTTGAGTATTCAATAGAATTTAGCACAGGTTTTAATCTCCCGCCAGCTATGTTTTTATAAAAAGATTCACTCATAGATTTTAGATCGATATTAACTGCATCGATTAAACCTGTCATTTTGTCTAAGGCTTGTTTGGTGAAAAATCCATTAGTAACAAAAACATTTTTCAAGCCTTTTAATTTAGCATTGTATGCGCAATCTATAGCATATTCAAAAAATACGGTAGGTTCTGTGTAGGTATAGGAAATAGAGCTACAATCTAAAAATATAGCATCAGATACCACATTATTTACAGAATAATATTTTCCAGCTGGCTCATCATGATAATACATATATTGACTGATCTCGTAATTTTGGCAGTTTAAACATGTAAAATTACACCCAACTGTGGCTATAGAGTAGCTTTTAGATCCAGGCAAAAAGTGGTATAGAGGTTTTTTTTCAATTGGGTCAACAGCTTGGGCTATGACTTTTTCATAAACCAAACTGTAGAGTTTGCCGTTGATATTTTTTCTTACTTTGCAAATTCCTACCTGATTTTCTTCAATTACGCACCTGTGAGAACATAAATCGCATCTTACTTTTTTATTATTTAATTGCTTATATAAATACGCTTCTTTCATATTTGACTCCTTATAAAATTGGTAAACTTATTTTAAATATAGTGCCATTTTCATCGCTTTCAACATCAACAGTTCCACCATGCAGATTTATTATATTTTTTACAACAGGCAAAGCTATACCTTTTTTAGTAGAACCACCAGAAACAAATGGCTCGAATATGTTGTTTAGAATAGCCTGCGGGATCACATACTGTCTATTTGAGATTTCTATGATCAATATTTTTTTGTTAGAGATTGTTTTTTGGTATGATTGAATATAGATAGTTGTAGAGTCTTTTTTTGTCTCAAGTAAACTATCTATAACATTGTTAATTACTACTGTAAATTTCTTTTTATCTAGTTTGACAAATTTTACATGTCCATCCATGTTAACGTTAAAATTTAAATTTTTTATTCTTTTTTTAAAATCTGCAATTATTCCATCAAACAAGGCAATGATGTTAAGATCTTCAAATACCATTTTTCCGTCTGATATTTGTAAAACATTGTTTAGCACAACATTGAGCTTTTTACTTTCGTTTTTAATTCTTTCAATATATTTGTCAATATCTTCAATTTTGCCCTCTTTGATTTTTCTATCAAGGATATCTGCTATACCACCAATGGACATTAATGGATTTTTTAACACATGCGACATATCTTCTGTGAAGGTTTCTAATATTTTTCTTTTTTCCTGCTCTATTAATTGTTTTTGGAGTGAGTCTATTTCTTTAATGTATTTTGTAAGTTGTAGATTTTTTTCTTCGAGCTCGTTTTTTAAATTTTCCCTGATAATTGAGTAATACGCCATATACTCACTAATAACACCAGAAGGCAAAGCTATGATAAAAAGTGGTATAATTTTGTAAACCAAATCTAGGGTATTAAAAGACACACTTATGCCAAGATACAATATAAATACACTGGCAGCAAGAGCAAGGAAAAGCCCATAAGAAAGGCCAAGGAGTATTGAGGCTATAGAGATAATAACGAAGTATCCGCTGTAAAACACGCTGTAGATACCTCCCGTATTGTACATAAAGTATGTAATAACAAACTGGTCTACAAAAAAAGTAAAAAAACAAAATAGGTGGCAGTATTTGCTATCAATTGTTATTCTTATTATATAGAACAGGATGTAGATATAAATCAAGCCCAAAAAAATATAATAAACTAAATCATTGCTTTGCGCATTATACATACACCAAAACACAGCGGCAACGGTAGATATGATCCTAATAAATAGTATTATGAAGTTTAAGTATACGGGCGGTATTATGCGCTCAATGTATTCTATTCTCATTTTCCTTGCAAATTCACCTAAAAAAAGTAATATAATGATAGCATTATTTGAAGGAAGTGTCAACGAGGGTTGTATCAGTGTTTTTCAAAAAAGAACGTAATCTATCATATATAGATAGTCTTAAAAATATAACAATAAGTGTCTTTAAGTTGTTGAAAACAGATGATGCTAGCATAAACGACGCTATTGAGAAATACATAAATCTGATAAAAAGCATAAAAGATGAAGATAGCATGAATAAAGTGCGCGAAAATATTGTAAATTTTTCTATAAAATACGGCGACTACCTAGATAACAAGAAAAAACAAAACGACTATCTAATAAAGGCTGTTATTAATTCTCTATCTCAAATTGCAAAAGATTATGATCCATCAAAGTACTGGCAAGAGAGTTTTCAACATATCAAAGAGCTGTTAAAATCAGAAATTACATACTCTGTGCTTGAAAACATCAATACTATCATAAAAAATCTCTTATTTTCCACAAAAGACACAAAAGAGATTGTGTATAAAGAATTATCTGAGATAATATTTTCTATGCTGGATGTAGCTATAGAACATGAAAAGGCTTCAGAGTATAAAAAAGAGCTTTTGGCACTTAAGAAAGAAATATATTTTAACAGCTCACTTTTAAATACATATTCGGTTAGAGAAAGCATAAAAAAACTCATAGAAAAAAAAGAAAAGCTTGAAGACGAGTACTTTAATCAACTCCAAGAAAAGTTAAAACAAGCGGTAAAAGCCCTAACGTATGTTATGAATACATTTACAAAAGATATAAATAATTACGGCGATATTTTTCAAACGCATATTGACCAAATTGACAGCCTTGTTAATGTAGAAAGTATAGATGTAGATGAAATGAGTAAAAAGTTCATAGGTATAGCGATAAAAATTAAAGAAAGTACAATTTCTATGAATAACAAAATTAAAACACTAAGCGAAACAATCCAAAAGTCAAAACAAACAATAGAGGAATTACAGAACAAATTAAAAGAGGCACAAGAAAGCTTAATTATTGACTCGCTTACAAAAGTTTATAACAGAAGGGGTCTGTGGCATTTTCTTGAGTATGAGATAGAAAAAGCCAGACGGTATGATAAAAATTTATCTATCATAATGTGTGATTTGGACACATTTAGTGAAATTAACAATACTTATGGTCATCAAGCAGGCGACAAAGTTTTGGAAGTTTTTGCGCGTACTGCTAAATCTTTATCTAGAGGTTCTGATATTATGACACGATATGGTGGTGATGAATTTTTAATAATTGTACCAGAAGCTAATTTAGAACAAGCCTGCCAGTTTGCTGAAAAAATCAGGACAGAAACAGAAAAGCTAAAATTCAAATACAAAGACAAGGAGTTTCATATCACAGTTAGCTTAGGGGTTGTACAGTTTAGACTCAAAGATACCATAGAAATGTTTATTGAGCGAGCGGATAGAGTGCTCTATGAAGCAAAAAAAACAAGAAATACTACGTCAAAGGAGACTATATGACAAGAATAGAAAAGATTTTTAAACGAGTAAACGAGATTGGTGCTGATTGTTTCGTATCGTTTGATAATTCCGATATGCTTTATTTTACGCAAGCAGACAGCGAGGGTATTTTGTTGATTATCGAGCAAAAAACTTTTATATTTGCAAATAAGCTTTCTTATGATAGCATAATAAACCAAAAACCTCATGCAGAAGTAATACAGGCTTTGCATGGTGTAAAAAGCCTGCAAGAGTATTTAATTGAAAATAAAATTCACTCAATTGCCCTGGATTTAAAAAGCACAAGCGCTTTTAATCTCGAAACATTAAGGAAAAATTTTGAGATAAAAGATGCAACAGACTTTTCTAAGCAAATTAGAATAATAAAAGAGCAAAGTGAGATAAACTCAATAAAAAGAGCTGCTTTAATTGCGCGCAATGCCTTTACAAAAGTTTATTCAATGATTAAAATAGGTATTAGCGAAAAAGAGCTTCAAGGTGAGCTAGATTATCAGATGGTTAAGCATGGAGCTCAAAAAAGCGCTTTTGAAACAATTGTTGCAAGTGGAGTAAATACTTCATTCCCGCATCATAAGCCAACGGATAAAAAAATAGAAGATGGGGATTTTTTAATGATAGATTTTGGTGCCTGCGTTGATGGGTACAACAGTGATTGTACATATACCTTTTTGGTGGGCAAGCGCACAGATGAAGAAAGAGATTTTTACAATGCGCTTTTTTATGCCCAAACTTTTGCAAGGGAGTTTATTGCTCCAAATAGGACAAAAGCCAAAGATATTGACAAAAGGGCGCGCGATGAGCTTGCCAAATACGGTCTTGACAAATACTTTATTCACTCAACAGGACACGGTGTGGGGCTTGATATTCATGAGTTACCCAATATTGACTTATCAAATGATACGCTTATTGTGCCAAATATGGTTTTTACAATTGAGCCAGGCATATACATACCTGGCAAATATGGTGTTAGAATTGAACAAACAATTTTAGTTAAAGAAAACGATGTTGAAATATTAGGTTATGCACCATTTATGGAAATTATTTAGTTGGAGGAGTTGATGCTTAGTACAAATGAATTTAAAAAAGGCTCTAAAGTTGAGATGGATGATGAGCCATATGAGATTGTAAGTTATGAGCACATTAAACCAGGCAAGGGTCAGGCATTTGTTAGAGTAAAATTAAAAAATTTAAAGACTTTAAATGTTGTTGAAAAGACTTTCAAATCGGGTGTTAAAATTCCAAAAGCTGATGTAGAAGAAAAGCCTATGCAATTTCTCTACCAAGACGAACATGGCTATCATTTTATGGATAATTCAAACTATGAAGAATATGTAATACCAAAAGACGTGATTGAACAAGAAGCTAAATTTTTGCAGGAAAATAAAGATGTCTTTGTTTTGCTTTATAAAAACTTGCCTATTGGCATATCTTTACCAAACTTTGTTGAGTTAAAAGTTATAGAGACAGAGCCTGGTTTTAAAGGTGATACCGCAGCAACAGGCACAAAACCAGCTGTACTTGAAACAAATACAACCATTCAGGTTCCTTTCTTTATAAAAGAAGGCGATATACTAAGAATTGATACACGCACAGGAGAGTACGTTGAGAGGGTAAACAAATAAATAAATGCCAAAACCAGCTCGTACTTTATTGCTTGTTAGCCTATCACATTTAGTTAATGATTGGTACTCGCTTTTAATACCACCAGCTATACCCTTATTAAAAGCTGTTTACCATCTTAGTTATGTCCAAAGCGGTGTGCTTGTTAGCACACCTTATATTGTCAGTGCAATTTTGCAAACATACATTGCTTATATGGCAGAAAAAAAGGCAAAAAGAGTGTTAGCTCTAAAATTAGGGTTTTTGATACTGAGCTTGTCTTTCATTCTTTTTTACTTTTCTGATTCTTTTTTGTTTATGGTTTTGTCAGCTTTGATCATTGGTATAGGACTTAGCATTTACCATCCGCAAGGTATGGGGCTGCTTGCCAATGTGTTTAAAAACCAAAAAGGTATGGCATTGGGCATAAATGGCATAGGCGGTGCTATTGGTTTCTTTTTAGCGCCAGTTAGTATGGGTTACTTATTGTCGAGGTTTGGTTTAAAAGCTTTTCTTATTGTTGCTATACCAGGTTTTTTGATGGTAGCAATACTAATGCTTTGCAAGCAAGAAGAAAAGCCGCTTTCTATTACGCTAAAGCACGCTTTTTCAAAAGAGCTTATCTTGGTAGGTTTTGTTGCAATGGTATCGCCTTTTTTTTCAAGGGGTATTTCTGCATTTTTACCTGCTTATTTTTACAGTAAAGGCCAGAGTATACTCGATGCTAACTTAATGGCTAGTGTTATGCTGCTTGCAGGCATTATTGCGCAGCCTATTGGTGGTAAATTTTCTGATAAATTTGGCAGAAAAGAAGTAATATTTGTAAGTTATACATCAATGGCTTTATTTTTAGTGTTATTTTTGTTGTTTCCAAACTTAGTGTTACTTTTCTTGCTAGGTTTTGCAACAAGCGTATCCATACCCGTAAGGCATGCTTTGGCAGCCGAAGTAGGTGGAAAATCAATGAACACAAATATTGCAATAAGCTATACTATGGTTATGGTAGGCGCTTCAATTGCTCCAATTTTAATAGGCTTTTTGATAGACAATTTTGGTTTTAATATTGCTTTTGGTATAAATACCGTTATTGCACTTGGGGGTGCGTTTTTATTGTTTTTTGTCAAACCACAAGATCAAGCCTTGACAAATTGAACAAAATAAACACAATACTTAAATTACTGTGGGCGGTTAGCTCAGTTGGGAGAGCGCATGCTTCGCACGCATGAGGTCGGGGGTTCAAATCCCCTACTGTCCACCAATTTACAAGAATTATTTACCGCTTTTTATTTTTATTAATTGCATATTGTGTATTTGTAAAAATTTTATTTTTAAGTAAAATACTATATATGAAAAAAAGTTTTAATCTTATATTTATTGTTTTGATTATTTTATCGATGACCTTTGCACTAAGGGCAAGCAACAATATGTTGTTTACAATGGTACCTTTGCTTGGTAAGTATGATTTAGGCTTTAATACAGTACAAATTGGGTTTCTGAGCGCTTTGTTTGGCGTTTTTCCATTTTTGGTAAGCGCTTTTTTAAACGCTAAACTCAAAAGTTTGGCAAGAAAGAAATTTTTTATTTTTTCAGCTTTTTTATATTTTTTAAGCTTCGTAATGTTTTATTTTTCAAATAAAATAAATATTTGGTTTTTAGTTTCAATTGTAGGATTTTCTTTAGGTGCCTTAATGCCAAACATAATAACAGCAGCGGGTTTGTGCGAAGATAAAGCTAAAAGAGAGCGTATTATTGCAATATATACAATAACGCTTAGTACTTCGTTAATCATTGGTCCAATAATAGAATCTTTTTTGCTAAAAATTGTAAATTTAAGAGAGTCTTTTTTGATTTTTTCTTTTTTCCCTTTTATTGCTTTTGTGTTTTCTTTTTTTATACAATTTCCAAATGAATCAGAAGATTCAGATGAAAAAGTTTCAGTAATAAAAAACCCATATTTTCTGTCTGCGATACTTAGCATTTTGATTTACAATATACCTTTTGCAGCGCTAATTGCTTTTGGAGGCATTTACGCTAAAGATATGTTTGGCCTAGATCTTTCTACGATTAATCTTTATTTTAGCTTATTTTTTAGCGCATCTTTTTTGGGTAGGCTGTATCTGGTTGTTAAACCACCGAATAAAATTTTTCACGATATGATAATTTCTGGTATTCTTACAATTGTAGGCGTATTTTTGATGATTATTTCAAACTCTGCTTTAGTTTTTGCAATTTCTTTGTTTATCTTAGGCTTTCCTCATGGCTTTACATTTGTTTTATCACTTATTAGCCTATCAAGAGGCTTTGATATAAAACAGAGAAATAAAGCAAACAGCTACTTTTTCTCTCTTGTAAACATTATAGGTACACTTACGCCTCTAATTTTTGGTTATATACTGCACTTTCTCAACATTACAATGCTCTTTTATCTCTTATTGCCATTTGCACTGGTGTTTTTAAGCTTGCTTATTTTAAAGTTAAAATTCTCCAAATTAATTTAATCTTTTTCAGCTTTTCTGTTAATAGCTGCTTGCGCGCAAGCAAGCCTTGCAACTGGCACTCTATACGGTGAGCAGCTAACATAATCAAGGCCTATTGAATGAACAAACTCAATAGATTCAGGATCGCCCCCGTGCTCGCCGCATATGCCAAGCCTTAAATTTTTATTGGCATTTTTGCCTTTTTCTACAGCGATTTTCATAAGAGCGCCAACGCCTTGCGTATCAATAGTTTTAAAAGGATCCTCTTTTAATATACCTTTTGCCAAATAATCAAATAAGAATTTGCCTGCATCGTCTCGACTAAAGCCAAATGTCATTTGTGTTAAGTCATTTGTGCCAAAAGAGAAAAAGTCAGCTTCTTTGGCTATTTGATCTGCAACTGCACAGGCTCTTGGGATTTCTATCATCGTGCCCACTAAATATTTTAATAGTATATTGCTTTGCTTCATTAAATCATCGACTGTTTGCTTGATAATGTTTTTTAAATATTTTAACTCTTCATCAATACCAACAAGCGGTATCATAATCTCTGGAAAGCACTCAATGCCTTCTGCTTTTAACTCTAAAGCTGCCAAAATAATTGCTTTGGTTTGCATTATGGCAATTTCTGGGTATGTAATGGTGAGCCTGCAACCTCTGTGACCAAGCATTGGGTTAAATTCATGAAGGCTTTTGACAGTACTTTTTAGCTCATCAACAGAAATATTTAAACTTTTTGCAACTTCTTGTATCGCATCGTCAGTTTGTGGTAAAAATTCATGTAGTGGCGGGTCAATGAGTCTTATTGTTACTTCAAGTCCTTGCATAGTCTTAAAAAGGGCTTTGAAATCTTCTTTTTGCATTGGCAATAGTTTATCTAGTGCTTTTTGCCTGCTTTGAGTGTCTTTTGCTACTATCATTTCTCTTACGATATTTATTCTATCTGGTGCAAAAAACATATGTTCTGTTCTGCAAAGACCAATGCCTTTTGCGCCAAACTCAAGAGCTACTTTTGCATCCTGCGGTGTATCTGCATTTGCCCTAACATAAAGTTTACTTACCTCATCTGCCCATTGCAGTATTTGTGCCAAATCTTTATCTAATCCAGTAGGTATGAGCGTTTTTATTTCACCCAAAAAAACTTCGCCGGTTGATCCATCTATGCTTATTGTGTCAAATTCTTTAACAACAGTGCCATTTGTGCTAAATTGGAGGTTATTATAATCTATAACAATGTCTTCGCATCCCACTACAGCGCTTTTGCCCATACCGCGTGCCACAACTGCTGCATGCGATGTCCTGCCGCCTTGGGCAGTCAATATTCCAGAAGATGCAGCCATACCAGCAACATCCTCTGCGCTTGTTTCGTGCCTTACAAGAATAACCGATTCTTTAGAGCCAATCTCTTCTGCTTTTTGCGCACTAAAAACCACCTTGCCGCAAGCAGCACCAGGTGATGCCCCAAGGCCTTTTGCAATTAACTTTGCTTGTGCTTTTGCTTTTTCATCAAAATAAGGATGAAGCAGCTGGTCAATTTGGTCTGTGCTTACTCTTGATAAAGCTTCTTGCTTTGTTATTAAGCCTTCTTCTACCATATCTTTTGCAACTTTAACAGCTGCTTTTGCGGTTCTTTTTGCAGAGCGTGTTTGGAGCATGTATAGTTTTTTGCGCTCGACCGTAAATTCCACATCCTGCATATCTTTATAGTGCGACTCTAATATGTCGAATATCTTTAACAATTCGTCATAGGCTTCTTGCGAAATTTGTTTTAAATAATCAAGCGGGTAGGGGGTTCTAATACCAGCAACAACATCTTCTCCTTGAGCATTAACTAAAAATTCACCAAATCGCCTTTTTTCTCCTGTGGAGGGATCCCTCGTAAAAGCTACGCCTGTGCCGCTGTCGTCTCCCATATTGCCGAAAACCATACTTACTACACTCACAGCAGTACCAAGCAAATCGCTCTCTTTAATTTTATTAATGCGCCTATAGTCTATTGCCCTCTTGTTCATCCACGAATTAAATACTGCATCAATGGCTATCCAAAGCTGCCTGTATGGCTCTTGAGGAAATGATTTGTTTTGTGCGCTGTATATTTTTTTATACTCGTCAATAAGCCACCTGAGACCTTCAATGCTTATTTCATGGTCAAATTTTCTTTTTTCTTTTTTCTTTATTTCTTTAATTTTATCTTCAAATAATTCTTTATCAATGCCAAGTGCCACATCACCAAACATTTGAATGAACCTTCTATACGAATCAAGTGCAAAGCGTTCGTTGTTGGTTGACTTAGCCAATGCAATTACTGTTTCATCGTTTAGACCTAAATTTAATATTGTATCCATCATCCCAGGCATTGATATTTTTGCGCCAGACCGTACAGAAACAAGCAAAGGGTTTTGTTTGTCACCAAATTTTTTACCAGTTGTTGTTTCTAAGCGTTTTAAGTTGTACTCTACCTCTTCTTTTAGAGAAGGCGGGTAAGTTTTGTTGTTTTTGTAATAATAATCACAAACCTCCGCACTAATTGTAAAACCATGTGGTACGGGAATTTTTGCAAGAGCCATTTCTGCTAGGCCTGCACCTTTGCCGCCAAGAATGTCTTTCATTGAACCATTGCCTTCTGCAAAACCGTTACCAAAAAAATATACAAAACGCATATATACACCTCTAAAAAAGTATGATTAGTAAAAAAGATAGATTATAAAGCGTTTAATGTCAAGTTTTTTAATGCTTGACAAAAAAAAATTATTGTAATATCATAAAAAAAGATTGCTCCTCTGTAGCTCAGTTGGTAGAGCAGCTGGCTGTTAACCAGCGGGTCGGGGGTTCGAGTCCCTCCGGGGGAGCCAAATTTTTTGTTATTCTTGAGTTAACCAAAAACGCTATTAAAGACATGATGGTTTATAAAAAAAAGGGTACATGTGTATCTCTTTAAAATTGTAAAAAAATGTTTAAGCATTTTTTTCAAGCTTACAAATCAAAAACCTTGCTTGGCATAAAATAATTTGCAAATTTGACTTTGTAAAAATAATGTGATATAAGATTTCCTACTATTCTTGATCTTTTAGGGGTGTATGTATTAAGCCAAAACATAAAGGCTTACTTGAGATGTTTTTTGCCACATTTATATGGGGTTCTATACCGCTTTTTTCTATTTGGTGTGCTCTACCGTCTGTGGTTTTTGTCTTTTTTAGAGTGCTTTTTGCTTTTCCTTGTATGCTTTTTTACTCTATAAGACGTTTTGGATTTAAAGAGCTTTTAAAAGTTAAGCCAATATGGCCACTAATTTTATCTGGCATTGTTTTATCTCTAAACTGGATATTTTTCTTTTGGGCTATAAATATTACAGATATCGCAACGGCTGTTGTGCTTTATTATTTTGGCCCTGTTTTTACTATTATTCTTGCTGTAATATTCTTAAAAGAACCTTTAAATAAGACCTTAATTTTCGCAATCATCATAGCTTTTATGGGTGCTTTTTTAACCTTTGTTCCATCTATAAAACCTGGCGGTTCTGTATTTGGTGTTTTTATTGCTTTAGTTTCAGGCCTTTTGTACGGCCTTTTAGGGTTTATTTCGAAGATAGCCACATCTAGTCACTCTTCAGTGAAAATAACAATCTATCAGATATTTATCTCCATATTTTTCACATTTCCCTTTGTTTTTTTCTTCAAATTTAGCTTAAATTTGTATGTCATTTTACTCCTTATTGTAACAGGCATAGTTCATACGGCTTTGGCTTTGTTTTTATGGTATGATTCACTAAATTACATAAAGGTTTCAACGAGCGCAGTATTTTCCTATTTAGACCCTTTTTTTGCCATAGCTTTGGGTTTTATATTTTTAGGTCAAAAACCAACAATTATGCAGATTGCAGGCATTATACTAATATCCATTTCAGGTATAATGGTTTCTCTAAAGGAAAGTGCTCAAAAAAGCTATTAGTGTGTTGCATTGACACATGCTTGCCATAAATTTTAATTTGTTGCATTTAATAAGTTTTAACCCCTCTTTACCACCTGTAGTTCGATAATGCTATTATAACAGCATTATTTTTCTTATGGGAACTATGGTGAAAAAGGGGACAGTCCCCTTTTTCCTATTCAAAGAGGTGAATGTCCGTAGCCCAAAACACCTTATTCATCTTTTAAAATCTATGCTTAAAAGCTCTTCTAAATCCTGCATCCTCTGCTTCTTTAACTGTAAAAGCGTAAAACTCACCTGAACGATTACCAATTATAGTTCGGTCGTATTGTTGATCCATTGGAAGGTGATAGATTTTTGTCTGTCCAAACTCATCGCTATTAATGTTGCATTTAATTCTTGGGAATTCTCCTATTGGCTCGTTTTCTCTGATTTCTATATTTAATGCATTTGCTATTTCTTTAGCTTTTCCAGATAGATTGGCTGATGTAAAAAATATTGGTCTAAGCTTGTTTTCGTTTAAAAATTTGGCAAACTCCTCAAAAGTCTTTGGTTTCTTAGAGTATCTAAAGTTTTGAATCCAGTACTCCATTGTTGTACCAAAAAGTTGGAAAATATGTTTTTCATGTATTTCTTTGTATTGTGCCCAATATTTACATTGAATAATACAAACCTCTTCATCTTTTTTGGCGATAACATCTCTGCCTAGGTCTTCAAAGCCGTCTAAAATACCTTTGTATTCAATGGAGTAGCCATTTTGTTCATACAAATAACCAACATACATTTCGTAGTCTCTACCGATTGCCCACTTTGATTTATTTCTATTCTTTAAGTATCTATCCAAAGCCATTTGATTTCTCTCAACCGTTGGTAAACTTTTGTATTCTTCTGGTGTAAGAAAATCATTTACTCTGTCTTCATTACCCTCGTCTTCGTCATTGTCGCCTATTTTCACAGGAATATATTCATCTTCATTATCAGCAATGAGTTCAGAAAGCCAAGGAAATAATTTTTCAAAATAGGTTATTTTATAACTAACTATTTTGTTCTCTTTTAGTAATTCTCGTTTTGCTTGTTTAATTTGTTTTACATTTTCGGCGGTAGTGTAAGCAGGATGTTTTTTATATTTAAGATACTTTTCCAGCTCCCCATCTTTTAGTGCAAAATAATCAGCATATGCTTCAGCAAGCCAAGGGAATCCCATAGATTTTTGCTTAGCAATTTTTTCGACTTCGGCTTTATCGTTTTTAATTTTCTCATTCCACTTTTCAACCTTTATTTTCCACTCCTCTCTATCTTTTTCTACTTTTGTTTCGACTTCGGCTTTATCGTTTTTAATTTTCTCATTCCACTTTTCAACCTTTATTTTCCACTCCTCTCTATCTTTTTCTACTTTTGTTTCATGTTCCGAAACCGAACGCTCTAAATTATCCAACTTTGGTTTTAGTTTAACGTATTTCTCAGAGTTTCGAATAGTTTCAATAATCCAAGAAATAATTCCCCAAATTATTGCTATTCCAATTATTCCAATTATTCCTATTATTAGTTCCATGGTTTCAAATTATAAATATATTGTTTTCGGAGTGATAGCGGAGAAAACTCCTTATTTCCCCTCATTTTAAAAAGAAAATTTCTCACTCGTTTCTTATTTTTTAAAAAGAGACTTGGTAATATGTCGCCTAACTTGTTCATATACGACAATTTTGTCATATATCCCCACAAACTGGCTTTATATCCGACCTTTATGTCGGATATACTTACACTTCGTAAACTTTTATTTCTTACCATCTTTCACCTCCTCTAATATTATAGGAGTAAAAAAAGAGACTAGTGAATATATCTTACGACATTTTTATATTATTTTGTATTTTAACATTTTTGTGACAGAAGTCAACGATTTGATATAACGGTTTTAGTATAAAAGAATTCCTGTTCGTTTGCGAAGGATTTGGGTGAGCCGAAGGCACTAATCTTTTATGCTGTGTTATATGAAGTGGCGGTATCATTTTATCTTCTCTGGGCAGAGACTAGTTTTTCAATGTTCTTAGGGGTGGAAAAAAGGACTGCCCCCTTTTCCACCTGCCAGTAGATTACATAACATACCTAAACTACAAGATAAATTTGCTCAATGCTAATACAACCTCATAAACCAAAACCTGCTTGTTAGAAAAGATATAATTAGCATATACAATGCGCTTGGCATGGGGGTTGAGTTAAGATTTCTACGCATAGGATGTTTTTATGAAAACAAATCTGCTTATTTACACACGGTTTGACAAACAAAAAGGTGTTTATCCCCTTTTTCATCATCCCAGTCCCTTTTTTACCCCCCTAGTAGACCTGATTCCACACAAATTGAGACCTTTAGTTACAACTTAGCATGTCCGCCGGCCGTTATATAAAATTGTTGACTTAGGGTGTAAAGATGATAAAATTTAAAAAATGAAAGTGCATTACTAATCAAAAGAAAAGAGGTAATAAAAATGGGAACAAAAGGAAGAGATAGAAGTGAAAAAGGAGACTGTCCCATTTTTCACCCTCCAAATTTGCTTACGGCAAACTTCACATATCCCCGGAACGTTATATGAAATGGCGGTATTAATGTTAAAGGATGGATGAAGATGGAAAATAAAAAGTATGTAGAACTGCTCTGGGCAGAAAAATATGATAAATTTGAGAAAGGGGAAAAGATACCAATCAAAAACCCAAACCTTCCTTTTCAGGTTGTAGAGACTGTAAATGAACCACGAGTGAAAGAATGGGAAAGAGGATTAGGTAGAGATTTTTTCCCAAAGGCTAAATATCCTGAAAGTTATTCAAAAGACTGGAAAAACAAACTTGTCTGGGGTGATAACAAACTTGTGATGAGTTCTTTGATTAAGCAGGGCTGGGCGGGGGAGATAAATCTAATTTACATTGACCCGCCGTTTTTTACTGGAGCAGATTTCACGGTTAGGACAAAAATCGGTGATGAACAAATAGAAAAAGAGCCATCTATTATAGAAGAACGGGCTTATAAAGACACATGGAGCGGGGGGATTGCCTCTTATCTTAAATATATGTATGAGCGATTGGTTTTGATGCGAGAACTTTTAGCTGAGAACGGCTCTATTTATGTCCATTTAGACTGGCATGCGGGACATTATGTCAAGGTGATGATGGATGAGATTTTTGGGTATGAGAATTTTGTTAATGAAGTTGTGTGGCGAAAAACAAACAGTCCTAAAGCACAAACTAAATGCTTAGGAACGCAGCATGACATAATTTTTATCTATATAAAGAACGTGGGGGCGTATAATATAAATCCAATTTATAGAGAACCGGATGAAGAATATCTTAAAAGTTTTATCCACGACGACCACGATGGAAAAGGTCTATATCAAACAACGGCATTAATTGCTGGAGGTATTCAGAGAACTGCAGGTCGAAAGATTTTTGAATTTAGAGGTGTGAAAGCGCCTTGGTTATATTCTTTAGAAAATCTTGAAATATTTTGGCAAGAAGGAAGGATTTATAAAACAAAATCGGGATATAGATTAAAGGTTTATTTGAAGGATATAACCGGTCAAATTGTTTCGGACTTATGGGTTGATAAAGAAGTAAATCCATTACAAGGTCAGTCTCAGGAAGCTTTAGCTTTTGACACCCAAAAACCCGAATCCCTATTAAAGCGAATAATCCTTGCCTCCTCCAACGAAGGCGACATCGTAGCAGACTTCTTCTGTGGCTCAGGTACAACCTTAGCAGTTGCAGAAAAACTTGGTAGGCGATGGATAGGCTCTGATTTATCCAAGTTTGCAATACAAGTGGCAAGGAAAAGACTTTTGGATATTCACAGCTCAAAGGATTTGCTGAAAGAGAACAAGGGAAAATACGATAACCCTGCAAGACCTTTTGAACTCTGGAACATAGGAAACTACGAGACTGTTTACTGGCAGGAGAAGCAGGATGAATACCTTGCCTTTATGCTCAAACTTTATCAATCACAGCCTTTGACAGGCTTTAGATATTTGCATGGCAGAAAAGGAGACAGAGCAGTTCATATTGGTCCTCTGAATGCCCCTGTTA
Organism: Desulfurella amilsii; assembly: GCF_002119425.1. Taxonomy (NCBI): domain Bacteria; kingdom Pseudomonadati; phylum Campylobacterota; class Desulfurellia; order Desulfurellales; family Desulfurellaceae; genus Desulfurella; species Desulfurella amilsii. The sequence continues at coordinate 482,221 of NZ_MDSU01000018.1, read as the reverse complement.
CGATGGAAGAAGTAGAAAAGGTAGTCCATGAATGCAGGGATAATAAGTTCAATAAGGCTGATGTCCTTGGCTGGGAGTGGAGTTATGAAGTAAATGAACTGTCAAAGGAATTGGCCAAAAAGGATGGTGTTGATATAAAACTTGTTCAGATCCCATCAGTGAATGAAATAAAATCTTCCCTTGTAGGTTTTGATTTGAATTTGTTAAAAGTGCCTGACCAAGCAGTAGAAAAAGAACTTCTAAAACACGTAAAATTTGCTGAGGTTGCCTATTTAGAGATTGAAATAAAGGCTGAGAATAACGAAGTCGTCTTAAAAATAACTGATTTTCAAATACCACCAACCGCAGAGCTCGTAGAGATTGCAAGTAAGGTAAAGGATTCAAGAGAACTCATAGATTACTGGGCAATAGACTGGGATTATAAAAGCGATACATTCCACAATCAATGGCAAAGTTTCAGAATAAAGAGTAATCCAAGAGTAGATTATGAAGCAAACCATAAATATGATAAAGAAGATGAATATCAGATAATGGTAAAAGTGGTCGATGTATTTGGAAATGATACAAATAAGGTTTTAAAATTAGGGATTGGAGGTAAATAATGGGAAAGAAATATAAAAATCCACCAGTTGTTGAAACACTATGTGAATTTAATTTTATACCTAGTCAACCATGGGATTTAACTATACCAGGATTGATATACGAGAAATTAAAGGATGAATTTCCAGATAGAAAGCAACAAATTGGAATAGGCGTTCAATTTAAAGCAACTGAAAAAGGGCTTGAGCACAAAGTAGAACCTGCATTACCGCGTGTTCAATTTTACAAAAAAGATAAGACAGCGTTAATTCAGGTTGCTCCAGACCTTCTTGCTGTTAATCAATTAAAGCCATATCTAACATGGAATAAATTCAAGCCGATGATTCTGGAAGGCTTTAGGGTGTATAAAGAAATTGTTAACCCAAAAGGGTTTAGGAGAGTAGGACTGCGATATATAAATATCATAGAATTTGAAAAGGCTGATATAAAAGACTATTTTCAATATTATCCTTTTATCCCGGGTGATATGCCACAACTACATGGCCCTTTTTCAACAAGAGTGGAATTTACATACGAAGAAGGAAATGAGAATCTTATATTAACATTGAGCAGTCTCACTCCTAAAAAACCAGATATAATCTCTATTTTGTTAGACATTGATTATGCAATGGTTGTCCCCGAATATATATCTTTCGAGCAAATTTCAGAATGGTTAGACAAAGCTCATGAGAGGGCAGAAAATGCGTTTGAGTCATCCATTACAAATAAAGCCAGAGAGATTTTTGAGGAGGAAAAATTATGATACAGCCATCAAAATTTAGTAGTTCCGATTTGATGATTTCACCAGGGGTTTCTGTTACATTTGAAAATGTCACTTATCCTATACCAGGGACACCTGAGATTTATAGCGATATAGATATAAATGAAGAGAACTCAGTTTATTGCTTTCGCCAGAATATGATTGATTATATAGAAAATATTTATATTTTTAAAAATTCCAAAGAAATAAAGATGTTTTTAATATCTAATGATGACTTGATCCAAATCCTCCTGGGTGCTCAAGAACATATTTATAAAGTTTTTGGACAAGTTCCTATTTACCTTGAACTTTACCATGACCCAGAAGAAGAATGGGATGAATTGTTTATTTTGATAAAAACACAACATTCCCCAGAAGAAGCAGTTAATCTTGAAAATCAACTTTTTGAAGAGTGGTTTGCGAGTATATTAGATAAAGTCAGCGGAAGATTAAATTTTACAGAAGAACCGTTATGAACTTTGATTGGAAAAATTTCGTTAGATTAGCAGAAAATCTTATGAACCATCATGATGAAGCAAGTTTACGCTCAGCAATTAGTAGAGCTTATTATGGGGTATTTTGTATTTCAAGAAATAAGAAGGATTTTAAAAATTATAAACTGAAAAAAGGCGAAAATATTCATCGGATTATCATAAACAAATACAAAAATTCTCATGATAACAATGAAAAAATTGTTGGTAAATATCTTGATGATCTGAGGAGAAATAGGAATTATTCTGACTATGATGAAGATAAAACAATTGATTTTGAGTTAGCTCAAAGAGTGTTAATAAAAACAAAAAAGATTTTGGATAACTTAGGAATAAAGTTATGAAGATGTTGAACTCCTTATATCCGAACCAAGAACTTTCAAACGAAGGATGCTTTAAAGAAGCAAGTGAATATCAGGTAATGGTAAAAGTGGTCGATGTATTTGGAAATGATACAAATAAGGTTTTGAAGGTGAGGGTAAAATGAAACCAACTGAACTTTTACTTCCTGAACAAAGGTTTCCGAGCAAGGCATACTTGGTTAATGAACTAAGAAAGGCTATTTTTAGCTGGCGGGAACAGGGCTATCCAAACACAACTCCTACTACCAGACGGTTGCTTCAATTCTGGTTTAGTGAAGACCATATTGTAAATAATGAGCTTTTTGAACTCTGGTTTTGTCAAAGAGAAGGGATTGAAACGCTGATTTATGTTTATGAGGCAATGAAAAAGAGGAACTTTATAGATATGGCAAGAGACTTTGGGGCCGGACCCATACAAGGCTATGACCCTTCTTATGACCAGTATCCCTTTTATGCCTTCAAAATGGCCACAGGTTCAGGTAAGACTTTTGTGATGGCATTAAGCATTATATGGCAGTATTTTAATTATAAAAAAGAAAATAAAGAGGATTATACCTCTAAGTTTTTGCTTATCGCCGGGGAGAAAAATGTCATTTATGACAGGCTCACAAGAGATTTTAAGGATGGAAAAATATTTAGAAATTTGCCGCTAATTCCACCAGAATGGCAGGAAGAGTTTGACCTGAAGGTAATCCTTAAAGAAGATCTTATTCATGTTATCCTAGAGGAAGTGCTATTTTTAACCAATATTCAGCAGTTAGAACAAAGGCGGAGCAAAAAGAAAGAAGTAGAAGAGTATGTAGATAATGTTATGGAATTGCCTGAGGTTTATAATGTTTCTGATATTTACCAGGAGAACAGGATAAAAGAGGTCTTAACTTCTTGTCCCAATATAATGATCCTGAAGGATGAAGCACACCATATCTATAGTTTTGAAAAAGCATGGAAGAAGATACTTTTAGGTCTTAATAAAAATTTAGTTTCGGGGTACGGGAAAGGCATAAATATGGAATTGGATTTCTCAGCTACACCTAAAACTGAGACTGGTGCTCTATTCCCATGGATTATTGTGGACTTCTCACTTAAAGAAGCCATTGAAATGAATATCGTTAAATTTCCATTAAAGGGGATGGTTAAGAATGCAAAAGAGATTGCTTCAACGAAAGCTGTTGAGCGCTATAGAGCATGGATTGATGCTGGAATAAGAAGATGGCGAGAATACAAAAAGGCATTAAAGCCATTATCAAAGAAGCCTGTGCTTTTCTTCCAATGTCCTGAAAACAAGGAGGCGGATGAAATCTTTGAATATATTAATTCTACTGTTCCAGACCTTAAAAATAAGGTATTACGGATACATACTGATAGCACAGGAGAGGTAAACAAGGCAGACTTGCCTATGGCAAGAGAATTTGCGAAGAATATTGATGACCCAGACCCCGAAAAGAATCCCTATGAGGCGATAGTAAGTACATTGATGTTAAATGAAGGTTGGGATGTGAGAAATGTAAATGTGATTGTGGGGCTACGGTCTTATACATCAAAAAGAAGAGTACTTTCAGAACAGGTCATTGGAAGAGGCTTAAGGAAAATGTTTCCTGAGGAAGATGCAAATGTGGATAAATCAATAAACGTCCTTGAGGTTATTGGACCTCCAGGATTGATAGATATTCTTGAGGAATTAGAAAATCAAGAGGGAATAAAGTTTGTCGAATTTGATACTGACAAGTCGCTTAATTTAACCACCATATTTTTAGATGAAAATAAACTGGATAAAGATATCGAAATACCAATCTTGAGTCCAAGAATTCTCATAAGAGAATTTTATTTAGATGAAATAGAGATTAACAATTTACCATCCTTAAAAATTCCTTTAGAAAACAAAATCATAGAAATGGAGTATGTGGCGATAGATATGCTCAAGGGGATGGAAGTTATAAAGAGAAAATGGGAATTACCTGTACCTAAGGATTCTAAAAGCGTAATTGCTTATTATACCGACCAGATACTTAAGCAACTGAAAATTGGCGGTGCTTTTGCCAGATTTTATCCTATGGTAAAAAGATATGTTGTCGAAAAATTGTTTACTCAAGAAGTTGATCTTGAAGACCCCAGAGTTCTTTACAAGTTGAGTTCTCCTGAAGTGCAGGAACAATTGATAAATTTGTTTGTAAATGCATTCAGAGATATGACTTTCATCGAAAGAAAACCTGAAAAGAGGAATACTATAAAACTCTCGGATACGATACCTTTTGTATGGTCAAAATTGGTTTATCCTGCCAATAGATGTATTTTTAACTATGTGCCATGTGATAATAATTTTGAGGTAGATTTTGCCAAATTCTTAGACAAAGCCGAGGATGTAAAGGCTTTCAGTAAAATCGTTGTCAAAATGGGGTTCTTTGTAGAATACAGAGATTCAAATGGAAACCTCAGGCTTTATTATCCAGATTTTGTCGTGTCAACTGATAAGGATGAACACATAATTATTGAGACAAAGGGTAGAGAAGATGTAGATGTAGAGCACAAAGATAAGAGGATAAAATTATGGTGCGAGGATGCCACTAACTTAATGAAAAGTAAGTGGTCGTTCATAAGAGTTGATCAGGCAGATTTTGAAAAATACAGGTTTAAGAACATTAAAGAATTAGTCTCTGCCCAGAGAAGATAAAATGATACCGCCACTTCATACAACGCAGCATAAACGATTCGTCTTCGGCTCACCCAAATCCTTCGCAAACAAACAGGAATTCAATTTTTCAAGCCACGATAGTAAAAAAAAGGGACAGTCCCTTTTTTTTACTACGTCAAAGGAGATGAAAAATGACATCTGTTAGCTTACCTGATTTGCCGAAAGGAAAGGAGTTTGAAGAATACATTTCTGCTTTTTTTCAGTTAATGGGGAATTATATTGAAAGAAACATCATTGAAAGAGAGGTTGAAGAGATTTTGGAATTGGATATTGTTGCCACAGATTATCGCTCATCTCCACCAGAGATCAAACTTCTTGAAGTAAAATCTGGTGAGTGGGGATTTCCAGACTTATTTAAAGTGCGGGGTTGGATGGATTATCTGAATATCTCTAAGTGGGTATTTGTCGCTAGTAAAGAAAAAGACAAAATAGATTTTTTCAAAGAGAAAGCTAAACGGCTAAATATAGATTTAGTAGTGATTCCTAATATTAAAGATGTGGATATTTCAGTTTGGAGATTCTCTTATTGGGTTGAACGCAATTTATTGAAACATCTAAATCATAAGAAAAAATCCCAGCCAGATAAGAAATGTTTTAGAGCTTTAGAAGATTACTATTTTAAAGTAAACAGTGAGATATTCTTTACTGAAAGTATTATCCAAAAAGTACATACATTATACTCTATCTTCCAAGAATTTCCACGTATTTCAGCAAAATGCGGAAATGAACTTATTGGTAACACTTTTGATAAGGAATATTATGACTTACCGAAGAAAATCTATGAGGATACTTACTATGAGTGCAGTTACAATGATATTCAAATATCCACGTTTATAGAACATCGAGCAAGATTGGCTATATTGAAAAGTGCAATAGATTATAGACTTGATAAAGATGCTGGCATTAAAGATAAAACAAAGAATCTAAAAATATCGGATGATATTATATTAAAGGATTTGCCACAATCATTTAAAGAAGGTTTAGATGTCATTTTTAAGGATAAATATTTCCACAAATATCCTCTTTTTTGGCAATGGTTTATGTGGTTATTTGGAGGTTTTATCTTGAAAGATTATGAGGAAAAAGAATATGAAGTTCTATCTCAGAAAACAGGAATTCCTATAGAGGAGATACCAAACGCTTTAAAAGCGTATCAAATATTATTTCCACGAGATGGCGGGTGGTTCATGGATTTACCAAGCTCAAATATAAAACTAATGAAAATGTTTCCAGTCCCTTTTATGGGAATCGGTGCAAACTATAGAAGGTTACTTTACACTGAATCTGGAAAATTTGAAGATTTGAATCTAACGGGAATGTATACGTTAAATGACTTGATTAAATGGAATAATTTAACAGTAGAGGTGCTGCGTGGAAAAAGGGATTATCTCCCTTTTTCACGCAGCACACTGTGATAAAACTTTTGAACGACAAATCAAAAAGCTCCACAAAAAAAGCCTCCTTATTTTTTTAACTCTTTGATAGTCATTATAAAATTTTGTTTCCTTGCGCTATTTTAGTTAACAAGCCAAAGCCCTGTGTGTAGTTTTTTAAAATTTGTGTTTGCACTGAAGCATCTTTTAGTATATCCGATATATTTATGCCTTCTTTGTTTATCTCATCAGAATACTCAAGTAGCCACTCTTTAATCATATTCTCATCTACTTCAATATGAAACTGCAAGCCTACTGCTTTATTGTAAACAAAGCCTTGATTTTGATAGGTATCTGAAGTAAATACCCTAACAGCGCCCTCTGGCAAATCAAACGTATCGTTGTGCCATTGAAAGACTTTAAAACTATCTGGAAAATTATCAAAATATGGGTGTTTTTCGACTTTTTTTACCTCAAAAAACCCAATCTCTTTTTTGTTACCTTTATACACTCTTGAGCCCAGAACCCTTGCAAGCATTTGAGAGCCAAGACATATGCCAATAAGCGGGATGTCTGCTTTTAGAGCGTATTCCATAATTTTAAACTCATAATTTAAGAATGGGTATTTGTCCTCTTCATATGCTCCCATATAGCCGCCAAGTACTACTACTAAAGAATAATTTTCAAGCGGCTCTTCTAAGAGCTGTCCTTTTGGCGTATCAAGGTAGTGTATCTGACAGCCCATATTATATAAAACTTCTCCTAATAGACCTGCATGTTCAATTTTAACATGCCTTATGGCAAGCGCTTTACTCATGCAACACTCCTTTTTTGCAAAGAAGAAGCGTAAAGCCTCTTCTTTTATTTGGATACTTGGATACGGATGATGCGTTTATTCAAAATATTATGCCCCCTTCAATACCAAGTCTGTATTGATTTGCCTTATTGCCATTTACTCCAAATCCGCTCCCTTCCGAATAATTATTTATACGCACATAGGAAAAGTCAACCCTTGCAAACAAATACTTGTATTTATACATAGGTGTTAGAGTAAAACTCAGAGCTTTTGAAGAAGGTCCGTAGCCTATTAAATCAGCATTTGCGCTGTTTGGGTTATTTGTGGATTTGTTGAAAGCGTATTCAAGTCTTGCGCCTAAAGAAAATTTATCATTTATGTTGTAGTCTGCAAAACCAGCCAACCCATAAGCTGCAGCTGAATCACTAAAACCTGCTTTAGAACTTTTAGGAGAATAAACGTATAGCAAATCAGAACCCAGTGTTAACTTTCCTGCAGTATAGGATGCTATAAGGTCGTACTCCTGTTTGTTTGCAATGGGCGCTGTATCATTTGCGGGTGTGTTTTTGTTTGGTATAAGAACATTAAATGATGTTGAAAAGTTTCCTAAGGTGAGCCCAACAGAACCCTCTAGCGCTAGCTTATCCTTAGAGTAAAAACCATCATTTGCCCCTGCTTTTAATGTTAATGGTCCTGTTGCAACTATAACTCTTATACCTCTTGAGACTACAGGCTCCATGTTCCACACAAGGCCTCTTTGTATGTTTATGTTTTGATAGGTGAATGCCGATTCATACCCTATAATTGTAGGCAGTTTGCCTGCTTGGATCGATAAAAAGGAAGTAGGGTCAAGCTCAACATAGGCAATAGGTAGTGGCCCAAAAAGACCCGTGTTTGCATCGTCTGTCAGAGTTTTGTTGCCCGCTACTCCTACAGTTGGAAAAGCATACGCTCCACCAAAAACATTAAACCTTACAATGCCTGTTGTTTTTGATACATTTACTAATGCATTACTTATATCGTACCTTACATGTTTGTCTTCTCCATTAGTGTCAAGCGAGCCAGTAGGGTTTGCATTGTCTGTTAATATACTGTAGCCAGATAGTGTACCGTTTATGTTTATATTACCTATATCTGTTTTTACATCAAAGGCAAATGCACTTGTGCTAAAACACAGCACTACAAACGCTGTTAATAAAATGCGCTTCATAAGTTTCCCCCTTATTTAAAAATACTTATAAATCGAAACCTTTTTCTGAATGTACCGCCAAATCCAAACCCATCGTTTCCGTTTCTTCATCAACCCTTATACCGCCTGTTAACAGTGATACCACTTTTACCACTATAAACGTGCCAACAGCAGTATAGGCAATAGTAGCTGCAATCGCTATTGCCTGAATAAGGATTTGCTTTGGGTTGCCATATAGCGCACCCTTGCCCGCAGCATTAATCAGAGGATCTGCAAATATGCCTGTGGCCAGCGCACCCCATATACCGTTTAGCGCATGCACACCAAATGCATCCAAAGAATCATCGTATTTAAAAAATCTTTTTATAGCTCCAGCGCCTAAAAAGCCCACAATGCCAGATATTAAACCGATTACTAACGATCCCTCTAAATTTACAAAACCGCTTGCCGGTGTAATAGCCACAAGGCCAGCTATAGCGCCACTTGCTGCGCCTAACATCGTTGGATGTTTGTTTACAACCCACTCACAGTACATCCAACTTAACGCGCTAATTGCCGCAGCTGTATTTGTTGCAACCCACGCGCTGCCTGCTAGGCCATTTGCCGCACCTGCGCTGCCTGCATTAAACCCAAACCACCCAAACCACAAAAGCGCTGCACCCAAAATGGTTAACGTTATGGAAACAGGAGGCATTGCTTGAGTACCGTAGCCTTTTCTTTTACCTAACATTAAGGCAAATACTAAACCTGCAACACCTGCATTGATATGCACTACAGTACCGCCAGCAAAATCCAGTGCCCCAAGTTTGGAAAGCCAGCCGCCACCCCATACCCAATGGGCAATAGGAGCATAGATAAAAGTAACCCACAGCAAGCTAAACCATATCCATGAAGAAAATTTAACGCGCTCTACCACAGAGCCGCTTGCTAGAGCGACGGTAATTGCAGCAAATGTCATCTGAAATGCGGCTTCTACAAAAACAGGTATGTTAGTGCCAGGAAAGATATCGGATCCGCTAACGCCACCCAAAAATAAGTACTTGGTAGAACCAATGATACCGTCAATATCTGGTCCAAATGCAAAGCTGAATCCCCAAAGCATCCATACCACACTAACAACCGCATAGGCAATTAACGATAAACCTATAGTGTTTAGTATATTTTTTGATCTTCCCATTCCGCCGTAAAACAAAGCAAGCCCAGCTGGCGTCATAAGCATAACAAGCGCGCTTGAGATAAGCATCCATGCAGTATCACCAGAGTTCAACACTGGAGCGCTAGCAGCAAAAGAAAAAGCAGGCACGCCCAATATCCAAAAAAATATAAATAAAACTTTCTTCATATAACCCTCCTATAGTGCATCTTCGTTTACATCGAGTGTTCTGATTCTAATAGCTTTTCTTACGTCGTAGATAAAAATTTTGCCGTCTCCAATCTTGCCTGTTTTAGCGTGTTCGATAACCTTTTCAACAACTAAATCCAATTGATTATCCTTTACAACCACCTCAATTTTTACCTTTGGTATGAAATCGACCACATATTCAGCGCCGCGGTAGATTTCTGTATGACCCTTTTGTCTACCATAGCCCTTTACTTCAACAATAGTCATACCGCCAATACCTGCTTCAATCAAAGCTTCCTTTACTTCATCAAGCTTAAATGGCTTGATGATGGCCTCTACTTTCTTCATACTCCCTCCATGTAAAACAAGATGTTACATTATTAGCATAAAATGTTCCAATATTATTATAACAGTATATACTCCTAAAAATACATATAAAATAAATACACTAATTTACAAAATTGTTACTATATTTACAAAATTGTAAATATTTTATAGTTCATAAGCTTACATTAAAAAAACAATACATAATTTTTTTAATTTTTATTTCAAAAAATTCCACTAATTATAACTATTAATGGGTATAAATAGAGTATAAGAAACTAGAAATTTTTGAGTGGAGGAAGCGGTGACCCGAAAATAGCCTAAAAACTCCAACAGCATGCTATCACTACATTAATAGAATTTAATTTATATTTTTAATATTTCGCTAAACATGGTGCCAAGACGTGGAATCAAACCAGGAACACAGGGATTTTCAGTCCAAACTATAACATTTTTCTAGAATTTTTCAAAAGACCTCTTACAACGACAATATACCTAATAAATGCTTTAATAATAGGCTTAACAAGCTCTATTTATCTTATAAAGCTTTGATTCTTTTCAAAACCTCAAGGATGTGATTCCTGAAAAAGTGTTTTTAGAACTACATATTTGACACTTTTGGTCCATTTTTTTACACTGCTGCCTAACATAGTGCAACTGTTAAAAGTCAACTAATGGAAAAATGTGTAGATTTATAAATGCAGTAAGGGCTTACAATGCCATTATTTGCAATTCATAAATGTAAACTGATGGAGATGAAAATGTTGGTAAAATTTGTTATTGCATTTTTGCTTTTGATTGTTATTTTCTTTTTTATGTCTCGTCAACAGTATTTAATATTATCTTTACTAGCCAGTTTTCCAACTTTTACCTTTTTAACCTATTTTGCATCTAAAAAACCAGACGTTACTACGCTGTATTTGGCTTCTTTTACGCTAGTTATTTCAATTACAATGTTTGTCCTGTATTTTCTTAAATTTTCACAGGTTGTTAACACTATTATAGGCATAATCTTATGGTTTATTTTGGACATTGGAGTATTCTTTGCTTTTTCTAAAGGCTTTAAATTTTGATAGTTTGGCTTGGGTAGTTTTTAATGTGTAAACTAATTTAATATTTTGTTTTTTAATTATTTTTATGAAATATTAAACAAATAATACAATAAAAAGTTCAGCTCGATTTTGTTTTCCTAGGTGGATTAATTTTAGTTGACTTTTTGTATTAAAGTTTGATATTTAAAAATAGCTATTGTATTTAGAACATCGCATGCTTGACATATATATGAGAATAAGTTATATTGTTTTGGTCATATGTTCATAATAGAGGTTCAAATGAGAATTATGATACCGTTTATTGGCGATACTTTAAGTGATCATTTTGGAAGAGCTCAAGACTTTGTAGTTTATGAGATTGAAAATTCTACGATAAAGGATACAAAATTTTGCAACGCTCTAGAGCACCAAGAAGGAACATTCTCAGTATGGGTTAAGTCTTAAAATGTTGACCTTATTATTGTCTAGCGGCATTGGTTCAAAAGCTATAGACCTATTTAATAGCTATGGCATAGGTGTAATATCTGGTGTTGAGCCTAAAGGGCATTCTAAAATTATACAAGACTGTTTAAATGGCACTCTATCATATTTAAGCAAATCTACTTGTGATAAACACGAAAGATGATATTTAAAAAGATTATCAGTTATAATCAGTATGAAAACAATAAAACATTAGATTTGTTTTTATCCTTTTTAAAACTCGGGTTTTCTGCTTTTGGTGGTCCCGCAATGGTTGTTTACATTAAAGAGCTTGCTGTTGAAAAAAAGAAATGGATAGACACCAAAACCTTTCAAGAAGGCGTTGCTCTCGCACAGGCGATTCCAGGAGCAACTGCCATGCAGGTTGCAGCTTATGTTGGACTTAAAACAAGAGGAATTATAGGTGGACTTTTAAGTTTTATAGGATTTGGATTTCCTGCTTTCTTGTTTATGCTTATCTTATCATATGTTTATGAAAAAATACATACGATACCGCAGGTTATGTCAGTTTTTACAGGTTTACAGGTTATAGTTGTCGCAATAGTTGCCAATGCTTTTTTAAGTTTTGCAAAGCCTGTAATTAAATCAAAAGGTGAAATAGCAGTAGCTGTTCTTTCTTTTGCTCTTTTTCTTGTAAAATTTAATCCTTTTTTGATAATCATATTATGCTTTCTTATTTCCCAATTATTTTTTAAAGACAAAACAACACTAGACAACAAAAATTTCAAGAAAGTAAATTTTACAGGCATTGCAACTCTTATTTTTATCGTATTGACAGTATTAACTTTTCTTTATTTCTTTGACAAAACTCTTTTTAGTATTGCTCTAATCATGATGAAAATAGACTTTTTTGCCTTTGGAGGTGGTTATGCCTCTGTGCCTTTAATGTTGCATGAAGTTGTGAGTAGACTACACTGGCTTAATAGCAAAACTTTTATGAATGGAATTGCACTTGGACAGGTAACGCCAGGACCGATTGTAATTACAGCAACCTTTGTGGGATATTTATTGAAAGGACTAACAGGCGCTATTGTAGGAACCATCTTTGTATTTACTCCTTCATTTGTAATAATGGCTTTTGCTTGTGAAATTTCTACAAAAGTAAAGGATTCACAGATATTTTTGAGAGCAAAGAAAGGACTTTTAGCCTCATTTTTAGGATTACTCCTTTTTGCATCGATTGAATTTGCTCGATCAGTAGACTGGAGTTGGACAAAGTTATTTATGGTTTTGTTAAGTTTTTTTGCCCTTTATAAAAAAGTAAATATACTTTATGTGATTTTTGTAGGCGCTTTCCTTTCAGTTATTATCTTTAGATAACTATAGTATAATTAAAAGTCAATGCAGAATTTTTTGAATTTTTGTCATTTTTATTTTATTTGTATGTGAATTTTGCAAACCATATCCTTTTTTACAAAATGATATAGATAGATGTGCTGATTACTTGGCGAATCTTTCTTCTTTACAAATAATAAATCCACAATAAAATTTTAGAAAGTTATCACAGGTTTTAGCCATAAGCACTACGGGTGTTTATAAGACTGGTATATAGGAAATGTGTGGTTTGGAATAAAAAGTCAAAAATTTTTGACTTAATAAATGGACGAGCTTCAAAAATCGATCTTTCATTATGTGCTAAAACTATTTAATACATTACGTATAAGAATAATATTACCTAAATAATTTTTGTATATCAAATGGGCTTTTGGTACAGAAATAGCTTTGAAACCAACCGAATCTCCTGGTTTAGCTTGAGCAATCTTTTCAATATCAACAGTTATTGCACAAGCAATTTTTGGATAACCGCCCGTTGTTTGTCTATCGTTTAAAAGAATAATAGGTTTTCCATTTTCCGGCACTTGAATGGCTCCATTTGGGGTGCCATCAGAAACTATGTTACCACTGATTTTATGCTCTATAGATGCTCCATCTAGTCTACAAGCCATTCTATTTATATCATTTGTAAATATAAACTTTTCCGTTAAAAAAGTTTTAACTCCATTTCTTGTGAAATAGTTTATTTGAGGACCTAGTATAACTCTAACTGTATTATCTTGTAAATATTTTGGTATAAATTCTGCAGGCAGTCGGCATTTGTTTGATAGTGCTTTGGTTTTGAAAGATGAGACAATATCTCCTTCTTGAAGTATAGTTCCGTTAAGGCCACCAATTTTACCTCTAAGATAAGTAGATCTGCTTCCGAGCACAATTGGCACATCAATACCACCACCAAGCGCTATGTATGCTCTGCACCCCTCTTTTGCAAAACCTAAATACAGCACATCACCCTTTGAAAGCTCGAGAGTTTCCCACATAGGCACTTGTTTGTTATTAACTTTTGGAGACATATCGGCTCCTGTAATTGCAATTGTGCCGCTTTCAATTACTTCGAACTCACCACCGAATAAAGTCAACTCTAAAACAGCTTCATCTAGTTTATTACCTACAAGCATATTAGATATTTTATAAGAATAATCATCTAAAACGCCTGATTGGGATATACCATATTTCTGGTAAAACATTCTGCCATTATCCTGTATAGTTGAAAACAAACCAGGTTTTTTAACCAATAGCTTCATTCGTCTATATCCATTCCAAATTGTAGCTTTTTAGCGCAATTTGTTTTTTGATTTCTTCACATACTTCAATTGTTATAGGCTTAAATTTTATGTAGTCACCTGCAGAAAAAAGCACAGGAGGGTTATTATTTGGGTTGTATAGTTTTAGCGGTGTTCTTCCAATAATGCGCCAACCGCCTGGATCATCAATAGAGTATATGCCTGTTTGAGATCCTGCAATGCCTACTGAACCAGCGTAAACTAGCTTGCGGGGTGTTTCTAGTCTAGGTGCAGCTATTTTCTTTGACATTCCGCCCAAATACGGAAAACCGGGAGCAAAACCTATCATATAAACCTTGTAAGCAACAGAAGAGTGGATTTCAATAACTTCATTTTCTGTAAGATTATTGTATTTAGCGACAAAAGCAAGATCAGGGCCATATTCTCCGCCGTACAAAACAGGCACGACGCATGTTTTATTTTTGGTCTTTGTGGTATTGTTAGTACTTATTTTACTATTTGCTATGTATTTTATTTTATTTTCTAATGATACCAAATCTGTAAGCAAAGGATTGTAGTAGACCAAAAGCGAGCGATATGTAGGTATAATTTCTTCTATTTCTGGCATGTTTTGTTGTTCGAGAATGTATTTTAAACCTATTACTGTATTATTAATTTCTTCTGATATTTCGTTACCAAACTCTACTGTTAAAGCCCTATCGCCTGCTGGTAAAAATTTTGGCAATATATTACGCTCCATTTACAATTTCCGAAAGAGGTAAAATAGTAATACCTTCTTTTTTAAATACATAAAATAAACTATCTAGCAAATCTTTGGCTTTTGGGTTATCTCCATGTACGCATATTGTATCCCCTTGAATATCAATAATTTTTCCGCTAATTGTTTGAACTTTTTTGTATTTTACAATTTGAAGTGCTTGGTTAACCGCTAAATCAATATCAGTGATTACAGAACCTGGGACTTTTCTTGGAACTAAAAAACCACTATCATCGTATGCTCGATCTGCAAATACTTCTTTAGCTACCTTAATGCCTACCTCTTTGCCTGCTTGAATGAATTTTGAATTCGCCAAACCAACCAATATGGTGTTGTTATTAAATTTTTTGATAGCGTTTACTATTGCTAAAGCTATATTCAAATCTTTTGCTGCTGCGTTATATAAAGCTCCATGTGGTTTAGTGTGTTTTAATTCAACACTATTGGCTCTGCAAAATGCATCGACTGCGCCAATTTGGTAGAGAACAAAACATTCTATTTCCAGTTCTGATAGCACCATATCTCTTCTACCAAAACCTTGTAAATCTGGGTAGCTTGGATGGGCCCCTATATTTACTTTGTGGGCTTTTGCCATTAAAATTGTATTGTTTATGACAATAGGATCACCGCCGTGCATACCGCAAGCTATATTAGCAGAAGTTATGTACTTCATTAATTCTTCGTCAGAACCCATCTTATATGCACCAAAACTTTCGCCTAGATCCGCATTTAAATCAATAGCAAACATACAACCATACTCTCCTATACTTCTTTTAAGAAGATACTTACACAAGAATCTTTTTTCTTGTATACTTCCACTGAAGCGTCATTTAAATACGCTATATTGTCATTCTCAAGCTTAAAAACTGGATCATGACCTGGGATTATAATTTTGTTTCTTGCAACTATAGCGCGTATTGATGAATCTGCCATTTGCTTATTGTAATACGCGTAAGTTGTGCTTTTGTTTTTTGCTTCTGTCGCGTATTTTAAAGCATCGCCTGTAAAAATGCAGCCTTCAGACTCAAAACCAATCGATCCTTTTGTATGGCCAGGTAAGGCAACAATTTTTCCATCATAAACTTGATCTTGGGGGTATAATAACGTAAATCTATTTTTATAGTAATAGAGCGATGATTTTATGTAGTTAAAGTCACCATGTTGCTCTGGCTCGTCAGATAAAGCGTAATCTAGTTCTTCATTTGTGGTATAAACTGTTGCGTTGGGGAATAGTTCAATGTTTATAAAGTGATCAAAATGAAGATGAGAAAAAATGACAAATTCAATATCCGATGCTTTTATTCCTAAACTTTTTAAATTATTCAGCAAAGGTTCCCTAGCACCTTCTGCTCCTACATCAAATAAACCCAAATGATTGTTAAAGTTTATTAAGGATACACTGCTCCAACCAACAAAACCCCTGCTCGATGTGATTGGTAGACCACTCAGAATTACCTGCCACTTTAGTTTATTCATCTTAATTAACAACTACAAAATAGAATAGTTTTCATCTCTTACATCAGAAATAAACATGTGACCCGGTGCATGTGTTATCATTATATCTGGTTTTGCTTTCATCGCAACAGCTTGTGGAGTTACACCACACGCCCAAAATATTGGTACTTCACCGTCTTTAATTGTCACTGGATCGCCAAAATCAGGTTTATCAATATCTTTTATACCTATTTCTTTTGGGTTACCAATATGAACAGGTGCACCGTGCACTTGTGGAAACCTAGAAGTTACCTGAACAGCCTTAACTATTAATTGATAAGGTATTGGCCTCATTGAAACTACCAAAGGACCTCTAAATACACCAGATGGCACACACTCTATACTTGTTATATACATCGGAACATTTCTTTTTTCTTCAATGTGTCTTACCGGAATATTGGCATTAAGTAAAGCATTCTCAAAAGTAAAACTGCAACCCAGTAAGAATGCGTACATTTCTTCATTCCAAAAATTTAAGATATCTGTATATTCACCAATTAATTCTCCTTTTTCATATACTCTGTACTTCGGCATATCTGTTCTTACATCAGCATCAGGCGCTATAAGTTTTGGATGGGGATCTCCTTTTTCTGTAACATCAAGTATAGGACATGGCTTTGGGTTTCTTTGCGCAAAAGCAAAAAAATCAATTACATATTTTTTTGGTAGAACAACTAGGTTTGCTTGGGTGAAGCCTTTACACAAACCGCTTGTTTGGCTAGTATATTCAGCGTTTCTAATTTTTAATCTCACATTCTTTGGTGATAGAGTATTTATGTCGGTCATTTTAGCCTCCATCTAAGCTATATTTCCATATTAACTTCTTTTGTTTCTGGACCTAAAATAGCGCCAATAACTACAAGTATTCCAGCAAGCACTAGAAGAACAATTTGAGTGTATTTATAAGGCACAAATGCTTTTAAAGCAAGCATATAAAATGAATAAAAAGAAGCAATTAATATGGATAAAGTGTAGCCTATGCCATAGGCGGATGCTCTTACAGAAGTATGGAACCTCTCATTTATGTAGGATGGCACAATACCCCAAGCCATACCTGCAACTGTGACTATTATGATTGAGAATAAAAACAGTATAAATGTATTTTGATACATCCCTGCTACTAAAAGATAGTATAATAATGAGGTAAAAAAGCCTATAAGCAAACCTAAAATAATAAATGCGGTTTTCCTGCCAATCTTTTGACTTATCCACCCAGCTGATATATAGCCACCTATCAAGAAAAGATATGAAATTAATGTAACTGTGGTAGTAAGAGATGCGCTGATGTGCAGTTGTTTTATGAACACAATACTCATTGTGCCAGCAACTACCATAATTTGGAACCACAAGCCAAGCATTAAAAGCAAAACTTGAAGTAAATTAATAAAATTTTTGCCGCTAAACAACTCTTTCAAAGGAGCTTTAGTTTTCTGAGCTGTTTTAAGCCATATTTTTGATTCTGGAACAAGTTTGTGAATATAATAAACAATCGAAAGACCTAAAATAACACCAACAACAAATATTATCCTCCAGCCGTATAATTGATACTGTTCTTTTGGGAAGATTTTTAAAGCCAGTAATGTAATTATTGAAATTATAACAAAAGCTACCGGGTAACCAGAACCTATAATGCCTCCCCATAACCCTCTTTTTTCTTTAGGGGCATTTTCTATAGCTAATGGCACTATGCTTGTGTATCCTCCGCCCAAAAAGATACCATCAATAAACCTTAGTAAGATAAATAACGCTACTGTAATATAACCTAATGTTTGAAACCCTGGTATAAAAATAAGCAATAAAGTAACAACACTAAAACCGCCTATCGAGATTAAACCCATTTTCTTTCTGCCGATTACATCTGAGTAGTGTCCAAACAAAAAGGCTCCTACAGGTCTACCAATAAGTGTGGCAGCAAAAATTAAAAAATATATAGTTGAGACTTCGGAAACTGGCAATGATTTTGGTAGAAAATATTCCATTGCTGGAGCCAGTACCGTAATAGGAAGATACACGTCAAACATGTCAATAAAAAATGTTAAAAATGCTGCTCTTGCCATCCTTTTCTGGTCAATCGTAGTTTCCATGCAACAGCCCCCATCTAATTTAATTAACTTAATTGGATCTTATTAAATTATTTTTTAAATGTCAATAGTATATATAAAGTTAACTACACTTAATGTCAAGAACAATATTGAAATGAAAGATGAAAAAGGGGACTGTCCCCTTTTTCATCTTCTAGCATAAATAACCTAAAAAACAGTATATTGTTTTTGATGCCTACATAATGGAAGACTATCCTGAAGAAGAGATAACACATAATAGTTAATGGAAAATTTGTGAGGTTTACAAATGGACAAAATAGGCAAAAATGTTTTATTGTTTCCTACAAGTGAATGAGGCCAAATAAGAAAAGAAATACTAGAAAGCATCACGGAGTTTGATCACTCTTTACGAAATACCAGACCACGAAGTTATGGAAAAACTAGAAAGAGATATTGAAGAAGGTATAAAAAACGAAACAATACTCTTTTGGCTAAAAGATTTTGAAGAATATTGATAAAAGTAAAATATAAATATTCTTATTTTACTTTAAAGCTTAAAAGTAAAACATAAATTACTAAGAACACCAAAAATACGTTTTTGCTAATAAATGCACTTTAGTTGATAATTGTTACAAGCGTTCCAACGTACAGATAACGATACAATCTCTTTGCGATTTTAATTGGCAGTTCTACGCACCCGGCACTTTGTGGGTAGCCATAGGCATGTCTTGGAAACCCATGTATAGCATTGTTGCCATTAAAAAAATTGACATAAGGAACATTAGGATCGTGATATGGTTTGTCATTTATCGGGAATATGCCGTTCATTGTAAAATATTTATACCTTACATAAACAATAAAATTGCCATCGGGCGTTAGGTGATCCACTCCTGTGTTGCAATTAGATTCAATTAGCCAATTGCCATTTTGCCAAACCTTTAACCTTTCAGGCAACTTTTGATTAATTAAAACCCACACAAAAGGCTTAGAGGATTGCCAGTGGTTTTTGTATTCATTTTCAAGTAAACTGCTTATATCCATTCTTGATTCAATGTTACTATTAAGGCCCATATCATTAAGAAAATGATTAATAGCTGATTTGTATAAAATGCTTTGCAAGCTTTTTGGGGTTAGCAAGGCAAGTTTACTTGGCACTATTTTTGTATCCCACTGCCATATAACAATACCTGTTTTATTATCTACTTTTTGGGCATAAAACGGTAAATAACCCATTTTGTAAAGCAAATTGACATTGTTGGTTAGTGTAGGTAGATCCAATGGGTTAACTATAGTGGTGTTGGTGTAATTTTTAGCAGTGGTGTTTATAAGATTTTTTTTGCTGTCCTTGTTGGCAACATTGATTTTATTGGCCGTATTGTTTCTAATGAATGATTTGCTATTTTTATAAATAATAGTGTTATTGCTTTTACTGTTATCAAAAGCCTTGTTAATTCTTTGGATTTCTTTTTGTGTTCTTTTTATAACAACGGCAAGATAATTAGGGATCGGCGCATCTACAATATTATTTGCACGACTGTTTGGAATACTGAAAAGCAATAAAAAAACAAATACGAATATTGCAGTATTAGCAGTCATTTTTGTTTTATTTGCCATTAATTGCCAGTATCTTGTCTATTTCTTTTTTGTCAAAACCAACTATTACTTTGCCATCTATTGTAACTACAGGCACTCCCATTTGTCCTGACAACTGAACCATCTCCATTTTTTTCGCTAAATTGTTGCTAATATCATAATCTTTATAATCAACCTTATTTTTCTTAAGATATTTTTTAACTTCGTTGCACCACACACAAGAAGGCGTACTATAAACAACTACTTTGTGGTTGCTTTTTTTTACAGTTACTTTTTCTGTTTGTCTATTTTGAGTTTTACTTTTTAAAAAATCAAACAAAAATCACCTCGTATTGATAAGATATGAATTTTCACTTTCACGCGTGGGAAGACGCCAGTTTTTTGGCGCAAAATTAGTTTTGATAAATTGACTACAATGTTTCAGTGTTTTATGCAGTGTAATCTTATCCATCAAATATTTGTTCCAATTAAACAACAAACCCGTAGCAGGAATTCCTAGTTTTAAAGCATGCTCTAAAACTATCGGCGAGTCGTCAACGACAAATTCAGTATTTTTGTTAAAAAGCTTTCTTTTGTCGTCGCTTAGAATTAAATCATCAAAAATAATGTTGTTTTTTTCAAGCCATTTATATGTGCTGAAATATAGTTCATGGCTTTTGTTTGATGTAGCAATGATAGTATAGCCCATATCCTTTAGGTTTTTTAAAAATTCTTTTACATAAGCATATGGCTTGTAGTTATTTTGCTCTTCGTGAACTTCGTTAATTGCATTATAAAACTCATCATCAGGCACAAAACCTTTTGTAAAGTAGCAATCCCAAAGTCTTGATGGCAAAATGTTATAGCCTTTTGAGTAAAGCTTAACATAAAGGGGTGCTCCAAAATTCCATAAAGTGTTGCCTATGTCAATGAAAACCGCCATAAACTGCCCCATAGCTTATTGAATTATTAAATTGCTTTTTCTGTTCCACATATGCAAAAATACTTTTATCGCTTGGTTTATGGCAGATTTATCTGTTATGTATGTTGCGTTATTATCTTGATTTTCGCTGTCTCCGCATCTATTGTGCCAGCAGGAAGCTCCTTCTGCCGATGGAGACCAATTAGCAGAGCCTTCACGAAAAACAACATTAGGAATGATAAAAATCTTATCGTGCATAATATTCCAAAAACCTTTATCGTGCTTTGCTTTGATATGAATGTTTTTTACTCCACGAAACATATATGTTACATCGTTTTTATCACGCATTTGTGAATCATCACGGTAGATGTAAACTTTAGCGCCTTGCCTTGCAAGTTGGATTATTTTTTTGGCTAAAACTTTGTCGGTGAAGCTGTACATTTCGATATACAATGTTTTTGGTATTAATGCTTTTTGCAGCCAATTTAAATCTACTGTTTGCAAATTTGTTACTGGTGAATAATAGCTAACAGAATAGGCAAAAGAATTAGACATTAAAACAAATTGAGACAAAACTAACGATAAACTCAAAGAAATTACTGCTTTTTTTATATTTAAAAAACTCACAACAAACCTCCTTTTTTACTATTCTAACAATAATATTATTATACTCCATTATATATTTTTAGCAAGGTGTATACACTATAGAAGGCTTAAAAATTTGTCCAATATACGTCCGACGGGTTTTTAAAGAAGAAAAAAATTTGTTTCAAAATCTTTTTAAGATTGGCTTAAAAACAAGATTTCTAATGGTGCCGAGACGTGGAATCGAACCACGGACACAGGGATTTTCAGTCCCTTGCTCTACCGACTGAGCTATCTCGGCCACGCAGTTACTAGTATAAAAAAAAATCTTTGATTGTCAACTTAAAAAATCTTAAATTACTTTTTCTTAAAGTTTGGCTGCCTTTTTTCAACAAATGCATTGACGCCTTCTAGTGCATCTTCTGTAGCAGCCAAACTTGCAAATAATTCACTCATGTAATCTGCAGCCTTGTGATATTCTAAATCGCTCATTTTGTAAATACCTGTTTTACCTATTTCTAAAGCAAGCGGACTCTTATTGGCAAGAGTATTTGCAAGCTCAAGTGTAGCTTCTTCTAATTTTTCGTCATCTACAACACGGTTTATGAGGCCAAAATCAAAAGCTTGCTGAGCTGATATGATTTCGCCAGTTAATACCATTTCTAGTGCTCTTTTTCTGCCAACAAGGCGAGTAAGCGGCACAGCTGGACCAAGACAGATCAGACCTACATTAATAGCAGTGGTACCAAATTTTGCACTTTTTGCAGCAACGGCTAAATCGCATGCAAAAACAAGGCCCGCTCCATTTGCTAGAGCGTATCCATGTACCTGGGCAATTACTGGTTTTTTCATGTTTGCAATTGTATGGTTGTGCTCATCCATCAGTTTGATAAATTCTCTGTATTCTTTGTGGGATTTCCCTTTTCTAAATTCTTCGAGCTCTATGCCTACAGAGAAGCTTTTACCATTTGCTTTAATGATAACCACCTGTATTTCATTATCTTTGTCAAAGTCGATCAAAGCATCATTTAATTGCCTTGCAAATGGTACATTAAACGTGTTCCAAGTTTCAGGCCTATTTAGCGTAATAAAACCAATTTTGCCATCCTTTGATGTTAAAATTTCACTCATAAATCCTCCTGTTTTAAATTTTATCTGTTACTTGTTTTAATTTAGCATCATTAATACTTAGCGCTTTAAGCTCGCTAATTCTGAATGTACCCCAGTTTTTCTTTATATGGCCTGCCACAAGCTCAATCTTTAATTGTTCTGGATATCTTTCAAAAAAATTATAAACCTTCAGGTATTGCTCTAAAACTGTTGGGTGATTGACTTCGTATGTTTCATACGTATCTTTGTTTATCTTTTTGATATTTACAAGGCTAAATTTGTATTCTGGGGTATCTGTAGCCCAATCTGTATTTTGTGACAAAAGTGCATTTGTTTTTGGTTGAGGAAAATGAAATGTTGTGAATAAAACGCCAGGCTTTATTTTGTCTGTAACTTTGGCTTTTAGTGTTATTCTGGCGTTTTCGCTTTTTACTTCTACCAAATCATTATCGGATACGTTTAATTTCGAAGCATCTGTTGTGTTAATTTCTAAATAGTCTGCACCAAAAAACAGCGTATTTTGTGTTCTGCGTGTTTGGTTGCTGGAATTGTAATGAAAAAGATTTCTACCGGTTGTTAGTATGTATGGGTATGAGTCATCTGGTATTTTATTTGGAATATAGGAAGTTATAAAAAATTTACCTTTTTTATTCAAAAACTCATCTTGGTGTAAAATACGCGTGCCTTTTTCGTTGTTATTATCAACTGGCCACAAAAGTGAACCATACTCTTTTAACTTTTTATAATTTAAAGTGCTAAGTTGTGGGCTTAAAAGTGCAATTTCTTTAAAAATTTCTTCTTCAGTGTTATAATCCATTGGGTAGCCGAGTTTTTTTGAAAGCTTCGTGATTATTTTGTACTCATCAATGCCACATAGAGGTTCAATTGCCTTATTTAGCTTGGATATTCGTCTTTCCCAGTTTATGAATGTGCCGTTTTTTTCTAAATACGATGAACCAGGTAAAACTACATGTGCAAACTGTGTAGTGGGGCTTAAAAAAAGTTCTTGAACAACGAGAAGTTCCAGTGAGCTTAGAGCCTTTTGTATATGGTAAGTGTTTGGATCTGTTTGAAACACATCTTCTCCGACAATATACATACCATTGATCTTACCATCAATTGCTGCTTGAAACATTTGTGGTATAGTTAGACCCACATTTGTATCTAATGTTTTTTGCCAAACATTTTCAAATTGTTTGCGTGTTTTTTCATCGCTTATGTGTCTGTAAAATGTAAATACAGTTGGAAAAGCGCCCATATCTGAAGCGCCTTGAACATTATTTTGGCCTCTAAGCGGTGAAACACCGCAGCCTTCTTTACCAATAAAGCCACATAGCATAGCTAAATTAGTTAAGCAAAAAACGCCACTTGAACCGTATGTGTGTTCTGTAACACCAAGTCCATATACGATGGTAGCTTTATTTGAAGTGGCAAACTCTATAGCCGCCTTTATTATTAATTTTTCTTCTACTCCAGTTATTTTGGAAACATTGCGTGGGCTATTTTCATCGCTTGATATAAAATCCAGCCATAATTTAAATGACTCCAAATCACAACGATTTTCTATGAAATTTTTGTCGTAAAGTTTTTCTTTTACAATGGTATATGCAATTGCATTCAATAAAGCAACATTTGTACCAGGTTTTATTTGCAAATAAAGCGATTGTATGTGTGGTTGGCTTGCCAAGTCAATCGCTCTTGGATCTATGACAATAATTTTTTTGCCTGCAATTGCAAGCTGTTTTATTAGTGAGCCTACGACTGGATGAGCGTGTGTGGTATTTGAACCCACAATCATTATACAGTCTGCTTTTTTTAGAGATTCTATATCGGCTGTGCCAGCACCTGTACCAAATGCACTGCCTAAAGCAAACCCTGTTGGCATATGGCAAACCCTCGCACAATTATCAATATTGTTGTTTTCAAAAGCGCATCGTACTAATTTTTGGACTAAAAAAACCTCTTCATTCGTGCACCTTGAAGAAGCAAGAGCGGCGAGGGCGTATTTTGAGTATTTTTCTTTTATTTGGATAAATTTTTTGGCAATAAAATCTAAAGCTTCATCTATTGAAACTTCCCTAAAATCTTCTTTTAAGTTTTCTCTTAGGAGTGGTTTTGTTATGCGGTCTTTTGAGTTTACAAACTCCCATGCAAATCTGCCTTTTACGCATAAATGTCCTTCATTTGGACCGTTATCATCGCCTACAATATTTACTATCGTATTTGCTTTGGATTCTACTATTACATGACAACCAACTCCACAAAAACCGCAAGTTGTTTTTGTAAGATTTGTACCTCGCCCTAAATAAACTACATTTTTTTCAATCAAAGCACCAGTTGGGCATGCTTTTACGCATGCACCGCATGATACGCATTCTGAATTTATAAAATCATTTATTCCAGGGCTAATATAAGAGTCAAAACCTCTAGAAATTATAGTCAGGGCAAAATTACCCTGAATTTCTTCACATGCTCTAACGCAACGTGCACACATGATACACTTTGATGAATCAAACTCAAAATAAGGGTTAGAAGAGTCTATCACATTTTTAATATGCGTTTTTGATTTGTAGCGAATCTGTCTTATACCAACAAGACTTGCGGCTTCTTGAAGTTCGCATCTTAGATTATTTGCGCATGTTGTGCAATCAAAATCATGCTCGCTTAAGTACAATTCTAATATATTGCGCCTGATTTTATTAATTTGCTCTGTTTGCGTGCGAATTACCATACCATTTTGAGCAAATGTCGTACAGCTTGTTGAAAACCCTTTTTTACCTTCGATTTCTACAATGCATAACCTGCAGGAACCGTACGGTTTTAGATGTTCGTATGCGCAAAGCGTAGGGATTTTTATACCCGCATTTTTGGCTGCTTCTAGAATAGTTTGGCCGGATTGTGCGGTAATTTGCCTGCCATCGATTGTTATGCTTATTCCATTCATTTGAGTTCTCCTATATTAAAATCGCCGCTAAAGTATTTTAAAGCACTTAAAACACTCAAATGTGTAAGGCCACCAAGAGCGCATAAAGATGCTTCTTTCATTGTTTCTAAAAGATCATACAACAGATTTAAGTTTGATTGAGCGTTGTTTGGCAAATCCGTTAAAATTTCTTTTAATCGTGTTTGGCCAATTCTGCAAGGTGTACATTTGCCACAGGATTCGTGTATATAAAAATCAATAAGATTTAGCAGAATGTCTTTCATGTTTATATGCTTGTCAAACACAACTACACTTGCATGACCTAAAATAAAACCTTCCTTGCTTAACTCATCGTTGTTTAATTTTAAGTAAAACTTTTCTTTTGGGATAAATGCACCAAGAGGTCCACCGACTTGAACAGCTTTCACATCATCTACGGGTGTTACCCCAAATTCGCTTATTAATTCTTCTATTGTTATATCATTTGAAACTTCGAACAAACCACACTGTTTGCAAGCACCGCTTAATTGTATGGGTGTTGTATGCATATCTCTTGAGCCTTCAAGAAGCCTTACAATATCAATAAAGCTTAGTACATTACTTAACAGTGTTGGTTTATCTAAAAGACCACTTATAGCTGGTACAGGTGGGCGAGGGCGCACAAGCCCCCTTTTGTTTTCCAAGCTTTCAATTAAAGCCGTTTCTTCACCGCACACATAAGCTCCAGCTCCAATTGCAAGCTTTAAGTCAAAGCAGTAGCTCTCGTTTTTGCCTAAGTAGTTCTTTTTATAGGCAACGTCGATGGCTTTTTGAAGTATATTTTTTGCATTGGTGTATTCAGACCTTAAATAAATGATGCCTTCTTTTGCCCCAACTGCAATCCCAGCAATAATCATAGCTTCAATTAAGCTAAATGGATCATTTTCTATAATTAGTCTATCTGCAAAAGAACCAGAATCTCCTTCGTCTGCATTGCAAATAACATACTTTGTATCAGACGACTCATTTAATACAGTCTGCCACTTTATGTAAGCTGGGAAAAACGCACCACCTCTGCCTCTAATGTCTGCTTTTTTTATTTTGTCGATAATACTTTGAGGGGACTGGCTTAGACTATTTTTTAGAGCTAAAAACCCACCTAATCTAATGTAGTCTTCGATATTTGTTGGATCATTTTTGCCTAAGTGTCTAAAAATTACCCTATGCTGGTTTTTAAGGTAAGGTTGATCTTCAATATTTCCCAAATAATTTTTGCTGTTTTGCGGGTTTTGTAAAATATCATCGATATTTTTTTCGTTTACATTTCTAAAAGCCCATCTTTGGTTATTATGTTCTAATTCCAAGAGAGGCTCAAGCCACATTAAACCTAATGTTGAGTATTTTTTAATGTTTAATTGGGGTTTATTTTGAGCTTTTAGCTTGTTGTAAATTTCAAGCGAGCCAACTGATTGAGCGGTAGAATCAAGCGATATATACACATTCATAAATTCCTCAATTTGTTTAATATTTCATCAAATTTTTCTTCACCCATATCGCCATACACTAGCCCATCTATCATGATTGAAGGTGAACGCGGACAATTACCCAAACAGTAAACACTATCTAAAAAAAAATCTTTATTGTGCTCGCCAATATTTAAATTTAGTTTGTTTTTTATATATTCTGTTAGTGTTTTGACATTTTTTGCCTGACAACTTTCTGCCTGACATAGGCGTATATGGTGCTTTGAAATATTTGGCTCTAAGCGAAAATCTTTATAAAAAGCTATGAAGCCGTACATTTCTGCGTATGATAGATTAAAAGACTTGCACAATTCATGAATAGATGCTTGCGGTATATGCCCAAGATTTTCTTGTATGGAGCGCAAAGTATTTAATAGCTGCCCCACTTTCTTTGATTTTGGTTCTTCTATGTTGTGCATATTAATCCTCCTAATAAAACATAACAATTCTATTATATATTATATATATTTAATTGTTAAATTCAATAGCATAAAGCAATATTAAATAAAAATGAAATTGTAACTTAATACTTGATTTAATATGGTATTTGTTTATTATAAAACTATGAATGCGAAAGTCTTTCTTGTTTTAATGTATACTACAATAGTTACGATAGGGGCCATATACGTGCCTCAACCGCTTTTGCCAGAAATTAGCAAGTATTTTGGTCAAAGCATGAACACAGTATCTTTGACCATTAGTGTTGCCTTGTTGCCTTTGGCCATTGTACCTATAGTTTATGGCTATGTTTTATCGTTTTTAACGCCAAAGAAACTAATACTAGTATCCTTGATAGTTCTTGTCTTCATTAATTTTTTTATATCAATTTCACAAAATATTTATTGGATCATTGTACTAAGGTTAATCGAAGGATTTTTAATATCAGCTGTGCTAACTTCAAATATGACTTATATTTCGTTAAGCGTGGAAAGTGATAAAGTTTCATTATATATGTCATACTACATAGCAACTACCATAATGGGTGGTTTTTCTGGCAGACTAATCTCTGGTATTATTGCTTATATTTTGCCGTGGCGCTACAGTTTTTATTTTGTAACATTGAGTTTTGCTATAGGGGCTTTATTGGTTTTTTATTTTATTGGGGATACTAAAAGTGTTGGTAGCAACGAAAAACCAGAGAGTTTGTTTAAAAATTATCTGTCTATTGTTAAAAATAAATTGTATTTTTTTGTTTATCTGGCGGTTTTTTGTATGTTTTTTGTATTTGCCGCTTTGACGAACTTTTTACCATTTAGAATTGAAAGCGTTGACAAAAATAGTTCTCAAATTGTTATTGCGCTAGCCTACAGTGGTTACTTAATGGGTATATTTGTATCTTTTTTTGCTACAAAATTTATTAAGATGTTTGGTAATCAAATAAAAACTATGATGTTTGGGTTTTTGGTTTATATGGGCTCCATTTTAATTTTAAACATTCCAAATGTTTACATAATATTTGGTGGCATGTTTATTTTTTGTGGTGGCATGTTTTTGATACATTCTGTAGCAAGTGGTTTTTTAAACAAACTAGCAAAAGAAAAAAAAGGTATAATAAATGGTATATATATAGCTTCATACTACGGTGGTGGTGTCATTGGTTCTTATGCTCCGGGTTTTATTTATAAGCAATACGGATGGCATACGTTTAGTGCAGTA
The DNA here is from genome assembly GCF_002119425.1 of Desulfurella amilsii. Classification (NCBI taxonomy): domain Bacteria; kingdom Pseudomonadati; phylum Campylobacterota; class Desulfurellia; order Desulfurellales; family Desulfurellaceae; genus Desulfurella; species Desulfurella amilsii. The sequence goes on along the minus strand of NZ_MDSU01000018.1, from coordinate 453,642 downwards.
TTGATTTTTCTTCTTTTAGTAGGTTTAGGAAGCATTTTCCAGTTTAGAAAAAAAGTTTATTGATGTTTAGATTTTAAATATAAGCTAAATATATTTGCAGCTGTCTTTGGGTCCATTTTGGAGATAATTGCGCCAGCTTGCCTTGATTGCATAAAGGTTAGAATTTCTGCTGTAGTTTGGGGATCCATATTTGATAATTCTTCTGCTGCGGCAGATGGTTTTGCTTGGGCATAAATTGTTGCTAATTTTTGAATTTTTTGACTAATGATATTTTTTTGTAAACTTTCTAATTCTTTTTTGGCTTGTTCTATTTGATTGTTAAGATTTTTTAGCTGATTTTTAAGAGTATTTTGGCTTTGTTCAAGTTGTTTTTTTTGGTTTTCTATGTTTTGCTGCTGCACTCTTAGCTGGGCAGTTTTTTCGTCAATTACTTTTTCCAAAGCTTTGAGTTCATTAATTTTTTGATTTACATCGCCTATATTTTGAGCAAAGGCTTTAGCTGTTCCTATTGTAAAAAATAGTACTGATATCGTTAATAAAATTTTGATCTTTGAGCTTTTCTTCATATATATACCTCTCTTTATAGTGTTCTTTTAATTTTTCAAATTTTTTTATTTCTTTATGTAGGTTTTTGATAACCTCAATTTGTATCTTTTTTTTTACTTCTAGTTCTTCTATAGTTTTTTGAATTGATTTAATTTCTAGCTCACATGCTAGAATTTCTTCAGATAGATACTTTAAAATACTAAAATCCACATGTGTTTTTATCTGGTCATCAAAGCGCTTATAAAAAATTTTTATCTGGTTTTTGAGTTCACTTATGCGCTGCATTTTTTGTTTTATCTGGTTGTTTATTTCGCTAAGTTTTATTATTTTAATGTTTATAAGATTTTCTTTTAAATTTTTGATTTTTTCAAATTTAAAAGCAAACATTTATTCTACAGCCTGATTGAGTAAAGTAATGGTTTGAGAAAATTCATATGACTCATCAACGCCTTGAACTAAAAAGTCATTAATTTTATTTATTACCCTTAGGCTTGCGTCTATATCTGGGTTTGAGCCCATTGTATACGCACCTATGTTTATTAGGTCTTCTGCTTGTTCATATACCGATAAATGTTTTCTTAATTTATTTGCTAAAAACTTGTGCTCGCTATTTACTATAGAAGGCATGAGCCTCGAGACGCTTTTTAAGATATCTATCGCAGGGTAATGATTTTTTTCTGCAATTCTTCTTGATAATACAATATGGCCGTCTAAAATTGATCGTGTAGTATCGGCTATGGGTTCGTTAAAGTCATCTCCATCAACCAATACAGTGTAAATAGCAGTTATGCTGCCTTTTTGAAATTTACCTGGAATTTCCATAAGTCTTGGTAAAAGTGAGAATACGCTTGGCGTGTAGCCTTTCATTGTAGGAGGCTCACCAACGGCAAGGCCAATTTCTCTTTGCGCCATTGCAAATCGTGTGACAGAATCCATCATAAACATTACATCAAGACCTTGGTCGCTAAAAAATTTTGCAATAGCACTCGCAAGAAATGCCCCCTCGCGCCTCAAAAGTGGTGCTTCGTCACTTGTTGCCACCACAACGACACTTTTCTTTAAACCTTCTTCTGTTAAATCATTTTCTATAAATTCTCTAACTTCACGCCCCCGCTCGCCAATAAGCGCTATTATATTAACATCGGCTTTAGCTTTTTTTGCAATCATGCCAAGTAGCGTAGACTTGCCAACGCCACTTCCTGCAAATATACCTATTCTTTGGCCTTTACCAAGCGTTAATAAAGCGTCGATAGCTTCTATTTTAGTAACAATTGGTTCGTTTATTATTTCTCGCATCATTGGGTCTATGGGTTTTGGATATAGTGGTAGATGTTTTTCTATTGTTATTGACCCTTTTGAGTCAATAGGTTTGCCCAGCGCGTTTAGTATCCTTCCAAGCATATTGCTTCCAACGCCAATCTTTAAGCTTTTTGAAGTAGAACGTACAACGCTTTCAAGTTTTATGCCATCCATGTTTCCAAGCGGCATAAGCACGACATTTTTATCTCTAAACCCCACAACTTCTGATTCAATGTAGCCATTGTCGATTTCTATTAAGCATACATCGCCTACTTTTATATTGCCTGGGCCGCTTGAAACTATTGTTAAGCCAACAACCTCTTTTATTTTTCCGCAATTTACTATAAAACTGTTATTTTCTAATAGTTGTTTTATCTTGTTATGATTCATTGATCAAACTGCGCTTTAGTTCTTCCAGTTTTGTATTAATACTTGCATCTATAATGTTTGAATCTTCCTCGATAATAATAGTTCCCATCTCTAAAGCAGGGTCACCTATTATTTCTATATTTTCAAATTCCCCTTCTATTAATTTTGCCTGTTTAGCATTTAGTTTTAATTTCACTTTATCTGATTTTGCAAATGATAAGGTTTTTTTTATTAAATTTTTCAAAGTTTCTGGGTTTTGTATTTCTTTTTCTATTATTTTTTGCGAAATTTCAATTGCAATATTTACTATGTCATTTTCTATATTTTTGATTGCCTCTTTCATTTCGCTAAATTTTGTATCTATTGATTGTATTGATTGTTTAAGCTCTGCGTTTGAGTTTAATAATTTTGCTTCATATTGGTTTTTAAGGCTTGATAATTTCTGTTCGTAGTCTAGCGCACTTTCGTTTTTACCTTTTTCGTAGCCCTCGTTGAAAGCTTTTTGGTATATTTCATCTATATTTGGTAATGCTTTTCCTGGTTCTTTTGTTTGTTCTTTTTCTGGTTGAGTTTGTTGTGTAATTTGCTGACTTATCTCAAACTCTTCCAATAGAAATTCTTCAATAGGAGGGTTTTTCATTCAAGCATTTCCTCTCCGCTACCGCTGATTGATATGACGCCTTCTTCGTCAAGCCGCCTTACAATATCAACAATAGCTTTTTGTGCCCTCTCCACATCTTTTACCCTTACAGGACCTAAGAAATCCATCTCTTCTTTGAGTGTTTCTGCCGCTCTGTTTGACATATTTGAGAAAAACTTCTTATTTAGCTCTTCTGGTGCACCCTTGAAAGCAATTGTGAGATCTTTTTTGTCTACATGCTTTAGTATTTCTTGTATATCAGAGTTGGATAGCTTTATAATATCTTCAAATACAAACATCATATCGCGAATCTTACTTGCAAGGTCTGGGTTTTTTTCAGCAATCTGATCAACCAATGATTTTGACTCTGTTCTGCCCATTCGGTTAATGACCTCTGATACTGCTCTTATACCACCAATTTCTACATTGCTTCCACTTAAGTCCTCCATTTTTGTTTCTAACATTTCTGAAACACGCTTTATAACATTTGGCGATATATTTTCTAGCGAAGCCATTCTAAGTACAATATCAATTTGTGTTTCTTTTGGCAACAAACCCAAAACCTCTGCAGCTTTGGATTGATCAAGGTGAGATAATATTACAGCTATGGTTTGTGGGTGTTCGTTTTGTATAAATTTTACCAATTGTTTTGGATCAATATTTTCTAAGTACCCAAAGCCTACATTAGATTCAAGCAACTTTACAAGCTTATCAATGATTTTTCTTGCTTCTTCTGGCTCAAGTGTTTTCATGAGTAGCTCTTTTGCATACTCTAGCCCCCCAGTAGCTGCGTATTCTTTTGCTTTGAGCATTTGGTAAAACTCTCTAACAACTGCCTTTGCTATATCTGGATCTATTTTTTTCATTAGGGCAATTTCTCGGCTAATTGCTTCTATTTCATTTTTGCTTAAATTTTTAAATAGTTTTGCAGAAACTTCGTCACCTAGAGTAACCGATAAAATAGCCGCTTTTTGATACGGAGTTAAATCATCAATTGAATTTATAGCAGAAGACGATTGAGCGCACACTTTACTAACCTCACTTTGAAGAAATATAGGCTTTCAAAACAGTTGATGCCTCTTCTGGATTTTTTTCTACTTCTTCTTTTAATTTCTTTTCTACTACTTTATCTTTCAAGGTTTCTTCGTCTAATAGATTTTCGCTGTCTAATTCTCTAGATATTTCTTCCTCAAGATCTTTTATGCTTTTGCCTTTGATTTTAGATTCTGCTTCCCCTTGAGCGTAGGCTTTAGCAGCTTGAGCTTGCTGATAGGCACTTCTGCCTTTTTTGTAAGACAACACATTGTTGATAAATTTTCGCAAAAAAAGCAAGTAAAACAAAATCAATAAAATAATGCTTAGTAGGTATTTTAGCATCGGATAATATTGACTTAAATTTGACATTACACTCACCTGCTTTGGTTTTGTGCTTTCAAACTGCATGTTAACAACGCTAATCGTATCGCCTCGTTTTGGATCAAAGCCTATTGCTTGTTCTACGGTTTTTCTAATATCGGACATTTGTGCTGTTGAAAGAGGCACGTAGATGTCTTTTTTTGTTTTTTTATCATACTTGTAGTTTCCATCTACAATGACTGCTGCCGATACGTGCTTAATTTTTACAAGTGGCTCTACTACATTTGTTTCAGTTTGACTGATTTCGTAATTAGTAGTGTTTTTTGTTTTCTCACTAGTCAGTGGTCCTTGTTGATTAGCTGGAGTTTGGACAGTAGCAGGTGTTGATGTAGAGCCTGTAGCAGTTGGTGTTGTTGCAGCTGTGGGTTGATTGGCACCGATATTTGATATAACACCTGGTATGCCCACTGCAGTTTGTGCCCAGTTTTTTTCTTCTTCTGTTTGTTCGCTTCTAACAACGCTGTTTGGGTCATACTTAATGCTTTTTTGTGTAACTTTGCTCAAGTCTAAATCCACATTTACTGTTGTTACAATTTGATTTTCACCTACGATTGGCAAAAGCAGGTCTTTTATCTTGTGTGCATATTCTTTTTCTATCAATTGTTTGTATTGGAGCTCATTGCTTGCTATTTCGTCATCGGAGTTTTGCTTTTTAGATAGTAAATTTCCATTTGAATCCACAATTGTCACATTGTCTGGTGTTAAATTTGGTACACTTGCTGCCACTAGTTTTTGTATAGCATACACTTGATTGTGACTAATCGGAGAATTTAACTTTAATACAATAGAAGCAGTAGGGGGCTGTTCTTTATCTACAAAAACGGAAGGCTTTGGTATGGCAAGGTTTACTCTCGCAGAGTCAACACTTGAGATATTTTCAATTGTGCGAGTCAATTCACCTTCAAGCGCTCTCGTATAGTCCACATTTTCCAAAAAATTAGTCATGCTTAAATTTTGTTTATCAAAAATTTCAAAACCTACAACCCCGCCGCTTGGTAATCCCTTTGCTGCCAAATCTAGTCTGAGTTTATATACTGAGTCTCTTGGTACTTCGATCGTATTGCCACCAACAATTTTGTAAGGTATTTTTTGTTGATCAAGGTAGTTTGTAATACTTGCAGCATCTTTATCGCCAAGGTTAGAAAACAATACAGCGTAATTTACACGAGAACCAATAATAAAAACCAATGCCAAAGTCAAAATTAATACAGCAAAAGATGAAAACAAAACTGCCCTTTGTTTTTTTGACATTTTACTATAAAAACTTTTTATTTCTTCAAGAAATTTTCTTATGTCCATATGATAAAAAACTTACACTAAACCTGCATATTCATAATTTGATTGTATGCTTGGACTGCCTTGTTTTTGACCTCCAACAAAAGTCTCATAGATATATCTGCTTTTTCGATAGCCATAACCGCATCTTGTATATTATCCATTTTTCCTGTAGCAATTTCCTTTATAGTATTATCTGCAGTTATTTGTAATTTATTAACATCATTAAGTGATTTAGCTAGTAGATCGGCAAAACTAGAAGTATCTTTCTTCGTGCTGCTATCATTTGTTGTATTTGGTATATTATTTGTAGGTATCGAGTCAATTTTCATAAAAATCACCTAATTAATGATATAGCATTTTTTAAAAAAATCAAACATTTAATACACCAATTATGCTTTGAGCCATCTGTTTTGCCGCATTGAATGCCGAAATATTTGCCTGATATGAATTTGTCGCATCCAGTAAATTTACCATCTCGACTATTGGGTTAATATTAGGATAAGCTACATAGCCTTTTGAATCTGCTAATGGGTTTGTGGGATCATAAACCAATTTTGGGGGCGTATCATCCCGTACCACATCTGCTACTTTGACACCTGATAAGTACTTTGAAAATTTTTCGCTTTCAAAAACCACATCTTTTCGTTTATATGGCCCGCCTTCGGGTGTAGTGATTGTATTTGCATTTGCAATATTGCTTGCTATAATATCTAACCTTAATCGTTGAGACTGCATGCCGCTTGAGGCTACGGCTAAACTTCCAAAAAAACTCATACTTTAGGCTCCTTGAGATGAGGATATTATATTTTTGTATTCACTAAACTTATATTTTGCAAATGCCACAAGAGCATTGTAGAATATTTGATTTTTGGCTAAGGCAGCTTCTTGAGATGTCAAGTTTACATTGTTTTTGTCGTTTCTTTTACCGTACGAGTCATTTTTTTCTACAACAATGCTGTCTTGAAGGTTTTTTTGAGGGTTTATGTCATTTTCATGTGTAATATACAAAGGTAACTGGTTATTATTTAAAAAATCACTGAATTTAACGGTTTTTTCTTTGTAGTGCGGTGTATCAATATTTGCAATATTGCTTGCAATTACATTTTGTCTAATAGAGGCAACATCCATGCCAAGCTGGATATAATTTACTGTAGGGTCGTTAAAAATCATCTCTACCTCCCAAAACAATCCTAGTAATCTACTAGCAAAAATTGTTCTTAAATGCCGTGCAAAAATATGTCTTCTTTGCTTAAAAAATTTTGCTTAGATAAAATTATTGCGCGCTCAATCGTATTTTCAAGCTCCCTTACATTGCCTAGCCAAGCATAATTTAGCAATATTTCTAAGGCTTCGTTTGAAATACCTTGCATGTCTTTTTGAAATCTCCTTGAGTATTTTTTGATAAAAAAGTCAATCAAGCAAGGAATGTCTTCTGTTCTTTCCCTAAGTGGGCTTAATAAAATAGGAAACACACTGATTCTATAAAATAAATCTTCTCTAAAACAACCATTTTTAACTTGTTCTGCTAGATTTTTGTTTGTTGTGCAAATAATTCTTGTATCAATTGCCACACTTTGGCTTGAGCCTAATTTATCCACAACCCTCTCCTGCAACACCCTTAGTAACTTTGCTTGAAGTTCAAGTGGCATCTCGCTAATTTCATCCAAAAGCAATGTGCCATCATTTGCCTGCTCAAATTTGCCTTTGTATGTTTTCACTGCACCGCTAAAAGCCCCTTTTTCATATCCAAATAGTTCTGATTCTAAAAGATTAGCAGGTATGCTTGCGCAATTTATACTTACAAATTTTTCTTTTGATCGGTTTGATAATTTGTGAACAAGTTTTGCAATGACTTCTTTGCCTGTACCTGTTTCTCCGCTAAGTAGCACTGTGACGTCAGTTTTTGCTACTTTTTCAACAAGCTCAAGCGTTTCTCGCATCTTTTTACTTTCAAAAATATATTCACTATCGACACTAAACTCTTGTATGGGTTTTAAAACGTTATAGTTAGCTGATAACGACATTATTTTTTCTATTGTTTCTTTACTAAAAGGTTTGACAATAAAATCAAAAGCACCAAGTTTTATTGCTAAAACGGCTGTTTCGATAGTACCAAATGCTGTCATTATGACAAATGGTATATTTATGTTGTTTTGTTTAACCTGTTTTAGCAGCTCTATTCCGTCAACCTTTGGCATTTTAAGGTCGCTTAAGATTAGGTCAAATGTTTCTTTTTTTAAAAGATTTAGGGCTTCTTTGGCGTTCTGAGCAAGACTACACTCGCACGATAGATGTTTTAGTGTAGAAAAAAGTGCAATTCTTAATTGTTCGTCATCATCTACAACTAAAATCCTCATTTTTTCTCTCCATTAGATTGTTTATGGTCTCCATTTACACCAAGCAAATATGCAGGAAGTGTAATTGTACGCGTTATTATATCAAGCAAACCTTTACCAAGACTTTCCCATGGGACGGGGTATATGTTCATTTTTCCATCTAAGTAGCCATTTACCCTAAAGCTTAAGCCTGTAAAACTCTTTTCTTTGTCGCCTAAAATATGGCCAATAATGGGTATATAAGAAATAATGCGATTTATAAAAGTGAATGTAGTTATCATAAATAACGTATCAACATGGTAGTTTGTTAAATTCACATTTCCATTTATAAACAAGTTATTTGATGTACCTTTTACTGTTAATGGTTTTGTAGTTTTTATGGTACCATCTTTAAGTTCAAAGTTGCCTACCATTTTATCAAAATAAAATCCACTCCGCAAATCTATTTGTCCTGTAATTAGACCTAAAACATCCGCAAGCGATAAAATTTTGTAGATATCTGGAAAATCTTTAATATTGCCATTTTGCGAAACAAATTTAAGCGTGCCGTTTAGTTTTTTAAAATCTATTTCGTCCGCGGATGGTGTTTGAAGTGTGGCGTTAAGTGTTGTTATAGATGGTTTTTTTGTTTTGCTTTGAATGTAGTGTGCAAAAAGATATGAGTCTGTTGCATTAATATTAATTGTGTTTTTAGCCATCTGTATGTTTATTTGCGTTTTTGGTGCTTTAATAATAAGGTAGCGCTTGCTTGCAAGTTCTAAATGCGCCTCTACATTATTAAATATAAGTGGCTTTGAACCTTGTATAATAAGCTCATTTATGTGAGCATTTGCGTAAATCTGAGCATTTGGTATTTTAAATTTAATGTTTCCTATGTAGCTTTTTGTTTTACTTTGTGATTTTTTTACTATAAATTTTTGACTTGTTGCATTTAGGCTTATAGTGAGTGGCTCTAAATTTAAGCTTCCATTAAAGCTTACAGGGTTGCCTAAAACTAGTGCATAGCCATCTGTTATAGTAGCGTAATTTTTATTAAATGTAATATGGGCAGATTTTACACTTAAATCGTCATCATACACCAAATCTGTTAGTACTAAATTATTTGAGTATATATATTGAAATTTTTTATCTTTTAGACCCAATTTGACGTTTCCGTTAAGTATTGCTTCATCTATTGGCAACTTTAGCAAATTTTTTATACTTGATAACCTAAAATTATTTAATGCAATATCACCATTAAAAGTTTTTGCCTTAATATTGTATAAGCCGTTTATTGATACTGTATTATCTAGCTTTATAGGGTTTAGGCTGATTAGGTTTTTTTCAAAGTAGCCTTTTGCTAGAATTTCATCTACACCAAACCCCTGTTCTTTAAATAATTTTTTACCCTCAATATCAGCATTAAAATTAATTTTTGACAGTGTACCCCAAATAGATGAGGGCTTTATTGTAATCTTGCTTGTTGGCAGGTATTTTTCGTCTAGTTTTAAATAAGAAACGTTTTTTATGTCGTTTGGGTTTATTTTACCGCTTAAACTAGCATTGTAGAAAAGGGTATTTGAGTGTTCCAAAAAACCTGTAATGTTAACAAAAGATGTGTCGTTTTTTATTTTTAAGTTATTTGCGCTAACTTTAAGTGTTTGATTTTTTCTTTGAATACCAAACTTACCAACCAAGCTTATCGGTGTTTTTGAAATTTTTTTGTCCACAAGATTTAAGTGAGAATCTATATTAACATTAAAATCAAAATGTGGCTGCGGATGCCAGTAATAATCTTTGATATCAATTACTGCACCAAATGGACCTCTGATGTCTTTGGCATAATCAATATACTTTGCATCGTCGTGGCTAAGTATTGCCTTGTATAAAAAATCCTCAGTATTTTTTGTAGATTCGCCATTTAGCACTAAATGCATGTTTGCCGGATAGCCTTTTTCCCGTGCAATGACCATCTTTGAGCTAATTAAATTAACTTCATCGTTAAAGCCTGTTCCGTCAATAATAACATCCTTTGGCGTAACCTTGATATTTGCAAATGTAACAACGAATGGGTATGTGTCTTTTTCAACTACAAATTTAGCATTTTGCGCAACAAGCTCTCCAGTTTTAATAATATTTTCTTTGTCTTTTATTTTGCCGTTAAATGTAATTTTTTTTGCTTTTATTTCTCCAGAAAATATATATTCTTGAAGTTTTTTGCTAATTAATGGTTTTATCTGTTTGTAATCAATATATGGTGTTTCAAAAAAACCCTCTAGCTGGGTATTATCAAAACTTTTGGTATCTAGTGTACCTTTTGCCTTAGCTAAAAAGCCGTCTCCAGATCCTTTGAGAGAAAAATTATCGTTGTTTTTGTCATATATAAAATTTATTGTTGGTTTTTTGATGTTAAGGTTTGCTACACTTATCTGGCTAAATAAAAGTGTAGCGTTATAATTTTTAGTATTGAGTTTTAGATTGGCATTTTTACCAGTGATATTTTCTTTGTACATAACACTTGGAATATTTAAGTAAAGTTCGTTATGTGCATAAGTGGCGCTTGGGCTTATAAGTTTTAGTCCTTTGTAGTTTATATCGCTTATTTTTAATTTACCGTCTATTAGTTCCAGGTTGTTTTTGAGTGTTAAATTTAATTTTGAGCTTGTGTTATTAATGACTTTTAGATATGCCGGGAAATCTTTTGGTGAAAATTTTTTTACATTTAAGTTAATATGAAGGTTGTTTGGATTTATATCACCTGCGAGCTCAATTGGGCTGTTGTTTACATCACCTTTAAAAAAAAAGTTGTTATTTTTTGTTGTCAAATTCAATACCACATTTAATGCGCCATTAATTTTATAGTTTTCATATGATGCGTTTAAATTTGCTATATCGATGGATAAAGGGAGCGGCTTTATGAGTGTTGTAGTTTTTGTTGGTGTTTTTGAAGGGTATATTGTAATATCTAAGTTTTGAATTTTGAGATTGCCGAATGTGGGCTTTCTGGAAAGCAATTCGCCTAATTTAAGTGTATATGATACATTTTTTGCACAAGAATTAAACTTGCTTGATCTTATTTTTAGATCAGAGATATTTACTTTTATAGAATTTAGCGTTTGAGAAATTTTGTAATTTTCGATTTTTTCTATTTTTATATGTGCTTTATTTTCAACAAAATGCAAAAAGTACTGGCTTTTTAAAAAAAGGGGCAGGCTAAAGTAACCTGCTAGCATTAAAACAAAAAGAGTTATTAGAGCGATAAAAGCTATTAAAAGCTTTTTTTTCATGGTTTACTTTACAAAATTAGCAAGATTGGTTAGGCCTACAATTACTATGCCTGTTATATTTGTTTTTCTAATGATAATAGAAGGCGTACCGTTTAACTTTTGTTTAAAAAATTCTTCTTTTAAGTAGTGAAGTTTTGCTTGATATTTTGGTGTTAGTTGTTTGATTAAGTTTTGATTTTGAGAGACAATTTTGTCAACATTTTCAAATGATGCAGCTTCTACTTTTGCTAAAGCGTCAGCAAGGTTTGTTTTTGATTCTATATCCCAGAATAACATTGAAGCTTGTGTTGATTTTTCCCCGTGTACATCAAATGGTATAACATATAATTTAATTTTATTTTGTTTTGCAAGTTCAATTGCTTGAGCAAGCTGCTCTTTACAGAAAGGACAATATGGATCAGATAATATATAAACCTCGATTTTTCCGTTGCCATAGCTTTTTTTCAAGTTTGAGCTTAATGTTGACAATACTCTATTGAACCACTCAATATTTACTGTATTATAGGATTCTTTAACTTTGGGCTCAATTTGTGAGACAGAATTGTTTGCATAGGCTAAAAGGTTTGGTATTACATATTTGCCATCCTCTGAAATCCATAAATACTTATAAACAGTTACCGATGCGTTCTGTGGTTTTAGAGTTGCAATAAATGTTTTAAAACCTGGAATTTGAAAATCGTTAGTCTGCTTAAGCTCAATGTTTACATTAGCAGGAACAAGTTTTTTAGCAATGGATGCGTAATTAACTGTGGCGTTTGCATAAGAAAACATTAAAATAAGACCCAAGATAGATAAGAAAATTTTTTTCATAATAATCCTCCAGCACATTAAAGATAACAAAATTATATCTAAAAAAATATTTTTTGCAAACCATAAATTCAAAAATAGAAAAATTTGCAATTTTAATAAAAATAATTAAAATAATACAATGTTTGTATTGTTAGCAGTTTTTGCTTTTTTAATTAACATTCCTTTTGGGCGATTAAGATCTAAAGTAAAGAAATTTTCCTGGCGCTGGTTTGCTTATATTCACATTCCAATCCCATTTATTGCACTGCCTAGAATTTTGCTTGGTATTAGCTATTACTTTATACCGTTATTTTTAGTGGCATCCGTGGCAGGCCAGATTGCAGGCTCAAGGCTGAAACCTGGCGCTCAAAAGGCTTAATTAGTGACAATTTTTACTTAAGAATTATTTGGCAGTATATAATAAAGTTATCTAAGTGAAACAAAATTTGACATATAAGGGTTATTATTTTCTCAATTATCTAGCAATAACGTTTGCAAGCAAAAAAGCTGGTTTGTTGTAACAAAAAAAAGTGGTGGTATTTAAGCGAACATAAAGGCTTTTAAAGCAAATTTATCAAAATACTTTATGCTAAGTTGGGCTATCATAAGCCTCATTGCTTTTTTGATTGTTTCTGTAGTATTTATTAGGGTTTACAGAAATTTTGTGCGCTATACATAGTCTGAGTTAAATACAATAGCACAGCAGAGTGCATTTACTATCCAAACTTACGTAAGACTGTTACGTAATTCAGAAAATTTGCTTAAAGATTCTATTGCTACAAATTTCTATACACAAAAAGCTCGTTTTACTATAAAAAACTTTGTAGATCAACACCCAGATATCTATGCTGTTTTGATAACAAGTTCAGATAAACAAGTGATTTCTGCTTATCCACAAAATTTAGACTTAAAGCCGCTTCAAAATAGCGTCTGCAGTGAGAATAAAATAAATATTAGCAGGGCATTTTATATAAATAACAAGCTTACTGACATAGATTGTGTACCTTTTGACAGAGGCTATATTTTAGCGGGTAGAATTTCTATTTTGTTGCTTTTAACTCCTCTTTACCACCTGTAGTTTGATAATGCTATTATAACAGCATTATTTTTTCTATGGGTACTACAGTATTTTTTGTTAAATTTGCAAGCAGCGAGTTTATTTTATTATGCTTTTTCTTTCTATTTGAGTCTTGAGATTTGCTCTAAAGCTTTATCGTACCTTTTCAGACGCTTGCTTTCTATTATAGACTTTAGCTTTTCTTCAAAAGCCGTTTTTACTTTTGCGCTACGCAAGCTTTCTATTTGGTCTTTATGCAAAAGCAGCTTATCTGATATTCTATAGAGTGCATTTTGGCTTATATGCTCAAATGCGGTGGAAAGTAAAACATCCAAAGCGCTTAGTTTTGCGCCCAGTATTTAACAGCATGCTCGCTTTTTGGGTAAACAAGCCTTTATATGATAGATAGTATAGATAGGTCAATATGGGCTTTAGAAAAGCCCAAGGTAGCTAAAAGGTTTATATGCAAAAAACGCCTGTTTTTTGGTGGATTCTGTCAAAAAGTGGTAAAGACGGGTTAAAAAAGGTGGAAAGGTTAGCATAACTTACCATGATGTCGCAAATACCTGCATAGATATAAAAACGATCCCTGAAGTGTCAATCGGTTCACCCAAAAACTCAGATAAGTATATTTTGCTTAATATAGATGGTATTGATGTTTATGTAGATAAGTTTGTGCAAGACAAAGAGGATTTTGCCATTAAGCTTAATAAAGTGTTTGGTTTCAAGTACCTAGTTTTAGATGGCTGGAAGACTATCTAAATATTAATTCTATCTGAGCAAGTGCCGCAATTGTTGCAACTTCTGCTTTTAATATGTTTGTTGATAAACTGAGCGCAACAAAACCTTTCTTTTGTAAAACCGTAATTTCATTTTCATTAAATCCACCTTCTGGGCCAATTGCAACTGCAACACTTTCAATATTTTTAACTGGCAAATCTTTGAGCGTTTTATTTTTTTCATTTTCATAAAATACTATTTTTAAAGATTCTTTTGAATCAATGTTTGGAAGTTTTTGCGGATTTTGTATAGTAAGCGGGTATAGCCTTTTGCACTGCTTAAGAGACTGGACGGCTATTTTTTCCCATTTAAGCATTTTTTTTTGAATATCTTTTAGTTTTAATCTAGAAAAATCTGATATAGTGGGTACAAAAGTAGCTACGTTAAGCTGAGAAATAGGTTCTATAAGCTCATCAATTACTGATAATTTATTTGGCAGGCACTGATAAAGCGTTACATTGATATGTGGAAGAGCTTTTTCAATTGTGCGATCAATCGTGGCAATAAAATATTTTTTTTCTATTTTGCTTATTGTTCCAATTAGATAATTACCATTTAAGTTGTTTACTTCAATTTTATCGTCTATCTTTAATCTTTTAACATTGATTGCGTGGTGGTACTCTTGACCTTCTATGATTATTTTGTTATCTAAAATTTTGCCAATAAAACAAGGTAAACTCATTTTTTTAGTAAAGTTTTTTACTTCAACATAGGTGATTCTATAAAAAATTGACTATTTTGCAACAAAAATCTTAAAATTGTTGAGTTTTGGATATATTTTAAGTATAATAAAAACGAAAAAAAAGGGAGGATAAAATGAAGAAAGCTGTTATATCAATTAATGAAAACGGTGATATATTCGATGGCAATTTTGAAGACTCGCCATTTTATTTAATTGTTGAAGGCGATCAAAAAAAGAAAATTCAGGACTGCGCATTAGATATAAACAAGCTTGGCGATAGTGTATTAATCGGCAAAAGTGTTTCAGTTGAATTTAAAAATATAATTACAAGTAAAAGCATAGAATACATTTTTTTGGATTTTGTTAATGCAGTTGAAGTTTTAGAGTACTTTAAGAATTATTCAGATAAGATTCAAGTATTTGATAACAATACAGAAGATTACGAAGAATGGTTTGAAAAGAATAAGTACGTTTACTTATCAGAAGTAGAGGCTCTTAAAAAAGTCATGCCCAAAGAAGGCAAAGGTATTGAAATTGGGGTAGGTAGCGGGAGATTTGCTTTGCCACTTGGTATTAAAGTGGGTGTTGAACCATCAAAGCAAATGGCGGATATTGCAAAGAAAAATGGCATAGATGTAATATTTGGCGTAGCGGAAAGTTTACCGCTTGAAGACAATAGTTTTGATTTTGCCTTAATGGCTGTAACGATTTGCTTTGTAAATGATCCACTAAAGAGTTTAAAGGAGTGTTATCGCATATTAAAACCAAAAGGTAAAATTATCATAGGTATTGTAGATTCAGATACAACTTTAGGCAGACTTTACTTAGAAAAAAAAGAAAACAGTGTATTCTATAAGCATGCAAGATTTTTTTCATCAAAACAGGTTATAGATTTGTTGGAAAAATCGGGTTTTACTTTCAAGCAAGCCTATCAAGTGTTGTTAGGCGATTATAGACAAATAAATGCCGTTGAAGAACCCAAAGAAGGCTTTGGTGAGGGTGGATTTAGCGTGTTGGTAGGTGAAAAATGATTTCAGTATTAACTAAATCTTTTACATCGTCAATGTATGATATTTTTTTTCTAGCTTTAATTGTATTTTTGACTGTGAGTTTTTTAATGTGGATAGCTTTACCAATTGTTCTTTTTTCGATGAGAAATGAACTTAAAAAGCTGAACCAGACATTAAAAGACTATGTATCAAAAATAAACAATGAGCACTTGATAAAATAGGTAATTTGTGATATTTTACGATTAGCAAAAAGGAGGTAGCTAATGAAAAAAAATTTTCATCCAAAATATGAGTTAACAACTATCGAGTGTGCATGTGGCAATAAAGTAGAAGTTCATTCAACTATTAAAAATCTTAAGGTCCAGATATGTAATAAATGCCACCCGTTTTTTACAGGTAAAGAAAAAATTGTTGATGAAGGCGGAAGGGTTGATAAATTCCAGAAAAAATATGCAAAAAAATAAGGAGGTTTTATGGACGGCAAAGGCGATAGCTTTGATATAGCAAAAGAAGTGGATTTAAGAGGTAAAAATGAATCTGAGGCCTGCGGTATTTTAGACAGCTCGATTAAGTCTGCTCCAAAAGGTAAATATATACTTGCATATGTAAACGAGTATGACTATATATCAAAAATTGCTCAAAAATTGCCTCAATTAGGTGCTTACATAGAAAATGTGCTCAAAAAAAATGAACGCGATTTTATTATAATGATTAGAAACGATGTAAAACAAGCAGAAAACGCTTAAAGAATATGGCGTTAGTTGATATATCTACAGCTACTTTTGATTTGTTGAAGGATTTGGGGTTAGAAAGGGCTGGATATATACTGAAAGCTAAAGATATATTTAAACAGTTAAATTTTAGTGAAGATGATGTTGTTGTGTTAAACTTTAAAGATGGTGTTTTAACTATAGGTGTATTTAGCTCCGTTTGGCATCAAGAAATGGAAAGCATGAAGGATCAACTTATTAAAAAGTTAAATGAATTATCAAGTGATATGCAATTTGAAAAAATTATTATAAAGGAGATAGCTTATGATTAGCTCAGCACTTGATATAAAAAATGGGTTATTATCATGAAAAAAACTATTTTCACTTACATTGCAATTGCTTTAATTGTTTTTTTTGTTTCTGCATGTTCTGCTCCTAAAGAATTAGTTAAAACAGAGCTAGAAAAAAGTGCCTATGAATGGTACAACGAGGGAGTCCAGTATTACATTAATCATAACTACAAAGAAGCCGAACATAGTTTATTGATGATTAATCAACAACATCCAGGTAGCATTTATTCAAAGAAAGCGCATCTTATTTTAGGTGATGTTTATTACAGCGAGGAAGATTATCTTTTATCAATAGACGAATACAAAAAATTTATAGAGTTGTATCCAGATACAAATGATGCCATGTTTGCTCAATATAAAATTGCTATGAGTTATTACAAAATGATGAATGGATATAGACTCGATCAAACACCTACAAAAAATGCTATAAAAAATTTTCTTGTACTCTTGGATAAATATCCAGATAATCCATACAAAGATGAAGTTTATAACTATTTAACTGAATGTGCAAAACAACTTTACCAACATCAGTTGTTTATTACTCGTTTCTATTATGACTTAGGAAGGTATAGGGCAGCTCAAATTGAGCTTGATTATATGGCAAAGCATTTTTCTGATTTGAATTTTAACGATGAAATGTTGTATTTACTGGCATCTTCTTACTATCATTTAGGCAAAAAGCAAGGGGCTATGGATTTTTTTAATGAATTAAAAAAGAAATATCCAAACAGTAAATACATTGTTTTATTTTACAAAGAGTTAGAAAAAAAGAGTAAATAATATGGTTAATAACAGAGTGATTTTTTTTGCTCATTTTTTAGTTTTACAAAAAAACGCAAGTTCAGATTCGATTTTAGCGGATATTTACGAAGAAGGTGATAAAGTACACATAGAGCTTGAAATACCAGATTTGCAGTTAGATAGTTTGGCAATCGATACAAATCACACTTCTTTGATTATCTCTGGTTTTAAGAAAAAAAAAGAAAGAAGTAACGTAGCATATATAAGGGCAGAGCGTATTTTTGGTTATTTTAAAAAATACATAGATTTGCCATTCTATGTTGAAAATGTAAGTAAAGTAAACTATAACAACGGAGTATTAGAAATTATTTTAGAGAGGTTTTGATTTATGAGTAATAATAACGAAAGCTTAGCCAACCAAGATATAGAAATACCTAGTGTTTTGCCTGTTGTGCCACTTAGAGATATGGTTGTTTTTCCTTATATGGTTACACCGTTGCTGGTAGGTAGAGAATTTTCTATTAAGGCAATAGATGAGGCTTTATCAAAAGATAGAATGATTTTTGCCGTGAGCCAGAAAAATTTTGAAGAAAATGAACCAACACCAGATCAAATAAATACCGTTGGCACAGTATGCTTGATTTTAAGAATGCTTAAGATGCCAGATGGTAGAGTAAAAATATTGGTCCAAGGATTGAGAAAAGCATCTATTGTGAGCTATACCAAAACGATAAAAGATAACCCCTTTTTTGAAGCTGAAGTTTCGCTATTGCAAGACCAATTAGCATCAACACCAGAAGAAGAGATTGAAATAGAGGTCCTGATTAGGACAATTAAAGATCAACTCCAAAAACTTGTAGCTTTAAATAAGAATATACCCAATGATATTGTTGTAATTGCAAACAATATAGAAAAAAGCGAACAGTTTGCTGATATTATCATTGCAAATCTACAATTAAAGATAAATCAGATGCAAGAATTAATAGAAATATTATCTGTGAAAGAGCGATTAAGAAAAATAGTCAGCATCTTGAATAGAGAACTGCAAATACTTGATATGCAGGCTAAAATCCAAAGAGAAGCCAGGGAAGAAATTTCAAAAGCACAAAAAGAGTATTTCTTGAAAGAGCAGCTAAAAGCTGTAAAGAAAGAGTTAGGCGAAAAGGCAGACTCAGATGAGATAGAAGAGCTTAGGCAAAAGATTGAAGCAGTAAAAATGAGCGAGCAAGCAGGGAAAGAGTGTCTAAAGCAACTGTCTAGATTAGAAAAAATGTACTCCGATTCTGCCGAGGCCAATGTAATTCGTACATACATTGATTGGATGGTTAGTTTACCATGGAGTGTTTCTTCACAAGATAAACTAGATATAAAGTCTATAGAAAAAACTCTGAATGAAGACCACTATGACATAGAAGAAGCAAAAAAAAGAATTCTGGAGTATCTGGCCGTTAAAAAAATAAAAAATGATATAAAAGGCCCTATTTTATGTTTTATTGGACCACCCGGTGTAGGCAAAACTTCACTTGCAAAATCTATTGCCCGTGCTATGGGAAGAAAATTGTGGCGAATATCTTTGGGTGGCGTTAGAGACGAAGCAGAAATTAGAGGACATAGAAGGACATACGTAGGGGCACTGCCGGGAAGGATTATACAAGGTCTAAAACAAACAGGAACAAATAACCCTGTTTTTGTTTTAGATGAAATTGATAAACTAGGCAGCGATTTTAGAGGTGATCCAGCTAGTGCCATGCTTGAAGTTTTGGACTCAGAGCAAAATTATGAATTCGAAGACCACTATATAGGTGTTCCATTTGATTTATCAAAAGTCTTTTTTATAACGACAGCCAACTCTACAGATACGATACCTGCGCCACTATTGGATAGAATGGAAATTGTTAGACTCTCTGGTTATACAACGATAGAAAAAATGAAAATTGCAAAGAAATACATTATACCCAAGCAGATTGAAAACCACGGGCTTAATGAGTACAATATAAAGTTTACAGATAAAGCCATCCAAAGCGTTATTGAAAACTACGCCAAAGAGGCAGGCGTAAGGAATTTAGAAAAAAATATTACAGCTATTTTAAGAAAAATTGCAAGACAAATTGTAGAATCTCCAAAAAAAGATCAATCAACCATATATGAAATTAATGTAGGAAATTTAGAAAAATATTTAGGTATACCAAGGTACT
Source organism: Desulfurella amilsii (assembly GCF_002119425.1). NCBI lineage: Bacteria > Pseudomonadati > Campylobacterota > Desulfurellia > Desulfurellales > Desulfurellaceae > Desulfurella > Desulfurella amilsii. The sequence goes on along the minus strand of NZ_MDSU01000018.1, from coordinate 434,178 downwards.
ATAGCAGCGAAAAGCTAGACAAAGATTATATTGGCATTGCTACGGGTCTTGCGTGGACACCTGTTGGCGGTGAGGTATTGTTTATTGAAGCCCTAAAGGTTAAAGGTAGTGGAAAACTAATGCTTACAGGTTCACTTGGCGATGTATTTAAAGAGTCAGCACAAGCTGCAGTTTCTTTTGCGAGAACTCAATATAAAGAGCTAAATCTGGAGGAAGAATTTTACGAAAAGTACGATTTCCATATACATGTACCAGAAGGTGCAACGCCAAAAGATGGCCCAAGTGCGGGCATAACCATAGCATGTGCTATTATTTCTGCTCTAACTAATAAACTAGTCAGATCTGATATTGCAATGACGGGTGAAATTACACTTACTGGTAGAGTTTTACCAATTGGTGGGCTTAAAGAAAAAACTCTAGCAGCACTGAGGGTTGGTATAAAAGAAATTATTGTACCTTTTGACAACAAAAAAGATGTGTCAGAAATTCAATCGCAACTAAAGATAAAAGACGTAAAATTTTATTTTGTTAAGGACATGCAAGAGGTTTTAAAATACGCATTAAAAGACGATTAATTGATAAATGAAGAAATTCAATTTTGAAAACTTTTTAGCTATAAAATACATAAGTTCTAAAAAAGAGGAAAAACTGATTTCGCTTTCTTCTTTGCTTTCTATTATTAGTATTGCAATTGGTGTGGGCGCGCTAATTTTAGTTTTAGGGATTATGAATGGTTTTGACAAAATGCTGGAATCAAAAATAATAGGTGCAAACCCACACATAATTATTAAAAATTTTGATGGAACATTTAATCTAGATAGGAAACTTCTTGGAAAAATAAAATCTGATAAAATGGTTGCCAACGTTTATCCTTCTTTAGTTGAACAGTGTATTGTAAGTGCTAATGGTCAATCAAGTGGTTCTATATTAAACGGTGTAGATTTTAGCGATAAACCATATGTTGAAAAGTATATAAAGGGTAGGACAAATGGGATAGTGTTGGGTAAGGAATTAATGAAAGCAATTGGTGTATCTGCTGGCCAAAATGTTAGAGTTACACTAGCTTATTCTAATCCTACAGCTATGGGTTTTTCTCCCGTATCATTTGAAGTTCCTGTCACGGGTGTGTTTGATTCTGGGATGTATGAATATGACTTGGCTTTTTCATATATACCTTTAGATGTATTATGGAAAAATATGCAGACATATGATCAGATAAATACCATAGCTGTAAATTTGTATAATCCATACAATATAAATAAAGTAGGTAGCTTTCTGGGTAAAATACTGCCAAGTCAGTATTATTTTGTTACTTGGGCTCAAATGAATAAGAATTTTTTCACTGCTTTAAAATTAGAAAAAATTGCTATGGGTATTATTTTGCTTTTAATTATAATTGTGGCGGCTTTTGATATCATGAACTCACTTACTATGCTGGTTATGGAAAAGGTTAAAGATATAGCGATACTTGTTTCTCTTGGTGCTACATCAAAAAATATTAAAAGCATATTCATAAAGCAAGGGTTGATTTTAGGTTTTATAGGTACTATTATTGGTGATTTTTTGGGATTATCTCTGGGCTATATTTTAAAGCATTACGATATTGTAAGCTTACCCAAACAGGTTTATTACATTACAAAAATTCCAGTAGATATTACTTTGACTTATGTTGTAGGAATTTCCATAGTTTCTGTTGGTTTATGTGTACTTGCAAGCCTTTATCCTGCATCGAAAGCTTCTAGGATGAATATAATAGAGGTATTAAGACAGTGATTTTAAGCGCCTCTAATATAAAAAAATCTTTTAAAAGCGGTAAAAGTGAAACGTTAGTACTAAACAACATAAATTTTAATGTCGAAGAAGGCCAGATGGTAGCCATCATGGGTGTTTCAGGTTCTGGCAAATCTACACTCCTTCATATATTGGGTTTATTGGATGAGCCTGATAGTGGAGACGTGTATTTTTCTGGAGAAAAAATAAATTTTACGGATAAAAAAAACCTTGCTTTATTAAGAAATGCCAATATTGGTTTTGTTTTTCAATTCTATTCACTTATAAACGAGCTTTCAGTACTAGAAAATGTTTTGCTTCCCACAATGATTAATGGTATAATAAAAATAGATTATGCAAAAGAGCTCTTATTGAGAGTTGGAATCAATCAAGAGTTTTTTAACAAGCGGAGTTATAATTTGTCTGGTGGCGAAAAACAAAGAGTTGCTATAGCTAGGGCTTTAATAAATAACCCAAAAGTAATAATTACAGATGAGCCTACATCTAATATTGATGAGAATAATGCAAAGTTATTAATGTCACTGCTACGCGATTTACAACAATCGTTTAATACTACGGTGGTAATTTCTACCCATAGCAATAAAATTGCGCGGTTTTGTGATACTACATATTTTTTATCAGAAGGGGTTTTAACCAATGAAGACAATAGTTAGTTTTTTGTTCATATTTTTTTTGTTACTAAATTTTGCATACGCTCAAAATATTGTTGAGATTAATGTAGAAGGTAATGTAAGAATAGATAAACCTACAATATTAAGTGCTGTGAAAGAAAAAACAAATACGTCTTTAGATATAAAAGCTGTTAACGAAGATATTAAAAACATTTATAACTTAGGCTTTTTTGAAACAGTAACAGCTAAAGTAACCAATACCTCAAACGGCGTGATTTTAACATTTAATGTCAAGGAAAAACCCGCAATTAGGTTTGTTAAATTTAAGGGCAACAAAATGTTTAAGGATGAAGAACTGTATAAAGTGTGTAAAGTAAAGGAATACCAAATTTTAAGCAAAAAAAACTTGCAGGAAAGTATATCGGCTATTGTAGGCTTTTATGCGTCAAAAGGTATTTACCTTACAAATGTTTCATATAAGCTAGAACCTGTTGCAGGTAATCGTGTAGATATAGTTTTTGACATAAGAGAAGGGAAGAAAACTTTCGTTCATAAAATAAATATTATTGGCAATAAACATATAAAAACTAGCGAAATATTGGATGTTATGAAAAATCATGAAAAATATGGTCCATATATACTGACTTTTTTACCGTGGTTTTATACGGGTAAATTAAATCCACAGGATCTTGATTCTGATATACAGGCAATTAGAGATCTCTACTTGTCAAAAGGTTATGCTGATGTAAAAGTTAATGGGCCAACTGTAAATATAGAGCCAGACACAGGCTATATTGATATGGACATTTCGATTGATGAGGGGGCACAATATACATTAAAGAGCTTAAAATACGAGCATATTGAACCGTATACATTAAAAGACCTTGAAAAAATTGTCAAATTAAAAGTTGGAAAAACATTCAATGGTGTTCAATTAAGGAAAGACATAGGAGATCTCACTACGGCTTACGCAGACAAGGGTTATGCTTTTTGTGATATTAACCCTATAGTTACACTGGATAGACAAAATCATACAGTTGACGTTACATTTGATATTAACAAGGGTAACAAAGTCTATATTCACAGAATTGAAATAACGGGCAATGATAAAACATGGGATAATGTCATAAGAAGAGAAATTCGCCTCAATCAAGGCAGTTTATATTCTGAATCAAAAATACAAGAATCCAGGGAAAAAATTTATAACACGGATTACTTTGATAACGTAAAGATAAGCACAGAGCGTATTCCAGGTAAAGATGAAGTAAATATGAAAGTCAATGTAAAAGAAAAAATGACTGGTATGTTATCATTAGGTGTAGGTTATAGTTCTTACTACAAAGTAGGTGTTATGGGCTCTATTACGCAAAGGAATTTGTTTGGATCAGGTGTATATGGAAAGTTTTACGCAAACCTTTCTGCAAATAGCCATTTATTCGATATAAGTTTAGTAAACCCTTGGGTTGATAATAAGCCAATATCTGTCGGCTTAGATTTGTACAATATGGAATATTACGGTTGGGATTACAATCAAAAAACATACGGTTTTAAATTTACCGTTGCAAAGAGATTTTATGACGATCAGTTAAGTGTTGGAGCTTCGTATTCTTTATCTCAAAATAAAATTGATATAACAGCTGGCACGCCAAGCTATTATTTACAACAAGAAGCTGGCACTACGACAGAAAGTACCATTACACCTTTTATAAAATGGAGTTCAGTTAACAATACTATTTTCCCGACAAAGGGAACGATTGCTTCGTCAAGTTTAGGTTTTACAGGATTTGGCGGAAACGCAAGGTATGTTAAGTGGGATAATACTGTGGAGTATTTCCATCCTATATTTTGGGGTATGATAGGCCACTTAAAAGGTAGTATTGGTTTTGCAAAAGGCATAGGTGGGAAAGGAGTGCCGCTTGCGGATAGATATTTCTTAGGCGGTATAGATAGCTTGAGAGGTTTTGATTATGGCACAGTAAGTCCTACAGATCAATATGGAAACTACATTGGTGGCACAAGGGATGCATACGCTCAAGCTGAGACGATTTTTCCATTAGTAGAGGCTTTAAAATTATACGGTGATGCATTTTTCGATATAGGTAATTCGTGGCTTTATTCATACGATTTTGGCGACCTTAAAAAAGATGTTGGTGTAGGTATAAAATGGATATCTCCACTTGGACCAATTAGAGTAGAGGTAGGCAAGAATCTGGCACCTAAAAATGGCGAGAAATCTTATGTTTTTCAGTTCTCTATGGGAGCTTTATTTTAGAATTATTAGTAAGGAGGCATAAGGACTTATGAGGAAATTTTTTTCGGGGTTTGTAGTTTTAGCAGCACTACTTGTGCTTAATAGTAATGCATTCGCGCTTAAAGTTGCTGTTGTAGATTTAAATAAAGCGCTACAGGATTGTCAAGCAGGCATCGATGCAAAATCTATGCTTCAAAAGATTATAGAGGCGAAGAAAATGGTAATTGACAGTAAACAGCAAGAGTTAAATACTTTATCTCAAAAAATTCAAAACCCATCAACGCCTAAAAAAGATAAACAACAATTGGAAATTGAGTATCAAACAAAATTAAGAGATTTAGAGCGATACAAAGCTGATGCCACAGACGATGTAGTATCAAAAGAAAGAGAATACACTCAAAATATCATAAACGGTCTTGTCGAAACAATAAAAAATATTAGTCAAAAAGAAAGTATTGATTTAGTTTTTGAAGTACACCAGGGATTAGTGTATTGGAACGATGCTTTAGATATAACGCCTCAGGTTATCAAAGTATATAATAAAATATATGAGCAAAGCAAAAAATGATTGGAGTGCAAGAATTAGTCCAAATTATTAATGGACAATATTTGGGTAAAAGTGACATAGATATAGATGGCGTAGCAAGCTTAAATCGGGCTGATGAACATAAAATTAGTTTTCTTTCCAATAAAAAGTACACCAAATATATTTCTACTACTAGAGCAGGTTGCATAATAGTTGATCAAGCATTTGATATTTCAGCTTACAATTATAAAAATTTTGTCGTATGCAAAGATGCTTATCTTGGGTTTGCTTTAGCTTTGAGTTACTTTTATAAAAATCAATTAAAAAGCAATTTCAAAAGTCATAAAGCTTCAATTGATAAAACAGCGCAAATAAGCGAGGAAGCTTATATTGGAGATTTTACATATATAGCAGAAAATGTAAAAATAGGACATAGCTCTATAATGCCTATGGTTTATATTGGTGAAAACACGATTATTAAAGATAATTGCATTATATATCCAAATGTTACAATTCGTGAGAATGTAGAAATTGGAAACAATGTGATAATTCATTCTGGTAGTGTAATAGGCAGTGATGGCTTTGGTTATGTAAATAATAATGGTAAACATTATAAAATACCTCAGGTTGGCAAAGTAATTATAGAAGATGATGTTGAGATAGGTTCAAACACATCAATCGATAGAGCTACGCTTGATGAAACAATAATTAAAAAAGGTTCAAAGATAGATAATTTAGTCCAAATTGCCCATAATGTTGAAATTGGTGAAAATTCTATTTTAGTTTCGCAATGTGGTATATCTGGTTCTACAAAAATAGGAAACAATGTTATTCTAGCAGGTCAAGTAGGCATAGCAGGTCATTTAAAAATTGCTGATAATACTATAATAACAGCAAAATCTGGTGTTGGGACAAATATCAAAAAAAGCGGTATTTACAGTGGCATACCGGTGTATGATCATGCAAAGTGGCTGAAATCTAGCGCAACAATGCCACGATTGCCGGAGCTTTATAGAAAAATTCAGGAATTAGAAAATAGAATTAAGGAGCTTGAGAAAAAATGATTGATATCGAAAGGATAAAAGAAATATTACCTCATAGATACCCGTTTTTGTTTGTAGATAAAGTATTAAATTATGAGAAGTTCAAATTTATAGAAGCTATAAAAAATGTAACATACAACGAAGCTTACTTTCAAGGGCATTTTCCCAAAAAACATATTATGCCTGGAGTTGTTATAATTGAGGCAATGGCACAAGCAGGTGGAATATTGGCATTTTTGTCTTTAGAGGAAGAAGATAATGCTAATCGAGTAGTTTATTTTATGAGTATAGAAAACGCAAGGTTTAGAAAAGCTGTTGTGCCAGGTGATACTTTACTAATGAGAGTTGAAATTATAAAGCATAAAATGAAAGTATGGAAAATGTCTGGCAAGTGTTTTGTTAGTGATACGCTTGTAGCAGAGGCAACAATGAGTGCAAAATTGGATTAAGGAGTTAAATATGGTAAATATACACAAAACGGCAATAGTTGAAGATAATGTTCAATTGGGCGAAAATGTGACAATCGGACCTTATTCTATTGTAAAATCAAATGTAAAAATTGGTGGCAACTGTGAAATCCGAAGTCATGTGGTAATTGATGAATTCACCACTATTGGGGAAAATTGTAAAATTTTTCACTCTGCTGTGCTTGGAACTATACCGCAAGATCTTAAGTTTTCTGGCGAGCACAGTGAGCTAATTATAGGTGATAACAATACTATTAGAGAATTTGCTATGATCAACCGTGGCACAAAAGGCGGTATTGGCAAAACTCAAATTGGCAGTGGTAACCTAATTATGGCCTATGTGCATATTGCGCATGATTGTGTTATTGGCAATAATGCAATCATTGCCAATATGGTACAATTTGCTGGCCATGTAGTTGTAGAAGATAGCGCAGTTATTGGCGGTATGAGTGCTATCCACCAATTTGTAAAAATTGGTAGTTTATCAATGATTGGCGGTATGAGCGGTGTATCTCTCGACGTAGCTCCTTTTACACTCGCTGTTGGTAATAGGGCTAGACTTAATGGTTTGAATTTAGTGGGTTTAAGAAGAAATAGTTTTAGTTTATCTGATATAGAGAAGCTCAAAGAGGCGTATAGAATTATCTTTAGGTCCAATCTCAAATTTGATGAAGCCTATGATAAACTTAAAGAAAGCCCATCAAAACATGTTATAGATATGATAGAGTTTTTAAGAAAATCAGAGCGTGGTTTTTGCAGAGAAAGATGAAATTATTTCTGTCCGTAGGAGAAAGATCAGCAGAAAAATATGCTTATTTGTTGGCTAAAGAGCTAAAAAATATTTTAAGTAATACTGAGATTTTATCGTTTGGTTCAAGTTTACTAGCTACACAATCAGAAAAGATAGCCGATTATCAAGATATTAGTGTAATAGGTTTCAAAGAAGCACTCAATATACTCCCAAAAGCCGTAGAAATTTTGAATATCATTAAAAAAACAATCATTCAAAGAGATGTAGATGCATTAATATTAATGGATTTTCCAGATTTTAACTTTCAACTGGCAAAGTTTGCAAAGAAATATCACAAGAAAGTTATTTATTACATTTCACCTCAGGTATGGGCATGGAGGAAGAATCGCATAAAACAGCTGTTTAAGTACGCTGATTTAATAGTACCTATCTTGCCATTTGAACGTACATTTTTTGGCATTCAAGCAGTTAAATACGGTTTTAAATCTTCAAAGGTTGTTTATTTTGGCCACCCGATTATAGACGTACTACATAAGCATTTAGAACAAAAGACAAAAACAGAAAAGATTGTGTTGATTTTGCCGGGCTCGAGAATGTCTGAACTGCACTTTCACACAAAGGTTTTTTTTGATGCTGCGTATTTGCTTAAGAAAGAGTTTGATGATTATAGGTTTGTTGTAGCAACGCAAGAGCACTTTGTAGGCTATTTTGAGCAATTTATAAAGACATACCCATTTATTGAGATTAACACAGATACCTACGGTTTGATGAAAAAATCAACGCTTGCAATAACAAAAAGTGGCACAGTTACTTTAGAAGCCGCACTGTTTGGTTTACCATCTGTGGTAGCATACAAACTATCAAATTTAAGCTATCTAGTAGGAAAAGCCCTTATCCATGGTGTAGGCTCTATTGCTTTGCCAAATATTATACATGGTGAAAATATTATACCAGAATTGATTCAATTTAATGTAACAGCTCAAAATATCTATGAGCAAGCAAAATTAATGCTTGAAAATACTCAATATAGGCTACAAATAAAGCGCGAACTTGCTCAGATACAATATGCTCTTGGCCAATACCCCATAACACCAAAGATTGCAAAAGCGATATTAGATTATTTGGTATGATACCTTTTGTTTTTTATGTTTTTTTGAGATTTTACAGGCTTTTTTTACGCATAAAAATCGCTCAAGAATATCCTATAAAATCTATCAATACACCTATTATTTATGCATTTTGGCATGAAAGTATACTATTTTTACCTTTTGTTTATTTAGGCAACAATCTCAATATTTTGATAAGCACGCACAAAGATGGTAAATTAGCAAGCGATGTTATAAGGTACTTTAAAATGGGTACTATTGGCGGTTCTGTAAATAGAAACCCCAAAAAAGCTTTTTTGGAGATGATAAGGCTAATTAAAACTCAAGGGTGTGATATTGGCATAACTCCAGATGGCCCAAAGGGTCCGCGCAGGAAAGCAAAGTTGGGTGTGTTGGAATTAGCTTATCTTTCTGGGTATCCGATTGTGCCTATAGCGTTTGAACCAAGCAATGCTTGGAGATTGAATAGCTGGGACAAATTTGTTGTACCAAAGCCACTTTCTACACTTACTTTTATATACAAAGAACCTATTTATGTAAAATCAAAAGAAGAGATAACTGAAAAAGTTATTGAGCTAGAAAACAAGCTTAACAATGCTTAATGTTAGATTTTTTCAAAAAATTTTAACACCAATCTTGTTTCCCATATCAATGCTGTATTTGGCTATAGTAAATGTAAGAAATTTTTTATATGATATTGGGTTTTTCAAAACAACAAAGGTAGATGGTGTAAAAATTATTAGCATTGGAAACATTAAAACTGGTGGTACAGGTAAAACACCATTGTGTATAGGAATTTCTAACTATTTAAATACGCTTGGTTTTAAAACTGCCATTATTACAAATGCCTACAAAGCCAAACAAAAAAGTACTTTAATTGTATCAGATGGCAGTAATATTTTTTACAAAACGCCTATTGTAAACGATGAAACTTACATGCTTGCAAAAAAAACTCATTCAATTATAGTTAGCACCAAAGATAGATTAAGCGCTATAGAATCACTAAATCAATTTAAACCAGAGTATATAATATTTGACGATGGTCTTCAGTACAGAAAAATTGCAAAAGATTTAGAGGTTTGTATAATAGATTCTGAAAGGTTTTATTTGCCTTTTGGGTATTTGCGCGATAGCAAAAAAAGTCTTAAAAGGTGCCAAAAAATAGTTTGTTTTGATGGAGATTGCGAGATTAAATCAGAAATTACGATCAAAGGTTTTTTTGATATAAATGGGGCTTTTGATAAACCAAAAAGTGTATTTGTGTTTTGTTCTATTGGAGATCCACAAAAGTTTTTAATAAGTATAAAAACTCTTGGCATTAAAATAAACGGCTTTAAGTGTTTTAAAGACCACTATTACTATACCAAAAAAGATATAGAGCTTTTAAGATCTCTAAAACATCAAACTGGTTCTGAAGTTTTGCTTACTACATACAAAGATTTTGTAAAGATTGAACAGCCTGGGATAGTTTACTTAGATATAGAAGCAAAACTTGATTATTGCGCGCTACTAAAAGGAGTTGTATGAAAATAAATAAAGAATACCTAAAAAGACTCTTATTATACCTAAAGCCATACTGGAAAAGGATAATTTTATCATTTGTTGCTATGATTATAGTGGGCGCTTTAACTTCACTTACTGCGTATTTAATTAAGCCTGTTTTAGATAAAATATTTATTGCAAAAGACAAAAAAATGTTGATATTGCTACCTTTTGCTGTTATGGCCACTTATTTTTTTAAAGGTTTATTTACATATATTCAATCCTACCAGACAGCGTATGTGGCAGAAAATGTGTTGTTTAATATTAGGAATCAGATATTTAAACACATTATCAATTTGCCCATTGATTTTTTTGAGAAATTTCATACTTCAGAATTATTGTCGCGCGTTTTAAACGATACCGAACGTCTTCAAGATGCAATTGCAAAAGTTATGCCAGAAGCAATAAGAGAATTTTTTACCATTATATTTTTATTTATTGTTATCTATACAATTGATTTTAAGCTTGCATTGATTTCTACTATTGTATTTCCTATTGCTCTTTACCCAATTATTAAATTTGGCAAGGATATGAAAAAGCTCGGCAAAAAAAGGCAAATTTCGATAGCTAATATTACCACACTTATTCAAGAGTCTTTTTCTAATATTCGCTTAATCAAAGGTTTTATTACAGAAGATAAAGAAACAGGGAAGTTCTTAAAAAAAAGCCATGAGTTTTTAAATATTAACTTAAAAAGCTTTAGAATATCAGAGATTACAAGTCCTCTAATGGAATTTATTGGCTCTTTGGGTATTGCATTTTTAATCTGGTTTGGTGGTTTACTGGTCTTTAGAGGCACAATTAGCGTAGGTGGTTTTTTTTCTTTTATGGCTGGTCTTTTTATGCTTTATAGGCCATTTAAAACTATAGCCAAAGCAAGCAACAGTATTAATTCTTCTGTTGGTGCAATTGAAAGGGTATTCTATATTTTAGATACCAAGTCTACGCAAGAAATCAAATCCAATGGATATACCTTTGATGGTATAAAAGATTCCATCATATTTGACAATGTTAGTTTTACATATGATGGTACAAAATATGCTCTAAAGGATATAAATTTTGAAGTTCCAGCACAAACAATTGTGGCGTTTGTAGGCGAAAGTGGCGGTGGAAAAACAACGCTAATGGATTTAATACCGCGCTTTTATGACCCAACAAAAGGAAGGATCCTAATAGACGGAATTGATATAAGGGATTTTGAACTTAAGAGTTTAAGAAAAAAAATTGCCAGTGTGTCTCAAAATGTTCTATTATTTGCCGATACAGTTTTTAACAATATAGCATATGGTTTGGAAAACCCCGATAGAGAAAAAGTAATAGGAGCTGCAAAGCTAGCGTATGCGCATGATTTTATAATGAAGTTGCCAGAAGGCTATGATACAAATCTTGGAGAACAGGCCATAATCCTTTCTGGCGGGGAAAGGCAAAGAATAGCCATAGCTCGTGCTATTATGAAAAACCCTGATATTTTAATTTTAGATGAGGCTACAAGCGCCCTTGATGCGGAAGCAGAAAATTTTGTTCAAAAAGCCATAGCAAATTTAATTAAAAACAGAACCGTATTTTTAGTAGCACATAGGTTATCTACGGCTCTTAGTGCATCAAAAATTGTTGTTATTAAGCAAGGCCAGATTGTAGGTATTGGCACTCACAAAGAATTGTTAGAAAGCAATAATTATTACCAAGGTCTTGTAGAGATTCAATTTGAAAATGCTTAGTTACAATATTATACTGTTGCTAGTTTTTATCATAATCTCTCCTTTTTTACTTTACAAGGCAATAACCAAAAAACGCTTTAGATATAGGCTTTTTGACAGGGTTATACCAAAAGCGGTCCAAGAAAAAGATTATATTCTAGTGCACCTTGCAAGCTTGGGAGAAGCAAAGGCATTTTTAAACATTAAAGATACCATTGAAAATTTATTTAAAAAAAAGATCATATTTAGTGTTACAAGCAATATTGGCTATGATTATTTAAAAAAAGAAGGTTTCGATGTATTTTTAGCTCCCCTTGATTTTTATTTCTTATATAAAAAACTTTTTAATGATAACTTACCTTTTCTTTCCATTTTTTTTGAAACTGAAATCTGGCCAGCCTATATCAATTTTTTTAAAAATAACCACATAAGAATATTTCTAATAAACGCAAGAATGTCGGAAAAAAGCTATAAGTTTTATAAAAAGCTAAAGGTTTTTTTTAGCTCAATCTCAAAGTTTGATGTAATAATTGCAAAATCACAAAATGACAAAGAAAGATTTTATAAATTTAACAAAAATGTAAAAGTTTGCGATAATGTAAAATACGCCTTACAAAGCAAAAAATTTGAGTATGAGTTTTTGCCTATTTTAAAGTCTCATAATAAAAAGATATTTGTTTTTTCAAGCTTTCATTGTCAAGAGTTAGATTTTTTAAGTAAAGCTATAATTAGAGTTTTGTCTTTTGGGTATAAGGTAGTTTTGGCCCCTCGTTATTTAGAAGATTTGCCTTTATTTGAAAAAATGCTTAAAGATTTGGGTTTAGATTACAATTTGCTCTCATCCATGAAAAACACTATTAAAGATTGTATTTTAGTGGATAGTTTTGGCGTTTTGGAAGCAATATATTCAATTAGTGACAAGGTATTTGTGGGTGGATCTGTAGCGGGTACTCTAAAAGGTCATAACCCAATCGAGCCAGCTATTTATAAAAACTTTGTTTTTTGTGGCTTATATATGGATAGTTTTAAAGAAGAGGTGGGTTTTCTTAAAAAATTAGGCTGTCTTGCGCAAATAAATGATATAGATGAGCTAAGCAATTATTTAAAACAGCCAAACTTAGCATTTTGCGATCTAGAACAAAAAAGGCAACAAATTATTGAGTGCTACAAGCGTGTTTTTTTAAAGTTTGTTACTCAAGCTTAAATATTATGTTAATTTTTGCATAAAAAGGCAAATTTACATTTGTTAATAGTTGATGAGGAACTGGTGAGGAATTGTGAACTATTTTTATTGCTGCTTTATTTAGACTATCGTATGGGGACTTTTTTAGTATTGAAATATTTTGCAGAAAGCCATTTTTATCAATCACAAAAACCAGCTGGATTTTGCCTTCTTCACCTTTAAAAACAGCCTCTTGAGGGTAGAATTTGTGATTTTCAATCCAATTAGCTATTTGTGGTTTGATTTGTATATTAGTGAGGTTTTGAAGGTTATCGCCTGTAGTTATTTTGGTTGAAGAATAAGAATTTACTGGAGTGGCCGAGTTGGTCTGAGAACTTGTTGGCTTAATTTGAGCGTTTTGTGTATTTTTTGAAATATCCAGTGGTTCAAGATTGTCTTTGATGTTTATTTTAGAATCAAATGTATCGTTCATTTGGGTTTTTGAAAAATTATAAGTTTTTTGTGGAATTATTAATTCTGATTTTTTAGTGTTTGTTGTTTTAATTGTTGCAAGTTTTTTTTGAGTATTTAGGTTTTCTATGTTGTTTTTTGTCTTAGTGTTTTGTTGTGTGTTTTGTAAACCTGTTTGAGAAACCAGATAGATTGCATATACTTTGGAAGTTTTTATTGTGTAAAGTTTAATAGCTCTTGCAAAAGCAAAAGCTATTACTATATTTAACACAAAAGCTAAAGCCCAGCTTATATAAAGCTTTTTAGAATGTGTAGCTAACTGTTGCATAGGCACTGCGTTTTAGAGTGGTATAACCCCAAATATCCTGATAAAACCTGTTAAAAATATTATAGATAGCCAAAGATGCTTTTAGGTCTTTTGTGATGTTGTATGCAATGTTGCCATCAAATACTGCATACCTGCCTGTTTGGTGTGTATGAGAGCTATCATCATACCTTGTGCCTATATATCTACCATCTAAATGCAGTGTTAGTTTATCTATAGGTGAATAATTGATATAACCCGTAGTTACACTGTATGGTATGTGAGCTGCTTGCATGTTCGCAGTTGGGTCGGTGCTATCTGTATAGGTGTAGTTTATACCAAATTCTATTTGCTTTATTGGTCTAAACTTTACATATGATTCAATACCTGTTGCTACAGTGTTTCCTGGCACATTTTCATAAGTAGACACCCATGTATTTGGGTTTGTGTAATAATCTATTCTGTTTGTAATTGTTGTTCTAAAGTAAGTGGTACCAAAAGAGACTTTATTGTTAAAAAGGTTTTGCATAAAGCCTATATCCCAGCTTTTTGAGCGCTCTGGCGAGAGATTTCTATTTCCTCCGCTAAAAAACCAAGCTGGTACGCTGCTTGCATATAGCTCATAGAGGGTTGGCGCTTCAAAACCTGTTGACCAATTTGCTTTAAAAATTGTTCCTGTGGGTTCAAATAGATAACTTGCGCCAAGTTTATATGTACCGTGATCGCCAAATGTTTGAAAATGATCTTCACGAAAAGCTGCCTGTAGGTTTAAATTGCCAATACTGGGCAAAAATTCAATAAAAGCGCCTACATTGTCGCGGTTTTTGCTGAAGTAACTTGGGTAATCTTGGCTCATTCTATCTACTGTGTAGTTTATCCCACCCAATGTCTTGAAATTTTTACTAAAAACATACTCTAACTGCAAATCACTGCCGTATCGATAGCCTTTGTAGTTGTTGCTGTAGAAATCGCTTTGTGGAGCTGGTATAACGGCCGGGTATGGGTAACTATAACTATCTTTATAGTACCTTAAATGTTCAAAGTAATAAGTATCTAATTTTAGCGTTAGATTATTAAAAGTCTTTTGTGCATAAACTTTTGTTAAATAACTTTCGCTATCTTCTCTGTATGATTTTCCTGGATATGTTGTATTTACCCACGAGCTATTATTTGGAACATTGTAAGTTGGACTATACTGGTCCATATAATTTTGTGATTTTTGTGCATTAAGAAGCAAACCTATTTTAAAATCATTTAAATCGTATTCTAAGCGTGAATTAAAAGCCGTTTTGTGATAGCCATCTTGCTTTCCACCGTAGGAGTAAGATTGAGTTTGTGGGTTGTAAGAGTTTGTTTTTGAGGTGCCAGATGTATCAAACCTTGTGCCGTCTAAATAAAAAGAGAAATTATTAACTTTTCCAGAATATGATAGATTTTCTGCGTATGTGCCAAAAGAGCCATACATTTGCGTGTATGTGGCATGGGGTTTGCCTTTGCCTTTTTTTGTAATGAAATTAACAACTCCGGCAATTGCATCAGCACCATAAAGTCCGCTTTGAGAGCCTTGAACAATTTCTATGCGGCTTAAATTGTACGGCAAAAGCGAAGACATGTTAAAGTATGATTGTGGGGCAGACGGATCACCAATATTTACACCATCCATTAAGTACTTTGTATAATAACTATTAAGTCCTCTCATATAAAAAGAGGTTTGACCACCAAACGGACCGTTTGAAGAAACAGATATACCGGGCAGACCATTTAGCGCATCTTGAGCAAATAATGCGCCAGAGTTTTCAATTTGCTTTTGCGTTAATACCTGTGTGTAAGAAGGTGTTTGAGCAATTTGCGTTTTAATTTTAGAAGCTGTTACCACTACATTTTCATCAGCCCATGAAAAATTACACAAAACCCCCACCAATAATAAACTTGTCAGTACTCTATACAACATATAAAGCCTCCTATATAAATGTTTACAATCTTTTTAGCAGAACTCCCGCTGCACAAAAAGATAGTTTTGTTACGCAAGTAGGTCTTCCGGCTAAAAGGTATTTTGCGCCAGGCGCCTTCCCACCATTTGGCAGTGACTTTATGCTCAGCGCTTACCTTAACACGGCTGCGGGTACAGCGAGGGAATCTCACCCTCCTTCCCTTGAACTTGCAACAGTTTACTTTTAGCATATAGTTAAGTTTTTGTCAATTAGTTAAAAAGCAAATTGCAAAATAGTGTTAAAAAAGCTTGATTAAATATTGAAATTTTATATACTAAAAAAAGAGGTTTTATGGACAAAACACTTTTGCAAGATAAAATAACAAAGCTAAAAAAAGAAAAAAACGCTATTATACTTGCCCATTATTATCAAAGGGATGAGGTTCAAGAAATTGCTGATTTTATTGGTGATTCTTTGGCATTATCAATAGAAGCTTCAAAAACTAATGCCAGCATGATTGTATTTTGCGGTGTTAAGTTTATGGCTGAGACTGCAAAAATTCTATCACCAGATAAAAAGGTTTTGTTGCCTGTATTGGATGCAGGTTGTCCTTTGGCTGATATGGCAACTGCCGAAAATGTAATGAAAATGAAAGATGAAATTGGTGATGCAAGTATTGTTTCTTATGTTAACACTAACGTAGATGTAAAAATGATCTCAGATATTTGCTGCACATCTGCAAATGCTATTAATGTAGTAAAAAGTCTTGAGTCTAAAAAAATACTTTTTGTTCCTGATAAACACCTTGGGGCCTATGTGAAGAGAAATGTTAGCGATAAAGAAATTTATTTATTTGATGGCTACTGTGCTGTGCACGATAGCTTTAACAAGCAAGACATAGAAAACTTACTGGCAAAATACCCCAATGCAAAGGTTTGTGTTCACCCAGAATCGCCTCTAGAAGTTATTGAGTTAGCCGATTTTGTGGGATCAACTGCTGGAATTATAAAATACTGCAAAGAAAGTAGCGTAAAAGAATTCATAATAGCAACAGAAAATGGTATAGTGTTTGAGCTAAAAAAACAGCTACCTAACAAGGTTTTTTACACTTTAGGCACAAAGGCTATTTGTGTGAATATGAAAAAAACTACACTAAAAAATGTTGCAGATGCACTACAAAACGATATTTACGAAATAAATCTTACAGATGAGCAGATCGAAAAGGCAAGAAAACCCATAGAGCGTATGATAGCAATTAAAAGGCAATGAACAAACTATTTTTAGAAGACTTATTAAAATCGTACTTATTGGAAGATATATACTACGCAGATGTAACAACAGAAAGCATATGTAAAGGTTTAAAAGCCAAAGCGCTAATTAGAGTAAAGCAGGATTTTATTGTTGCTGGTTTGGTTTTTATAAAGCCCATTTTTGATGTTTTAAAAGAAGAGGTTTTGATAGATTTTTATGCTCAAGATGGTCAATTTGTGAAAAATACCAGTGTAGTTGCAGTTATTGAGGCAAAAGACACTACGCTTTTGCAAGCAGAAAGACTTATTTTGAATATTATAGGAAGGCTATCTGGCATTGCAACCAAAACGCACTACTTTAGCCAGCTAATAAAAGATTATAAAGCAAAAATTGTTGAAACGAGAAAAACTACTCCAGGTTTTAGGTATTTTGAAAAGTATGCGGTACTTGTTGGCGGTGGTTTAAACCACCGTATTGGTTTATTTGATGCAATTTTAATCAAAGATAACCATATAAAAGTCGCTGGTAGTATAACAAAAGCAGTTGAGCTAGCAAGAAAAACAAACTTCATGAAAAAAATAGAAGTTGAAACATCAAATTTTGAAGAAGTAAAAGAAGCAGTGCTTGCAAAAGCTGATGTCATAATGCTTGATAATATGGATATAGATACTATGAGGCTATGTATTTCAACATTCCAAGATAAAGCTTTATTTGAGGCTTCTGGCAATATTGACGAAAATAATATAGTTGAGGTTGCAAAAACGGGTGTAGATTTTATATCAAGTGGCTCTATAATACATCATGCAGTGTGGGTTGATGTAAATATGAAAATAGGTGTGTAGATGAAAATTGCAATTGCCCAATTTAAGCCAAAGCTGGGGAAAATCAAAGACAACATAAAACGAATATTGGATTTTATAGATAGTGCTTTAAGTAAACAGTGTGGTTTAATTGTTTTTCCAGAACTATCTACAAGTGGTTATGCTTTGCGTGATTTAGTTAGCTATTCAAGTATAGATTTAAAAAGTAAAATTTTGAGTGATGTAATTCAAAAGAGCAATTTTATAGACATTGTATTGGGTTATGCACAAAAAGAAGAAGGTTTTTATTACAACAGTGCAGTTTATTTGTCAAATGGTATTGTTGCAACAAACAGAAAAAAAATATACCTGCCAGACTATGGTATGTTTGAAGAAGCCAGATATTTTGCAAGGGGCGGATTATTGGAAACTACGCAAACAAAATTTGGCAAAATAAATGTATTAATATGCGAAGAAGCGTTTCATTTAAGTGTTCATCATTTTATAGAGCAAAATAAGACTGATATAACAATTATTATATCTGCGTCCCCTTTTTGGATTTATGAAAATGGACTGGATAAAAGAAAAATATGGGACAATATATGCAATAATATTTCTTCTTTAACGGGCAATTTTGTTATCTATGCCAATAGGGTAGGATTTGAAGATGGCGTTGGTTTTTTTGGTGGTTCTTTGGTTTATAATCCATATGGTGAGTGTATTTTCAAGTCTGATTTTTTAAAGGAAAAACTCTACATTGTTGATTTAAATTTAAACGAAATTTCTCATGCCAAAGAATTTATGCCTCTATCAAAGGATAAGAGTTATGGATCCATATAAAGTATTGGGCTTTAATGAGACTGTAATTGCAGATTATTTAATTGAGTTTTTAAGAGATGAAATAGAAAAGGTTGGCTTTAAAAAAGCGGTTGTTGGCCTATCTGGTGGTATAGATTCAAGCCTGGTTGTATATCTATTAAAAGAGGCTTTAGGAAAAGACAATGTATATGCTCTCATTATGCCTTATAGATTAAGCAGCAAAGAAAGCACAGAAGATGCTTTTAAGGTTGTAAATGAGCTTGGGATACATTATAAAACAATAGAAATAACAAAAATGGCCGACGGTTATATTGATGAGAGTTTTAATAAAGTTAGAATTGGCAATATACTAGCAAGAACAAGGATGATTGTTTTATTCGATCAAAGTTATGACTTAAGTGCGCTTGTTGTTGGCACAAGCAATAAAACAGAGCTTTTGCTAGGCTACGGTACATGGTATGGTGATATGGCTTCGAG
Source organism: Desulfurella amilsii (assembly GCF_002119425.1). NCBI lineage: Bacteria > Pseudomonadati > Campylobacterota > Desulfurellia > Desulfurellales > Desulfurellaceae > Desulfurella > Desulfurella amilsii. The sequence goes on along the minus strand of NZ_MDSU01000018.1, from coordinate 415,178 downwards.
TCTAAATCCAATAGGCGATTTGTATAAAACTCAAGTAAGAATTTTATCAAAACACATGGATGTTCCAGAAAATATCATCAATAAAAACCCCACAGCTGATTTATGGGTTGGTCAAAGCGACGAGGAAGAATTAGGTTTTTCTTACGACGAGGCAGATTTGATTTTATATCACCTATTTGACAAGCGATTTAGTATTGATGAAGTTGTAAATTTGGGTTTTTCAAAAAAAATTGTAAATGGAATTTTTGAAAGAGTAAGGGAAAATCAATTTAAAAGATTACCGCCTATTATAGCAAAAGTTAGCCGCCGAAGCATAAATTGGGATTTTAGATTTTTGAGGGATTGGGGGCAGGTTTGAGTCAGATTAAAAGGGCGGCATATTTATTAAAACAATCAAAGTTTGCTGTTTGTTTTACAGGCGCAGGTATCAGCGTAGAAAGCGGAGTGCCTTCTTTTAGAGGCGAAGATGGCCTATGGGAAAAGTATGACCAAAGTTTATTTGAAATAGATTATTTTTATAAACATCCAGAAAAATCGTGGGCTTTGATTAATAGGATCTTTTTTGAAGTATTAAAAGATAAAAAACCAAATAAAGCCCATTACGCTTTGGCTAAACTTGAAGAATTAGGCTATATGAAAGCAATAATTACTCAAAATATAGACAATTTGCATTATTTGGCAGGTAGCAAAAATATTATAGAATATCATGGCAACTCAAGAATGCTAGTATGCGGAAAGTGTGCTAAAAAGTTTAACGCAAGCGATTTTGATTTATCAAGCATACCTTTGTGCCCAGATTGCAAATTCCCACTAAAGCCAGATTTTGTTTTTTTTGGCGAGATGATACCCAAAGTAGCACAGGAAAAAAGCGAGGAATTGATGAGGCAGTGTGATCTATTAATCGTAATTGGTACAAGTGGACTGGTTTACCCAGCTGCTTTTTTACCTATGCTAGCGCACAAGAGTGGGGCCAAAATCATTGAGATAAATAAAACATTCACTGAATACACGGATAAAATTGTAGATGTATTTTTGGAAGGCAGTGCTTCTGAAATTTTGAAAGAGATATTAATTGAACTTGACGCTAATTGAAATATACGAAACGCTTTTTAAAATTTTCGGTAAGCAACACTGGTGGCCAGCTGATAGTCAAGACGAGGTAATTATAGGGGCAATTTTGACTCAAAACACTGCGTGGCAAAATGTAGAAAAGGCCATTGAAAATTTAAAAAAAACAAATCTTTGCAGCTTAGATAAAATAAGAAACTCCTCGCAAAGCATTATAGAAGGGTTAATAAAGCCCTCTGGGTTTTATAGACAAAAAAGCTTATATTTAAAAGAAATAGCGTCTTTTTTTAAAAATTTTGATAAGAATAATACGGATACAGCAAATTTTAGAAAAATGCTTTTGAATGTTAAAGGTATAGGTTTTGAAACAGCAGACTCTATTTTGCTTTATGTGTTTTCTAGGCCAATTTTTGTTGTGGATGCTTATACTAAACGCCTTGTTGAGCGAAAAAAGCTTTTTTACTCGTTAGAATATAATAAAGTGCAGCAATTTTTTATGCAAAACTTACCACATGATATTGAATTATTTAAAGAATATCATGCTTTAATTGTAAAGTTAGGTAAAATTTTTTGCAGAAAAAAACCTAATTGTGCGGGATGCCCTATTAAATGCGTATAGGTTTAACTGGCTCCATTGCTTGCGGTAAATCAACTGTAGCCAATATGTTGAAAGAGTTGGGTGCATACATCATAGATGCAGATGAGATTGCCCACGAGGCACTAAAAAAAACAGAGAAACCATACAAACAGATATTGGAAGTATTTGGTTTTTTTATTCTAGATGAGCAAGGAAATATTGATAGAAAAAAACTAGGTTCAATAGTATTAAAAGATAAGCAAAAGCTTGCGGTTTTAGAATCAATTATACATCCGTATGTCCAGCAAAAAAGAAAAGAAATTGAAGAATTAATATTACAAAAAAACAAAAATGCTATGATTATATATGATGTGCCACTGCTATTCGAAAAACATTTAGAAGGTAGTTTTGATAAAATTATTGTAGTTTATACAACCAAAAATATCCAGATAGAAAGATTAATGAAAAGGCAAAATTTAACTTACGATGAGGCGCTAAATTTAATCAAATTGCAAGTGGATATAGAAGAAAAAAAGAAAAAAGCTGATTTTGTGATTGATAATTCTTATTCATTAGAAGATACAAGAAAACAGGTTGTTGAAGTATTCAAAAAACTGTATTAATGAGTTACATTTGACAAAAAATGTTTTTCGTTATAAAATCTACTCAAGATTTATGTAAGGAGGAATTATGGCAGTTGAAGTAAAATTGACCACTGATAGTTGGGAACAAGAGGTATTAAAATCAGACATTCCAGTTTTAGTAGATTTTTGGGCACCATGGTGCGGACCTTGTAGAATGGTTGCTCCTGTAGTGTCAGAAATTGCACATGAATACGAGGGTAAGCTAAAAATTGGAAAATTAAACACCGATGAAGAACCTGATATTGCCGTTAAATATGGTATAATGAGCATACCTACGCTAATGGTGTTTAAAAATGGCGAAGTAGTAGACCAGATCATTGGCGCTGCACCAAAAGAATATTTCACGCAAAGGTTGGATAAAATTTTATAATTGGGCCGAGATTTTCTCGGTCCAATTCTTAAAAGAGGTAATGGATGTATGATGTTGTGATTATAGGTGGCGGTCCAGCTGGTTTGACAGCAGGTATTTATGCAGCAAGAAGCGGTTTAAAAGCAATTGTATTAGAAGACAAGGTTTTTGGCGGTCAGATTGTTTTCAGTGCCGATCTTGAAAACTATCCAGGCTTTCCAGAGGGTATAAGCGGAATGGATATAATAGATAAATTCTTAAAACAAGCCAAAAAGTTTGATGTTGAAATTAGCTATGATGGCATTGAGAGTATAGAAAATGATATTTCGTGCAAGAGGGTTATCTTAAAAAACAAAAGCTGCATAACAACAAAAACGGTTATTATAGCAACGGGTGCTAGTGCAGATAAATTAGGCTGTCCAGGGGAAGCTAAGTTTTTAGGAAAAGGCGTGTCATATTGCGCAACATGCGATGGTGCATTTTTTAAAGGAAAAACTGTTACAGTGATTGGCGGTGGTGATTCTGCCTTAGAAGAAGCTTTGTATCTAGCCAATCTTGTTAAAAAAATATATTTAATTCATAGAAGAGATCAATTTAGAGCTGTAAAAATATTACAGGATCGAATAAAGAAAAATAATAAAGTAGAAATTATATTTGATAGCGTTGTAAAAGAAATTTTAGGCGATAAATTTGTAAAAGGTGTGCTTATAGAAAATGTTAAGACTAAACAGCAATCAAGGTTGGATATAGATGGTATATTTATTTATATTGGCCTTACGCCAAACTCAAAGTTTGCTTCTGATTTAATACAAACAGATGAATATGGTTACATTATTACAAACGAGGAAATGGAAACAAACATTCCGGGTATTTATGCGGTAGGCGATGTAAGAAAAAAATCCCTAAGGCAAGTTGTAACAGCATGCGCAGATGGTGCAATTGCAGCATCCAATGCCCAAAAATACATCGAAAAAATGAAAGCTTAAAGGTAGCTTTTTATTAAACTGTAAACCTCTTCAATTGCTAAATTGCTGGAATCTATTTTTATTGCCCCTTTTGGGACAACAAGAGGGGAAACTTTTCTTTCAGAATCTTGTTTATCTCTTTGAATTATAGAATCTAGCGATTCTTTGTAGTTTATAGACAACTCTATCGACCTTCTTTTTGCCCTTTCTTCTGTTTTAGCTGTTAAGAAGAATTTTAACTGCGCATTTGTAAAAATTAAACTACCTGCATCTCTGCCATCTATTACAAATTTCCCGTTATATGCAATTTTTCTTGCAAAATCATTTACAAAACTTCTAACAAATTCTTTCTGGGCGATCAATGAAGCTTTTTTTGCTATATACTCGCTAGATAATAAATCGTTTAAAATTTTACCATTTGCAACTAACAGGATTTGCGAGTCTTGCAGTTTAAAATCTAATTTTAGCTTATTTAGCTTATCTTGGCTAAATGTTTCTCCAAGTAGATATGCGATGCTTCTGTAAATCTTTCCTGTATCTATATGAATAAAGCCATCATTTTTTGCAAGCATTTTACAAATAGTGCTTTTGCCACTGCCGCTTGGCCCGTCAATTGTTACAATAAAATTAGCCATCTAAATGTTCTTTAAATAATCTAATATTTTTTAGAGTTTCTAAAAGTTTTTTTTCCTCGTTGTTTTCTATTATTGTTTTTAAAACTAATAAATTTTCAATATAATCATCAATGGCACTTAAAATGTTTTTCTTGTTTAGAAAAAATATATCGCTCCACATTTTTTCATTTGACTTTGCTATGCGCGTAAAATCTTTAAACCCACCGCCTACAAAGCTATAAGCTTCATCATTTTCTTTTTTGTGCCATATAAGATTTACAAGGTTATAAGCTATAACGTGTGGCAAGTGACTTACATAGGCAAATACTTCATCATGTCTTTGGGCATCCATGTATTTTACTTTCATTTTAATTTTTTTTGCAAATTCTTCTACTTTTTTTTCTGCAAATGTTATATTGTTAATTGGTGTTATTATAAAGTATTTATCATTAAAAAGCTGTCTAAAAGCCGATCTGGGGCCAAAGTTTTCTGTACCTGCTATGGGGTGGGTTGGAATATAGCTAATACCTTTTGGTATAGAGTTTTTAATATCAGCTATTATGGGTCCTTTTACGCTTGCAACATCTATTATTATTGTATTTTCTTTCAAAACTTCAAATAAGCCCAAAACCACTTTAGCAGTTTGAGAAGGTGGTACGCTTACTATTACAAAATCGCAAATTGAAAATGATTTGTATGAGCTTGCACCTATATCTATTAGTTCTAATTTTAAAGCATCATTTAAGTTTTCTTCATTGGTATCAAAGCCAATAACGACTTTTGAAAGCTTGTTATGTTTAATTGCAAGTCCAAAAGAGCCACCGATTAAACCTAGTCCAGCTATACCGATAGTGTTAAACATTCAAGACCTTTTTAAGTTTTTCTATAAAAATCTCATTTTCTTTTTGCGTACCAATAGTAACTCTTAAGAAATTATTGTAACCATAAGGTTTCATACTTCTTACTATAACACCTTCTTTCAGAAGGTTTTCATAAATGGTTTGGGCATCCTTTGGGGTAGAGAATAATATAAAGTTAGCGTAGGTGGATACATAAAACAAACCAAGTTTATTGAACTGCTCGTATAAGTATTTTTTCCCCTCTTCATTTGTTTGTATAGTTTTTTTTAGGTGCTCTTTATCATCTAAGGCAGCAATTGCAGCTGCTTGCGCTATAATATCTACATTAAAAGGCGGTCTTACACGGTTTAGTGTCTGCACTATAAATTCGCTTGCAATACCATATCCAACTCTGAGTCCAGCTAGCGCATAAACTTTGGAAAATGTTCTTAAAATTATGACATTTTCATTTTTGTAAAGATCAAGTAGCTCTTTGTAATCAGAAGACGACTTAGCATATTCATAATATGCTTCATCTATTACAATTAAAGTATCTTTGGTCGCTTTATTGATTATCCTTAATATATCATCATATGTGGTTAGTGTGCCAGTGGGATTGTTTGGTGTATTTATAAAAATAATGCGCGTATTATTGTTAATATGGCTAATCAAGTTGTCAATATCGTATGCATAGTTTTTTAAAGGTAATTCAATAATTTTTTTATTGAAAGCCATTCCAATGATGCGATACTCTATAAAAGTAGGGTAGCAGTATAAAATTTCATCGTTTTCATTCGTAGCAAATGCCTTATATAAAAGTTCTATTATTTCATCTGAACCATTGCCAAATATTAGATTTTTTTCGCCAATACCCAAATTATTTGCCAATTTTTGAGACAAGTAGTACATATTTCCATCTGGGTACAAATTTACAAGCTCCGCGGTTTTGCAAATTATATCAATCACTTTTTTAGACGGACCAAGTGGATTTTCATTTGATGCAAGTTTTATTACATCTTTTAAGCCAAGTTCTCTTTGAAGTTCTTCTATAGGTTTGCCACCTTCATAAGGTGTAATTTTTAAAATGTAATCAGCTACTTTCATTGTTTGCCTCCTTGTTTTATTTATACAATGTAGTTTATTTTTTTGCAACTAAAATTGTGATAGTTGATTATTTGTTTATTTGGTATATAATAAAGGGCATGTTTTGGAGGAAATTATGCCTGAAAATAATATTTCAGCGTTTGAAATAAAAGATTGTTCGGTTGTATCAATTGCCATAGGCAAACACGCACTGAATACAAAAGAGTTATTTACACAACTGCTTAGCGTTGATCAAGATTCTATATATTATCATTTTTGGGGAAAATTGTTGCGTACCTCATTTAGCACACCCGAATTCAATAATGATTTTGCTCAGTGGATTTCAGAGCAAATTCATGATAAGTCTTTAGCCGAGAGGCTTTCTGTACTTGAACCCCAAGATTACCCAAGTCTAGATGAATTGCGTCAAGAAATGCTTGATATTATACAGTCTTCTTTGGAACAAAATACAGTATTGCTCTATACGAATGCACAAGAACCTTTTTATTTTTTAAAACTAAGTATGGTTGTTTTTGATACATCTAAGATAATAAATGAACCAAAAGAATTTGCAAATTTTATTGATGATCTATCTTATGGTTCTTTGTATTTTCATTTTGTTGACGCAAGGAGGCGCACACAAAACCATAGGGATGATTTTTCAAATTGGATCGCTTTATTTGAAGGATATGATGAGCTTATTGATATGATAGTAAATATTGACCCATTTTTCTTGCCACTATCAAAACTAAAAGAAAAAGTATCAAATATTTTTAGAACATATTTTAAATGAGGTTTTAAATGCTTGCAGAATTGGAATCAATAGTAGGTTTTAGCGAAATTGATCATTTAGTTCGATTAGCTAATTTTCTAAAAGATAAAAAAATTGTTCATATAAACTCAACAAAGATAGGCGGTGGAGTTGCAGAATTATTGACGAATATTATACCACTTAAACATGAGTTAGGTTTGGATGCTACATGGGAGATTGTAGTTGGTCAAGCGGAGTTTTATAAATGCACAAAAATGTTTCACAACATGTTGCAAGGTATGAAAAATCAGATTGTACCAGATACATTACTAAAAATTTATGAGCAAACAAACGAAGAAAATGCGCAAAGATTATTTAATTTGCTTAACGAAGCGGATTTTGTGTTTATTCACGACCCACAACCAGCTGCCTTGATAAAGTTTTTTCCAAATCGTAAAGGCAAATGGGTTTGGAGATGTCATATTGACATTTCAAGACCAAGCAGACAGGTATGGAAATTTTTAAAGCAATTTATTGCCCAGTATGATGCAAGTATTTTTTCGTTAGTTGATTTTGCAAGAAATTTGCCTCATCCACAGTATATAATAGCACCAAGTATTAACCCATTAAGCGATAAAAACAAAGAGTTAAACAAAGAAGAAGTAGAAAAAGCCTACACTGAGTTTAACTTAGACCCCACAAGGCCGATTTTATTGCAAGTTTCACGCTTTGATAGGTTTAAAGACCCAATAGGTGTTATTAGTGCTTATAAATTGGTAAAAAAGTCAATCCCATCAATTCAGCTAGTTTTGGCAGGGGGTTCAGCAGATGATGATCCAGAAGGTAGCATTGTATTAGAAGAGACGCTTACTGCTGCAAATTCTGATAATGATATTCATGTTTTGTCGCTTCCATCAGATGCTAATGTTACAATAAATGCGCTTCAAAGGGCGGCTGATATTGTTATACAAAAATCCACAAAAGAAGGTTTTGGCCTTACTGTTACAGAGTCGTTGTGGAAGGGCAAACCTGTTATTGGCGGCAATACAGGCGGTATTAGGCTTCAGGTAATAAACAATTATAATGGTTTTTTAGTTAATACGCCAGAGGGTGCAGCTCTTAGAATAAAACAGCTATTAAGCGATCAAGATTTATTCAAAAGGCTAAAGCGAAAAGGCAAGGAATTTGTTAAGGATAATTTTCTTATTACTAGGCACGTAAGGGAATATTTGACACTACTTGTAATATTGCAACAGCCTAGTGCGAATGTAATCTGGTGATTTAAGTAGCATTAGTAAGTTTTTCTAGAAGTTTTCTTACCTGTTGAGGGTTTTTAATGTTGTACTTTGCTAGCGTTGAAATTTCGCCAACTTTTATTGTGATGGCTTCTTCTGGCAAGGCCTTAAACATATCTTCGTCTGTATAATCGTCCCCTATAGCAAGCAAAAAGTCATAATTTTTTAAATTAAAAATTTCGGCAACGCAATGTTTTCCGATATTTGCAGGTTTGATTTCCAATATCTTATTGCCTTTGTATACTTTAAGATTAGTGTTTACTAAAAAATTTTGAAGATGGCCGTTAAGCTCTGGTATGAATGTTGTTTGTGTTTGTGGGTCTGTATTTCTGTAATGAAAAACAATAGAAAAAGTTTTTTCTTCTATAAAAGAGCCAGGTAATCTATCACTGTATAATTTCAAAATATTTATAATAGCACTTTTCCAGCCTGTATCAATGTTGTTTTGGTAAAGCTTCCAGTTTGTATTAAAATGCTTATAAAAAGCACCATGTTCTGCTACAAGGCTAATATTTAGATTTTCAAACCAATATTCAAGTGTATTCTTATCCCTCCCGCTTACCAAAACGATGGTATTGTTTCTTTGTGTTAATAAGTATATGAGATGGATTAATTCTTTAGTTGGCGTAGCTTCTTGTGGTGAATCTACAAATTCTATAAGTGTTCCATCGTAATCAAGCATAATAAGCCTTTTTTTTGCTTTTTGGTACTCTAGTACTATCTGATTTTCAATTGTTTGATTAATAAACTGCGATTCTAATTGTTTTTGTGAAAGCGTAATTTTGTTTAATTCGTTTAAATAATCACTAACCCACCTGAATACATTATGGTTACTTATGCGATTTTGCATACTTTCTATTATTTGTGCTTCTTTGTCTTTTGGCATATCAAGAGCGGTTTTGATCGCTTCTCCAATTTCTTCTATACTGTTTGGGTTAATAATTAAAGCTTCAAGTAATTCTTTTGCAGAGCCTGCCATCTCGCTCAATATTAACATACCATCTTTGTTTACCCTTGATGCAACGTATTCTTTTGCAACAAGATTCATTCCATCCCTAAGAGGTGTCACAAGCATAATATCGCTTGCGCTATAGAAGGCTGCAAGATCTTCAAAATCAAGTGAACCAAATTTATATACTATTGGATTCCACTCAACTGTGCTCAATTTTCCATTTATACGTCCTATTGTTTCGTCTATCTGCTTTTTCATTTGTTGGTAATGATAAACACCTGTGCGAGACGGTACTACCACAATTATTAGCGTTATTCTTTCTCGCCAATCAGGGTATTGATCAAGAAAATATTCAAACCCAAGGAGTCTGTTTATTATCCCTTTTGTATAATCTAAGCGATCCACACTGAAGAGAATTTTTTTGTTATTAAATTGATTTTTTATTTCTCCAGCTTTTAAGGCAACACTGATACTATTAGCAGTCTTATTAAATTTTAAATAGTCAATACTTATTGGGTGAGTTCCTACTTTTGTCAGTCTTCCTTTGTTATTAATTACACCAAAGTGATTTTCTAAACCAAGAAAACGCAGTGTAGCTCTTAAAAAATTATCCGTATATTCATGCGTATGAAAGCCAATTAAGTCGGCACCAAGTAAGCCTTCAAGGATTTCAATCCTCCATTTTGATGGTAATAGTTGAAAAACTTCGTAAGCAGGAAACGGTATATGCAAGAAAAAACCAATAGGAACATCAGAAAAATTTTGTCTAATTAAGTCTGGTAAAAGCATTAAATGATAATCGTGTACCCATACAATATCTTCTTTTGGGTCAATGATATTGTTAAGCGCTTTTGCAAACTTTAAATTGACGGATTTATATATATCATAGTGCTCTTTTTCAAAACTTGCAATAGTTGGAAAGTAGTGAAATAAAGGCCATATGGTTCGATTACAAAAACCTAAATAAAATTTATCCATTTCTTTTTCTGTTAAAAAAACAGGGTAGCAGTGAATTGTTTCAAGTGAACTTGTTATTTCCTCTTGTTCTGATTTAGTTGTTGTGTTAATACCAGGCCAGCCAACCCACGCATAAGAAAGCTCGGTCATTTTTTCAGTATATGCACCAATGCTTGTTACAAGGCCACCTGCACTTTTTTGAAATTTATTATTGTTTTTTTTATCTTTTGTAATACTTACTGGTAATCTATTTGATACTATAACTATTCTCATATTTTTTTCTCCATAGAAACTGTATTTCTAAGCTTAGGCAAGTTCTGAGGCACTTCGTTTCTTATATATTCTATGAGTTTTTCCCTAACAAAACATCTTAAATCCCATAAATCAGAAGAATTTTTTGCACTTACAAGCGCACGGATTTGTATAGTTTTATCATTTACATCAGTAACTTGAATACCACTTGCCATTCCATCAAAAAGCGGTGTGTTGTTTAAAATATCATTTAAGGCTTTCCTTAATTTTTCAATATCAATTGTATAGTCTGCATAAACAAACACTGTTCCTAAAAGCTGCGTGCTTGTCTTAGTCCAATTTTGAAAGGATTTGTCTACAAAGTAATTAATTGGTATAACAAGTCTTCTTAAATCCCAAATTCGCAATACTACATATGTTAATGTGATTTCTTCAACAGTTCCCCACTCACCTTCAACTATAAGCACATCACCTATTTTTATAGGTTGACTTATTGCAATTTGAATACCTGCAAAAAGTAGATTGAGTGTTTTTTGGGCAGCAAAGCCAACAATTATGCCAATGATTCCAGCTGACGTTAAAATTGTTGAGCCAAGGCTTTTTAGTGAGCTAAAGCTTAAAAAAATCAATGCGGTACAAATTACTAAAATAATAGCTGAAGCTATATTTTTGATAATTTTTAATTGTGTATTTAATTGTCTTTTGTGAAAATCAGCAATATTTTTAGGTTGTTTTTCATTTAAAACATACTCAAAAAACGATATTATTTTTATTGATACTATACCAAAAAATAAAATGTATAGAATTTGAACGATTTTTATAATAATATAATCACTATTTGGTTGTTTAAAATTTACTATTGAACTTATTGCGCTAAATAACAAAATGCTTATAAGAAACCACGCTGGAAAATAAAAATATTGTTTCATTTCTTGATGCAAGGGGATTTTTTTTGCAATTATCATGTATATTTTACTAAGTAAGTTACTAAAAATGAATCCTACAACAAAAGATGCAACAACTAAACCTAGAATTAAAAACTTATCACCAAATAAAAACTTGTTTATCATCTATATTAGTATAGTATAGATGATCGATTATGTCAACTTGATTTAATAAAATTAAATTTTTTATTGCATTATAGACAAATATTATGTATAAACTTAAGTAAATAAACTTATTGGAGGTTTTCCATGAAGAGATTTATTTTAGCTATAGGCGTAATATTTTTAATACTTACAAGTAGCAGCTACGCTCAAGAACTATCCAATCTGGCTAAATCTATGGTATATTCTAACCAAGCTCAAAACTACTATGATCAAAATCAATTTCAGCAAGCTATTGATGATTATACTAAAGCGATACAAGAAAGTCCAAATAACTATATGGCGTATATAAACAGAGGCATAATCTTTTTTGAACTTAATCGGTACGATGAAGCGCTAAAGAATTTTAAAAAAGCTCGAACCATTGACCCAAAAAATGCATATACTTACTACAACAGCGCTATAGTTTATACTAAAATGGCTTCAACTGCTTTGGAAAATGATAATACTTACCTTTTTTATAAAAAAGCAAAAGACGAGTTAACAAAAGCGATACAAAACGACCCTAATTTTTATAAAGCTTATATAAATAGAGGTTTAGTTAACTATGAACTGGCTTTTTACCAAGACGCCATTGATGATTTTACAAAAGCTATACAGTTAAAACCGCTTGATTATAAAGCATATTACAATAGAGGTATTGTGTATTATACATTGGCTAACTTCAAGGTGGCTAAATCTGATTTTACAAATGCAATCGAAATTAACCCAGATGATGCGAATGCTTATTTTAATAGAGGTTTGGTTTACAAACATGAAAATAGCCAAAAAGGCGCTGCTAGTGACTTTTACACAGCAGGATTATTATATGTAAAAGAAAATAATAGAAAAGAAGCGTACGAGTGCGTTGATTTAATTAAAGCTACAGACGAATTTTCTACACTTATATACGATTTAAAATCGAAGATTATAAAAGACGAAGTTTATGGTGCTTGATTTATTGGTGGAGGTGGCGGGAATCGAACCCGCGTCCAGTAATGTCTCGTAGTTGGAAACTTTTTACATGCTTAGGCCCTTTTTGATTTTTAAGATCCTCTTGGCAAAAGCCAAACCTCAAGAATCCGATTTTGCGCTCTTTAATCTTACTTTGAGTGCACAAAAAAACTCAAAGGAAGATGCTTGCCTGAATTATTAGGCAGCTTTAGCTCAAAGCAAGCGATAAACTAAAACCACCTAGCTACAATTAACTAAGCAGCTAAAGCTAATTCAGAATTTGCGTTTATTTTTTCTTATCTGTTTAACGATCAGATAAGACATCGGCATGATTCCCAATTACTATTACATCCTGTCGAACCCAAATACACCCCCGCTTATAGTGGGGCATAAGTAATATAATAACTTTCTAAAATTTGTCAAGACCTTAAAAATTTTATTGACTTTTAATCATTTAAGGTTTATATTAAACAACGTAGGTGCGGGCTGTACAAACGGTCTCATCGGAAAATTCTTTTTTGGAGTGTGTTTTGTGAATACGAACAAGTTGTATGTAGGTAATCTAAATTACCGAACAACGGAAGAGAAACTTAAAGAAGTTTTCTCAGGTTATGGCAGTGTGGTATCGGTAAAAGTTATTGAAGGTAAAGGTTTTGCCTTTGTAGAGATGGAATCAAAAGATGATGCTCAAAAGGCTAAAGATGCTCTAGACAACACAGACTTAGACGGCAGAAACGTCAGGGTCGATGAAGCAAAACCTAGGGAGTCAAACCCAAGACCAAGATCTAACTACTCTAACTCAAGAAACAGATTTTAATCCCTCTTTTAAAGCAGGGCTTGATAGCCCTGCTGATATATTTAAATAAAATCAGACAGTATATAATTTGATATAAGGAGTTTTTTTGGGTTTGCGATTTTAATTGAACCATTAATTTTTTTTAGAGTTTTTAATTGATAATGATTTGATAGTTGTGATTTAAAAAAATCTTCTATGTTACAATTGTATTTATTATTGAACTGCTCTATATTTACACCGTTAATGGTACGCAAGCCTAAAATAAAAGCTTCTTTAATTTTTCTTTTTGGTCCCAATTTTTCTCTTTTTTTAATAGGATCTTTTCCTTCAAAGATTTTATTAATATATTCATCTAACTTGTCTGTGTTTTTGTATCTTACCTCGTTAATATAAGAACTTGCGCTTAAACCAAGTCCTACATAATTACAATTTTGCCAGTAAGCTTGGTTGTGTTTACTCTCAAAGCCTTTTTTGGCAAAATTTGATATTTCGTATTGATAAATCTTATGAGTCTTTAAAAATTTCACTAAGTATAAAAATTGCTTTTCAACATTTTCTTCTGATAGTGCAATTTTTTGTCTGTAAAATGAAGTGCTTCTTTCGATGGATAAAATGTATGCCGAGATATGTTTTATAGGAAGGCTCACTGCATATTTTAAGTCTTCTTGAAAATCACTGAAGTCTTCAAAGCCATATATTAAATCAATACTTACATTTTTAAAAAATTCCAATGTATTTTCTACTGATTGAAAACTTTGCTTTGAATCATGAAGTCTGTTTAAAAATTGTAGTTTTTTATTGTTAAAAGACTGGGTACCTAAGCTTACTCTTGTAATACCCATTTCTTTTAACAACTTTAAGTAGGTTTTGTTTGCATTGTTTGGGTTAACCTCGATAGTTACCTCGCAATCCTTTGAGACTATATTTTTTCTTAAACTATCTAAAATTGACTGTAATTCATCTGACTTCAATAGAGATGGTGTGCCGCCGCCTATATAAATCGTTTGAATTGTACATTGATTATTATTAGAAAAAAAATTTTCAATTTCTTTTTTTAGGGCACTTAAGTAGTTCTGTTTTGTATTTAATAATTTTTCATAAGAAACAAAGGAGCAATAAGGACATTTTTTATAACAATAAGGTATATGTATGTAAACATATAAATTCATACCAAAAATTTTTTAATTGTGATATTGTTTTTTTTGCTTTCAAGACAATCTATTAAGCGATTTTTTTCTTCAAATATGGACGGCGTTGCATGTTTTATATCTTCGTAAGAAGTTTTATCAGATAGCCTCAAAGCCAGATTAAAAAGTTTGTTTCCCATTAAGTAGTCAACAAAAAAGATATTTGCTCCTTTTTTGGCCACTTTATTTATAGTTTCATATATTGCATTTTGGTTTGAACTATTTTTACAAAGAAACACAATAATACAATCAAATTTTACTTCAAATAAGCACTTATCGAGACTTTCTATGTTACACTCAAAAATGTGATCTTTTGTAAGATGCTCAAGCAAGATTGACTTTAAATAATTTATTTCTTTATAAAACACTAAAACATTATCAAAATTTTCTGGATTAATATACTGAATTGCTTCTATTATGTGGGGTTCGTATCTTAAATTTCTTATAAATTTTATTTTTACAAACTTTTTAAATACATCTTCAAAACCCATTTATTTTTCCACAGCCTACAATTAAGTTATTATGGTAAAATACGGCGATCTGACCTTTAGTTATAGCAAAAAGCTCATCGTCCAGTAAAACTTTTTTCGCGTAGGGCTCATATAGGGCTGTCGTGCTTTTAGCTCTGTGTCTGACTAGACATTCCACTTTGTTGTGTTTAAACCACTCTTCTTCTTTTAATAAATGCGTATTGGTGATAATGAATTGTTTTGAATAAAGCTCTTGTCTTTTGGCTATCGTAATATTACCACTTGATACATCAATATTTTTAACATAATATGGCTCATTAGAAAATTTAATACCTTTTCTTTGTCCTATTGTGTAGTTATGAAACCCGTTGTGCTCTCCAACAACCCTACCGTTGTAAAGAATGTAGCCGCTTTTTGTGTTACTGATTAAATTTCTATAATCACTCACAAAACACAAATCACTGCTTTCTTTTAAATTAAAAGGTATGCTTAGTTTTACATCTTTTTTTTCAAAGTCTTTAAGCGGAAAAACAATGCGTTCTATAATAGACTTTGGCAAATACGCTAAAAAATACGTTTGGTCTTTGTTGGAAAAATGTTTTTTTATAAAACCATCTTGTATATCTGCATAGTGACCTGTAGCTATAAAGTCCGCATTTTTTTTATCAGCTTCCTGGGCTAAAATTTTGAACTTAACAAGAGGGTTACAAATACTGCAGGGATTTGGTGTAAGCCCATTTTTGTAATCACTAACAAAGCGCTCGATTACTGTTTCCTTAAAGTAATCTCTTATGTTTAGTGTATAAAAATCAATATCATGTTTTTTGAGCAAATTTAAAACTTGGTTTGAAATATTGTTTTGGTCTGTTAATAAAAAATTAACTGCAATAACTCTAAAACCCTTTTTTGAAAGATAAATTGCGCTAAAGGTGCTATCTACACCCCCACTAACACCAACCAGTACGCTTTTCATATCTTTTTGATGACTAAAAAAGAAGTTTTAAAAATTTCCCCACTCGAAATTTCCACAACAAAATAATACCACACAAATTTTTATATTGCAAAAAATTATTTTCAAGGCAAACCTCTAATTTATATGTTTTTTTGTGTAATTAGACTGCAAGGAGGCAAAAAATGGACAAATGCACAAATTTGTTTGCAAATTATGCTTGCAATGTAGGTGATTTTTCTTGGACAACACTGCATGAAACAAAGCGACAAATATTGGATTCTTTTGGAGTGATGTATCTTGCTTTTGGAGAAGATGCACCAAAAGCAGCTAGAAATTACGCCTACAATTTTGGTTTTAAAGGTGGTTCGAGCTTATTTGGTTTAATTTTTTATACTGCCCCAAAGGTGGCAGCTTTTTCTAATGGTGTACTTGTTAGATATTTGGATTTTAATGACACATATTTATCAAAAGAACCTCTACACCCTTCAGACTTAATCTCAGGTCTTATTGCTGCAGCTCAATATAAGCACAAAAGTGGTTTAGAGCTCTTAAAAGCTATTGCTATTGCCTATGAGATCTCTGTGAATTTATGTGATGCGGCAAGCCTGCGTGCGCATGGATTTGACCACGTTAATTATATTGTTATTGATGAAGCATGTGGTCTTGGAAGGTTGTTTGGCTTAAAAAAACAAGAAATTGAGCATGCTGTTTCTATAGTAGCTATACCAAATATTTCTCTTAGGCAAACAAGAGCTGGTGAGCTTTCGAAGTGGAAAGGGGCGGCAGCTGCCAATTTTTGCAAATGCGTTATTTGCAGTATCTTTGACTCAATATGGTATGAGTGGGTCTTATGAGCCTTTTGTTGGAGAAATGGGTTTTTTGATCAACTATTTTGGTCTTGCGGTTTTGATAATAAAGCTCTTGAATCACTTTCTAGGCTTGAGCCACCAATAAACTCGCTGCTTGCAAATTTAACAAAAAATACTGTAGTACCCATAGAAAAAATAATGCTGTTATAATAGCATTATCGAACTACAGGTGGTAAAGAGGGGTTAAAAGCAACATACGAAATTATTGCAAAAGACAAAAAAAATGGGAGCCAAAAACAAAAGAAACAGCAGACCATAGCTTGCAGTATATTAGCGTTGTAGGTTTGCTTGATGGTGATGTTACAAAGTATTCTTTTAGCAAAGAAAGAATTTCGGATGAAAAAATAAAAAAAATCTTAAAATACAAGTTCCGTTGAAATAAAGTGAAGATCTTACAAAAGGCTATCTTGATGGCATACCAAATCGAGTTACGCTGGGGATTTTAAACCAGAGCGATCAAGAAAGGCTTATTGATGCGATTTTTAATATTGAAAAATTTAATGATAATGATGTTGCGAGTATGACGAGATTTATTTATAGGGCTTGTAACTTGCCTATTATTGTTGATGTAGATATTGGTTTTGGTGAAACGCTAAATGTTGCCAGAACCGAAAAAGAAATGTTTGAGTCAAAAGCTGCAAAAAAGAGTGCAAAAGATTTGCTTGTTGTAGCACGCACGCACTGATGCAAGGTCGGTGTATGGCTTAGAAGAAGCGGATTTTTTAAAGCCAAGCTTTATGAGAAAGCTGGTGCAGATATAATATTTCCAGAAGCTCTAGAAAGCAAAGATGAGTTTTTGGCCTTTTCTAAGACTATAAGTGTGCACCCTTTGGCAAATATGACTGAATTTGAAAAAACCCCATGCATTAGCATTGATGAATTCAAAGAGTTGGGTTATAAAATAGTAATTCTCCCAGTGAGCGCTCTAAGAGTTGCAAACAAAGCTACAAAAGAAGCTTTTGAATTTATTAAGATGTTTGGGTCCCAGAAAGACTTGCTTGATAAAATGCAAACCAGACAAGAGCTGTATAAACTAATAAAGTACTCTGATTATGAAGCATTTGATAAAAGTCTTAAGGAGTAAAATATAAAAAAACCTAAAAAACACAATAAAAAATCATATTAAATTCATAAAAGTATAATTTTTTATTCTTTTATTTACTTTGGATGCGTTTTGTGTTAAAAACAAAAAACGCATGGAATAATGAGTTCTAATATAATCTAGGATTATAAAAAATAAGTGGGATAAAATGCAGGGAGGAGGAAATTTTATGCAAAGGCAAAAGAGTATTTTGAGTCAGAAAGCTTTCCTTTTCTAAAATCAGTTTTTAGAGAATTTTATTCCCAATTAATTAGACCCTCTAAGGTACAGCCATTTCTCAAGTTAAAAATTTCTAATTTATCCTTAATTCTCTATTTGTGCCACTTCATATATTTTAAATCATTAAAAGAATTTTTGGAAGAAATAAAAATTCCAAAAATTCCGTATTAATTCGAAGATAGAATAAATTATATTCGGTTATGATTATAATTGTAAGCGTTTTAGATGTTTGATTGTAAAATTTAATTAATAATATGCAAAATATATATTTACTCTAACTACTAATTGAAAATTTGCAAAAACTTTTATTTTATGATATTTTAAAGTCTAATAAGTATTAAGAAGGAGGAGCAAAGGTGGATGTCAAAACACTGAAAGATATTATAAAAATTGTGGAGAATAGTCAGTTTGTTGAATTTACTTACAAAGATGATGAGCTTGAAATTACATTAAAAAAGAAGGAAGCGTTCCCAGAAAGCGTTGTGGCCCCAGATAACTTTAGAGTAACCGAAGTTATACCTCAATCTCAATATCAAACTCAAACTATTACTGCCCAAAGCTCACCTCAAGAATCTACGCAAGATCCCAATTTAGTTGAGATAAGATCACCTATGGTTGCTACATTTTACAGAGCACCGGGGCCGGATGCAAAAGCTTATGTTGAAGAAGGCCAAAAAATCAGAAAAGGCGAGGTGCTTTGCATTTTAGAAGCCATGAAGATAATGAATGAGCTTGAAGCTGAGTTTGATTGCACAATTGAAAAGATTCTTGTTGAAAACGCTCAAAAAGTAGAATTTGACCAACCTTTATTTTTGGTTAGAAAGGTTAGCTAAAAAAGTATGTTTAAGAAAATATTTATTGCTAATAGGGGAGAAATAGCCCTAAGGATACTTAGAGCATGCAAAGAGATTGGTATTAAAACTTGCATTGGCTATTCTGTTGAAGATAAAGACTCAATACCCGTTATGCTTGCAGATGAAGCTATTTGCATAGGTCCAGCCCAATCAATGCAGAGCTACCTTAATTTATTTTCTTTAGCTCAAGCTATTCACAATTCTGGTGCAGACGCAGTTCACCCAGGGTATGGTTTTTTGAGCGAAAACCCAACGTTTGTTAAAATTTGCAATGATTTAGATGTAGTTTTTATTGGGCCAGATGAAGACACTATTGCACGCCTTGCGGATAAGTCCAAAGTAAAGCAAATATTAAATGAAAACGGTATACCTACAATACCAGGAAGCGATGGTGCTGTAAAAAATATTGATGAATTAAAATCTGTCGCAAACGAAATAGGATACCCGATATTATTAAAAGCTTCTTGGGGCGGTGGCGGCAGAGGTATGAGGATTGTGCGCAACGAAAATGGGCTTGTCAATGAATTCAATGCTGCACAAAGTGAGGCTAAAAGCTCATTTGGCAGAGAAGATATATATGTAGAAAAATTTATAGAACACCCAAGACACATTGAGGCTCAGATTATTGGCGATAAATTTAGCAATATTGTACATGTAGGAGAAAGAGACTGTACACTTCAAAGAAGACATCAAAAGGTTCTGGAAGAGTCTCCAAGTCCTTATTTAGACGATCAAAAAAGGGCAGATTTTTTAGAAACAGCCGTTAAGGCAGCTTCTATTTTGAAATATTGGAATGCTGGTACACTGGAATTTTTATTTGACGAATATAAAAATTTTTACTTTATTGAGATTAATACACGTATTCAAGTGGAACATCCAGTAAGTGAGATGGTCTATGATGTGGATTTAATAAAAGAGCAAATTATGGTAGCCTATGGCTATGAATTGTCTTTTAAGCAAGAAGAGCTGAAACCAAAATGCTGTGCAATAGAGTGCAGAATTAACGCAGAAGATTCAGAAAAATTCATACCATCACCTGGTAAGATCAAGTTTTTGTTTATGCCACAAGGTTCGCATACACGCGTAGATTCCCATATTTATTGTGGTTACAATGTAAGCCCCTATTATGATTCGATGATAGCAAAGCTTATTGTAAGCGGCAAAACACGCGAAGAAGCCCGCTTAAGAATGTTAAACAAATTAAGTGAGTTTAAAATAGAAGGTATAAAAACAAATATACCATTCTTTCAAAAAATACTAAATTCTCAAGATTTTATAAATAATACCTACGATACAAATTTTATAGACAGAGTGTTTTTAAATCATCCTAAATAATTGCCAAAAATCGCTTCTTTGGCAGCCTCGAGCGTAACTTTAGCAACTAAAGAAGCGGTTTTGCTAGATTCTTTTATGTTGTCTATAATCTCGTTTTTCTTGTTTTCTTGGAGATATCTTCTTGTTTCTCTAATAGGTCTTAATTTGTTGTTTAGATTTTTGATGAGCATGTTTTTGCAATCCGTGCAGCCAATAGATGCATTTGTACAAGAAGTCTCTATTTCGTTGTAAACTTGAGAGTCAGTAAAAATATTATGAAGCATAAAAACGCCACATTCTTTTGGAACGCCTGGGTCAGTTTTCCTAATTCTGCGTGGATCTGTAAACATGGTTTTGATTTTTTGGACTGTTTGTTCTTCGCTATCTGCTAGATAAATTGCATTGCCGTATGATTTGCTCATTTTCCTTCCATCTGTACCAAGTATTTTGGGAAATTCGCTCAAAAGCGGTTCTGGTTCAATAAATGCTTCTTTTTGAACTAAATGGTTAAAGCTTCTGACGATTTCTCTTGTAAATTCAAGGTGCGCTAGCTGGTCTATGCCTACTGGTACGTAGTTTGCTTTGTAAATAATAATATCTGCACTCATTAGCACAGGATAGCCTAAAAAGCCATAATTTGCAGTTCTGCTTTCTCCAAGTTGAGCAATTTGATCTTTATAGGAAGGTACGCGTTCTAATTTACCAACAGGTGTGATCATTGATAGTAATAGAAATAATTCCGCGTGCTCTTTTACGAGCGATTGTATAAATAAGGTGGTTTTTTGAGGATCAAGCCCAAATGCTAGCCAATCTATAATCATCTCAAGTGTATTATTATAGATTTCTTTTGATTCGTTAAAGCCTGTAGTAAGGGCATGCCAATCTGCCACAAAATAATAGCATTCATATTTATCTTGCAAATTTATCCAATTTTGCAAAGCTCCATACAAATTTCCTAAATGAAGTTTGCCGGTTGGTCTCATACCGCTTAGCACTATTGACATTTAGCCTCCTAATAAAAAACTAACAATTGGATTTGATAAAGAAACTATAAAGTTTAAAACTCCAAGAAAAAGAAGCAATATTACAATATACATGCCATATTGTTCTAATTTTGAGTATTTGTATGAAAGCTTTATTGGAAGTAGCCCCGCAAGTACTCTGCCACCATCTAGAGGCAAAATTGGGATTAAATTAAACAATGCAAATATAATGTTAATTTGGACGCCATATAAACACATAAGACGTAAATCTTCAATGAAAATAGAAATATTAGCGGGATTAACAGTAGAAGTTAGCCAATACACCAATGTAAAAAAAAGCGCCATTAAAACATTTGATGCAGGACCAGCAATTGCTACATAAATTGAGTCTTTTTTTGGGTTTTTTAGAGCATAAAAGTTTACTGGCACTGGTTTTGCCCAGCCAAAGAGTATAGGAGAATGAACAAATATTAACAGTGCTGGCAAAAGTATTGTGCCAAATAAATCTATATGGGCTATTGGATTTAATGTAAGCCTTCCTGCTCTTTTTGCTGTAGAATCTCCCAAAAGATAAGCTACATAACCATGTGATACTTCGTGGATTACTATTGCTAGCAATAAAACAGGCAATGCCAAAATTATACTTGCGCTCAAAACAATCTCCCAAACACTACAAAATAATGCACTATTTTTTAAAATTGTCAACTACTCAATAAACGCAGTTGACAAGTGCATTTGCTTAATATATAAATTATCGTATGAGGTTGATAGATTGTGAAGTTT
Organism: Desulfurella amilsii; assembly: GCF_002119425.1. Classification (NCBI taxonomy): domain Bacteria; kingdom Pseudomonadati; phylum Campylobacterota; class Desulfurellia; order Desulfurellales; family Desulfurellaceae; genus Desulfurella; species Desulfurella amilsii. The sequence goes on along the minus strand of NZ_MDSU01000018.1, from coordinate 393,264 downwards.
CGCAAGAAGTGAGGATAGTGGGTTTTGATGCTGGATGCAGGTCTAAAGAGAGGCTATTGCAATTAGGTATAATACCTGGTGTTGTTTTAAAAATCAAACGTCTTGCTCCATTTTCTGGACCTTTAATTGTATCAATTGAAAGCAGTGATGTTGTTTTAGGACGAGGCATAGCTAAAAAAATAATAGTAGAAAAGGTATGAAGTTAGCATTAATTGGACAGCCTAATTGTGGTAAAAGTACTATATTCAATCAGCTTGCAGGCTACAAAAGCATAAGTGCAAACTTTCCTGGTGCTACAGTATCATATACAATAGGGAAATTTTATTTTCAAAATAAATCCATTGAACTTGTGGATTTGCCTGGAACATACTCATTGAGCTGGTATGATGATGCAGAAAAAGAAAGCGTCAAAGCCCTATCAAGCGTGGATTTTGATTGCATAATAAACGTTTTAGATGCATCTACCATTACAAGAGGCTTAGAGCTTACACTGGAGCTTATTTCTTTAAATAAGCCTATGGTTGTGGCATTAAATATGATGGATGAGGCAAAAAAAAAAGGTATTGATATAGATATTACTAAACTTGAAGATTCGATCGGTGTTAAAGTTGTGCCAGTTATAGCAAAGCAAGCTAAAGGTATAAAAGATTTAATAAACGCTGCCCTAAAAGCTAATCCACCAATAAAAAAGTGTATTTACTCAAAGAGGATAGAGAGTTTAATTCAAAATTTAGAACAATGTTTAGAAAATCAAGCAAGTAACCTAATATTGCCTCCAAAACTTATTGCAATTAAGGCTATTGAGGGTTTTTCTGCATGTGAGGAAATTGTCAGCTGGTACCCTAAGTGTCAAAATTTACTTGAGGCCACACGGGTTTTGTTGAATAACGGTGTTGAAATAACAAAAGAGCGACACGCTTTATGTCTTGAGATATTTGAATATAGCGCGAAAGTGAAAGATTCGCAAGGCTTACCCTTAAGTGAAAAAATTGATGAAATCTTATTACATCCCATATGGGGCTATGTAAGTTTATTTTTGATATTTATAGCTATTTTTTTTATAGTTTTTGAAGGTGGCTCTCCATTTGAGAGTTTGATTGATAAATTTTTTACTTTTACAGAAGACTATCTTTCTAAAAACATCCACAATGCTTTTTTATTGTCAGTAACAAAAGGTGGAGTTGATGGTATTGGTGCAGCTATTGGTATTGCTTTACCGTACTTGGTGCCTTTTTTTGTAATACTTAGCGTACTTGAAGATAGTGGTTATTTATCACGCATAGCTTTTCTAATGGATTCTTTAATGCACAAAATTGGTGTTCACGGAACAAGCGTAATACCGTTTATTATGGGATATGGATGCAGTGTGCCAGCCGTTATGGCAACAAGAATTATCAAAGATAAAAGAGAAAAATTTATCAGTGCTTTTTTGGCTACGCTTGTGCCGTGTGCTGCAAGAACTACCGTAATCATGGGACTTGTGGCTTTTTTTATAGGTCCATTATATGCAATTTTGCTGTATTTGCTTAATTTAATTGTAATTGGTTTTGCTGGGGTTGTCTTAAAAAAATTTTTACCAGGCGTAAACCCTGAAATTTTGTTTGATATACCACCTTATAGAACACCTACCATAAAAACCACTGTTGTTAAAACTTGGTATAGAATCAAAGATTTTGTTTATGTAGCAATACCGCTATTGGTTGGTGGTAGTATTGTGCTTGCATTAATTGATTATTTTAACTTTGCAAAATATGTAAATTACGCTTTTATGCCGTTTATGGGGCTTTTGGGTTTGCCAATATCGGTTGGTATAGTGCTTATTTTTGGCATTTTTAAAAAAGAATTAACGCTTCTTATGCTTGCTCAAGCATTAGGCTTAAGCTCAATTGCTATGGTTTCAAAAGTACTTACAGTTGAGCAAATTTTTGTATTTACAATATTTGTAATGTTTTACATACCATGTCTTGCTACAATTTCAACACTTTATAGGGAAATAAAGCTAAAAGGTACGCTTATTATTACTTTATCTAGTATACTTATTGCTTCAATACTGGCTTTTATAACGCATTTGCTGTTTTTATTTATTTAACTGGTAAACTAATTCAAGCGCTTCTTTGTTTGCGGCTACATCATGAACTCTAAAAATGCGCGCACCGTGAAAATAACTTGCAACATTTGCTCCAATTGTACCAAATAGACGTTCATTTGCATCTTTATTTAAAATATTGCCTATAAAACTTTTTCTTGATAAACCAATTAATATTGGTCTGCCAAATATTTTAAAGCTTTCAATGTTTTTTATTATCTCAAGGTTATGTTGTGTGGTTTTAGCAAAACCAATGCCTGGGTCCAAAACAATTTTTTTTGTATCAAAATTGTTTTTTGATAATTTTTGCATTGCACTATCAAAAAAGTCATTAATTTCTGTAATTAAATGAGAGTAGCTTGGATTTTCTTGCATTGTTTTTGGCTTGTCTTTAATATGCATTATTACGCAACTGAAATCGCACTCTAAAATACACTCACTCATTTTTTCATCAAAGGTAAAACCGCTTATATCGTTTATTATAGAAACATTATAATTGAACGCCTCTTTTGCAACGCTTGAATTAAATGTATCAACAGATAAAATTGCGTCTGAAAATCTTTTTTTAATTGCTTCCAGCACAGGGAGCAAACGCCTTTTTTCTTCATCTACTGAAACTATTTGGCTGAATGGCCTTGTTGAAATCGCACCTATATCTATAATATCAACTCTTTCGTTTAATATTTGCTCGCACCTAAACAAAGCTTTGCTAACAGTATCATATTTACCGCCATCATAAAAAGAATCAGGTGTAACATTTAATATACCCATGATTAAATAGTTGTTTGTTAAGTCAAAGGTTTTTTCGCCTACTTGCCACAAAAAATTACCAAAGTATGCATCAAGCTGCTGTTTGAGCTTACTGCCTAGTTCTCTTAAATCTTTAAAGTTTTGTTTTGTTAATTTATTGGCCAGTGTATAAAGTTTTTTTACATCTCCAAAAACAAGACAATCCGTTTTAGTAACCTTTGCTGTTATTGTGTCTTTTGATACACATGCATCAATGCCACTAGCAAGAGCTTCTTGTTTTAAAATATTTGCTATATAAAAATCACACTCATAAATTAAAAAAGAAAGGTTTAGGGTTTTGTTAATCATTAGTTCAATACCAATATCGTCGGCATTTATATTTTTCATTATTTTTTTTACTTGGTCTTTAGAGCTTATTTTTATCAAATCAAACTTCACTTTGGGGTTCCTTTAGTATTTCATTAATATCTGCTAACGTGATAACTTCTTTTTCAAGTAGAGTCTGAGCCATTTTTACAATGTGTCCTTTGTGTTGTAAAATAATATTTTTTGTAATTTGGTATGCATCATCGATGATTCTTTTAATTTCTCTATCTATCAATCGTGCTGTATCTTCACTAAAATCTTTATGGGTTGCAATTTCTCTTCCTAAAAAAACTTCATCTTTGTTTGTAGCGTAATTTAAAGGACCAAGATCACTCATACCCCACTCGCAAACCATTTTTCTTGCGATATCTGTTGCCCTTTCAATATCGTTACCAGCGCCTGTTGTAATAGTATTTAACATTATTTCTTCTGATACTCTGCCACCCAAAAGTACACATATTCTGTTAATTAGATATTCTTTGTCGTATGTATATTTATCTCCTTCTGGCAGCTGCTGTGTAATACCAAGCGCCATGCCACGCGGTATTATCGTTACTTTATGTATAGGATCTGTTTTTGGTAGAAGTTTTGCAACGATAGCATGACCAGATTCATGATACGCTGTGATTTCTTTTTCTTCATCGCTTATGATTACGCTTTTTCTTTCTGGACCCATAAGTACCTTATCTTTAGCCAATTCAAAGTCTTCCATCTCAACTTCTTTTTTATCTTTTCTAGCAGCAAAAAGCACAGCTTCATTAACAAGGTTGGCTAAGTCTGCTCCTGAAAACCCAGGCGTAGACTTAGCAATAATTTCAAGATCAACGTTTTTTGCAAGAGGTATATTTTTTGTATGAACTTTTAATATTTCTAATCTTCCCTTTACATCTGATTTTGACACAATTACTCTTCTATCAAATCTGCCAGGTCTGAGTAAAGCTGGGTCTAAAACATCTGGTCTATTTGTTGCAGCCATTATAATTACACTTTCATGCGTTTGAAAACCGTCCATTTCTACAAGCAATTGGTTGAGTGTTTGTTCTCTTTCGTCATGCCCACCTCCGATGCCTGCACCACGTTGTCTGCCTACAGCGTCAATTTCATCGATAAATACTATACATGGAGCTGAGCGTTTGGCTTGAGCAAATAAGTCTCTTACTCTGCTTGCACCAACACCTACAAACATTTCTACAAAATCAGAACCGCTTATACTGTAAAAAGGTACTTTTGCCTCACCTGCCACAGCTCTTGCAAGCAAAGTTTTGCCAGTGCCAGGTGACCCTACAAGCAAAACACCTTTTGGTATTCTTGCGCCAAGTTGGATAAATTTTTTGGGGTATTTTAAAAACTCTATTATCTCTTGGAGTTCTTCTTTTGCCTCTTCAACACCCGCTACATCTTTGAATGTAATAGGGTTTTTGTCTGAATTTATAAGCTGAGCGTTGCTTTTATTAAACGATAAAACTTTTCCGCCTTTTTGCATTTGGTTTGAAAAGTAGAAAAATAGCAATAAAAAGACAATCATAGGAGCCCAGTACATCAAAAATATATCAAGCATTGTATTTTTTTCTTTTGGAGCTATATCTATTTTCACATTATGTTTGCTTAATAAATCAATGACACTTTGACCACTCGATGGCAAAATATAGGTTTTAAAATTTTCGCTGTTAATAGAAAAATAAATTTCTTTATCGTCTTTTATTGTAACTTTTTTAACCGTATTTGAATTAACTGCATTAATAAATTCACTATAGCTCATTTGATTTTGGCTATATTGTGATTTGTTAAATATGTTAAACAGTATGATGGTTGCTACAATTATGGCAAGCCAAAGTATAATATTTCTGTAATTAATCATTTATTGAACCTCCCGCTAAATCTTATATCAAAAATTATTGTATTCTTCAAGACAATATGATATTATTCACATAGCATGTTAAAGGTAAAGTGGTTTTTGCTTTTTTTGCTAGGTTTTGTTATAGCCTCTTGCAGCACGAACAAAAATCTGGATATTCACTTAAATGGTGAAAATACACAAAGTATAAATTTATCTTCTTTAAAAGGGAAAGTTATTTTGATAAATGTTTTTCAAACAGATTGTCCTGCATGTCAAGAAGAGATCCCTTCTTTAAATAAGCTATACGATCACTATAAAAACAACAACAATGTAAAAATTATTGGTATTAGTTTAAATTCAGATGGTCTTCATTCATTTATAAACTATTATAAAATTCAATATCCCATATATACAATAAACCAATCAGATTTATCAAAACTAGGTGGCATAGCCTATACCCCCACTACGATCCTAATTGATAAAAACGGCAATACCGTAGAGAGATTTGTAGGCGCTAGAGATTTTTACTTTTTTAGCACAAATATGAATATTTTGCTTTAAACAATCCCAGCATAGAGTTTTGTTTTTTCCAGAATTTTAACGATATTGTAAAGACTTTCGTTGTACGGAGCGCTTTTGTCTTTTTGTTTTGCTACTTTAACAACATAACCGTTTAGATAATCAATTTCTGTCTTTTTGCATTTTCTTAAATCTTCGCCAACACTGGCCTTCCATGTATCTGGTTTAAAATTTTTTGCAAAATCTATAACCTGTTTTGCAATTATGTCCAAATCCAAACCATAAGAGCCACTAAATACAACTGCAATCTCCTTTGCTAATTTTGATGAAAACTCTAAGTCATCGTGATCAAAACTTTTGATACCCGTTAGTGCATTTATTGTGGCACAGCTACAGTAAAAGATAAATTTCCACCATTTTTCGCTCATGATATTATCAACAACTGCCGTGTTTAGGCCACATTTATTGAAATTTTGTGCAAATAATAGTGCTTTTTGCCTATCTTCGAAATAGCCTAACTTCTGGCCATTGTCCATAAAGTTATTTATAGTATCTTCATTTTTTGTTGCCCCAATAAGGCTTGCAATAGGAAAAATAAGGCTTTTGTCTAACTTTGATAATAATAGTTCTTCAACATATATACCATTTTGAATTGTTAAGATTGGCGTATTGCGTGTTGCTTTTAAAATATTTTCTAAGACTTTGTCAACATCGAAAGATTTTGTTGCAAGAATAATACAATCATAGGTGCTGTCTAACTTGTCTTTAATATCAAATGTATGTTCAATAATGCTTGGTCCTTTCTTTATTTTATAGGTTTTTTGAATTGCTGTTTTTCCGATAAAGAATACGTCGTTTTCTTTTTTTAAATGATATCCCATCAATAGGCCTAAAGCCCCGCTTCCATAAATCAAAATTTTCATAAACCACCTGCTTTTTATAGTTTAAGGCATTAGTGGCCTTTTGTCAAAAAATTGACTATAGCGAAAAAAAATTATATTTTGTACTTATTATGAAAACGGTATCATTAGCTCTAAGTGGCGCAGCTGCAAGAGGATATGCACATATTGGTGTTATTAGGGAGCTTATTAACAATGGTTTTAAAATAAATGCTATAGCAGGTACCTCAATGGGTGCTGTGGTAGGTGCCATGTTTGCAGCAAATAAATTAGATGAATATGAAAAATGGGTAAAAAATCTTTATCAACATGATATTATTAATTTACTAGGTTTTTCAAGAAAAGGTGGCTTAATTAACACTGATAAACTTTTTAGTGTTTTGGGAGAAATGATTGGTCAAAATACTTTAATTGAAGATCTACCGATAAAGTTTTGTGCTGTTTGTGTGGATATTATTAGCAAAAGAGAGGTTTGGTTTCAAGAAGGTAATTTGCTTTTTGCCATAAGAGCTTCAAGCGCAATACCATCAATATTTTACCCTGTTGAAGCTAATGGCCACTTGTATGTAGATGGTGGGATATTGAATAACCTACCTGTTGGTGCACTTAAAAATGCTCAAAGCGATTATGTAATTGCTGTGGATATAAACTCCAATACTAAAACAAAATATGATGTTTACATTACCCAAGATGAAGAAGAAAGGCAAAATTCTCTGTTTGCGCAGTTTCAGAAAATTTCAAAAAAAATTGGGAAAAACTCACAAAATCGGTATTCTATGTTTGATGTGGCAGCAATATCCTTAGACATTATGCAAAATTTACTTAAATCCTATAGGCTAGCAGAAAACAAAGTAGACATTTTAATAGAAATTCCACAAAGCATCTGCAAAGTATATGACTTTCATAAAGCTCAGCAGCTAATACAGATTGGCCAAATTGCCACAAAAAAAGCTTTAGATTACTATCAACAAAAGCAATAAATAAATAGGCTATTAAAGTACTTGACAAATATAATAACTCAGTTATTATATAACTAAATTATTTTTTAAGAGGAGGTTTTCTATGTTCCGCAAGTCGTTTATGACCATTTTAGTCACTTTGTTTTTTGGTTTTTTCAATCTGGCGTTTGCAAAACTTCAGGTAATTACAACGCAACAAGCAGCACAACTTTTGCAAAACAACAAGAACGTTATTGTAATAGACACAAGAGCGGATAAAGATTACTTAAATGGCCACTTGCCCAATGCAGTTAATCTTACAAATGCTATGTTAAGCGTAAAAAGAGGCGATGTGGTAGGGTTGGTTTCCTATAACAGACAACTGGAAGAAAAATTGTCCGATTTTGGTTTAAAAGAAAATGCTTCCTATGTTGTATATTCTGGTGAGAATTTCGACAAGCCTCAATTCTTTTTAACAAACGCAACGCGTGTTGCTGCCATTTTATACTGGGCTGGTGTAAAAGATATTTACTATATGGATGGAGGGTATCAAAAGTGGGTCGATGAAGGAAGACCTATTGCAAAAGGTGAATTTAGACTGCCAAAGTCTAATTTTGTGATTAATAGAAATAGAACCACAGTATTTTCTTTTTTGCCGTTTGTTGAGTGGGGACTAAATCATGAAAACCTTGTACAGTTTGTAGATGCAAGAAACTATGATCAATTTACCGGAAAAGATACAAAAGATAAAAGACTTGCAAGGTTTGGTCATTTAAAAGACGCAAAGTGGGTGTATGTTGCTAATTTTATGCAGAAAGAGAAAAACTACTGGGTTATAAAACCAAAATCCCAAATCGAACAAATTTTAAAAAATGCTGATGTTGATATAAATAAGCCAATTATTTCTTACTGCAACACAGGCCATCTGGCAAGCGGTTTGTGGTTTATTGGACAAGCTATGCTGGATACAAAGCTAGTTAGCGATTACGATGGCTCGATGGCAGAAATCTCCCGTGTTTACAATATTCCTATTATTGCAAAGTAAACCCCACTTTCATAAAGGTCTTAAGGCTTACTGCTAAAACGCCCTTAAGGCCTTTATTGACAATAATACTCAAATTTAATATACTCTACATTCATATTAATGGAGGTTTAAATGAAAAACGTTATTTTTACTGACAAAGCTCCAAAGCCAATAGGTCCGTATTCGCAAGCTATAATGGCAGGCGGTTTTATTTTTGTTTCAGGTCAATTGGGTATAGATAATCAGGCTAATATGCCTTTAACCACAAAAGAACAAACAAAGCAAGTGTTGGAAAACTTAAAGGCAATTTTAGAAAGCACAGGTTCTAGTTTAGAGAAAGTTGTAAAGGTGACTATATTTTTTACGCAAAAAGAAGACTTTTCTTTAATTAATGAGGTATATGCTGAGTTTTTTAAAAATAATCCACCAGCACGCTCAGCCATTTGCGTTACTGCTTTGCCAAAAGATGCGCTTGTAGAAATAGAGGCTATTGCTGAACAAGCAGGTAGTATATATGAGCATTAAAAAGCTATTGAATTTTTCAAACGGTTTTTATTTTTTTAGCGCTTTAGTGTTTTTTACAGTTATTGGTATAGCTGGCTTAAATCTCAAAGACACAATAACTCAGCTTGATAAGCAGATTGTGTATTCAAATAATATTAACAACATCTACGCCCAAGGCTTGCAAAAAGGTCAAGCAATAAGAAATATTCTTTTGAACCCAAATGACACAAAGGCTATGCAAAATTATAAAAATGCAACTGAGTCTATGAATAAATCTTTTGATAAATGTTTCAGTACTGCAAACTCTTCACAAAAATTACAACTTCAAAAACTAAAAGAAATGCTGTCAAAAGACGATGCGCTTCAACTACAGGTTAAATCTTTGGCTGAGTCTGGTAAACAAAAACAAGCATACAGTTTACTTGTAACCAAAGAAACACCTACCTGGCGCAAATCTAGATCTTTTGTTTTAGACTTAATTGTAAAAGAAAGCAAAAATTTTGATAACATTAAGCATAATATGGAAAGCACTATGATGCTAACAATTATTATAATAGGCGCAGCAATGATTATTATGCTAGTTGTAGTTATAATTGTCTGGAGAGTTTTATTTAATAAAATTTTCATCCCCCTAAAGCATATAAACTCCACTGTCTCCACACTTGCCAAAGGCGGAGGTGATTTAACTATTGTACTGCCCAAGCAGTCAAATGATGAGTTTGGTGAGCTCACAGACCACTTAAACAAATTTATCTCTACGCTTAAAGGTATAGTGCAAGAGGTACTATCAAAAGCCACAGAGGTTCAATCTTCCACAAACTCACTTGCATCATCTGCAGCTCAAATCTCTGCATCCAGTGAGCAGGTCTCATCAAACACAAAAGAGATATCACATGCAACAGAAGATACAGCAAACGCCCTATCTGGCATAGCCCGCTCTACAGAAGACATAAGAGTATCTTCCGATGAAGCAAAAGAGATTACAGACAAGATGGTAAAAGAAATCCAGCTCAATGTAGAAGCAATCCGAGAGCTATCCAATTCTATCTCAAAAGCAAGTCTTGATGTAAATGACCTTGGAGAAGCTTCAAAGAAAGTAGGAGACATTCTAAAGATAATAAACGATATAACAGATCAGATAAACCTCCTTGCATTGAACGCTGCCATTGAAGCGGCCCGTGCAGGTGAGCACGGCAGAGGCTTTGCAGTAGTTGCAGATGAGATAAGAAAGCTTGCAGAAAAAACACAAAAAGCTACAGACGAAGTGGCAGCAATCATAAAATCCATACAGGAAAAAACTTCAAAAGTAGTAAGCGTTATGAACCAAACCCAATCAGATACACAACAAAAAGCAGATGCCATTGCCCAAACTCAAGACAGTGTCCAGACAGTATCAGATAAAATCGCCAATGTTTCAGATCAGGTAAACTCCCTATCTGCTGCAACACAGGAGCTTTCTTCTACAGTCTCAGAGCTTGAGATGCAGGTAAAAGAAATCAGCAAAGCTCAAGAAGAAAATGCAAAGGCAGTAGAGTCTATCTCAGCTAATGCTCAAAACCTAAAGACAATATCTGATGGTCTGTTATCTGTTGTAGGTAAGTTTAAGACTTGAAAAAAACAGGTCCTTCGCTTGGAAGGATCTGTTGCCTTTTTAGTCATTTTTGGGCTTTATTCAAAAAATTTCTTTACAATTTTACATTCTGAAACTTCAAAAGAAAGCCACAAAGTCTGGTTTGACCTTGTGGCTGCTATAGACATAGACTTGCTATGCATCAAAGTACATGAAAAATTCAAGAGGATTGATAGACATACTGTAGGGTTTTAATTCTTTTTCTTTCTTATAGTCTATCCATGTTCGAATGAGATCTTCGCTAAATACATCACCTTTTAGTAAGAACTCATGGTCATCTTCCAAAGCCTGAAGGGCTTCTTCTAGGCTAGCAGGCGCTTTTGGGACATTTGCTAACTCCTGTGGGGGCAAATCGTATATGTTTTTATCAAGTGGTTCTCCTGGGTCAATTTTGTTAATTATACCATCTATGCCCGCCATTAGCATTGCAGAAAATGCAAGGTATGGGTTTGCACTGGGGTCTGGAAACCTTACTTCAACCCTTTTTGCTTTTGGAGATGATGAGTACATTGGTATCCTTAGCGCTGCGCTTCTATTTCTTGAAGAATAAGCTAGGTTAATGGGTGCTTCAAACCCCGGCACAAGCCTTTTATATGAGTTGATTGTAGGGTTTGTAAAGGCTGCTATGGCTTTTCCGTGCTTTATAATGCCTCCCATATAATACATTGCAAGTTCACTCAATCCTGCATAAAGGTTTCCTGCAAACAATGGTTTGCCATCTTTCCATAAACTTTGATGTGAGTGCATACCCGTGCCGTTGTCCCCAAATATGGGCTTTGGCATAAACGTTACTGTTTTGCCATACATAGCGGCTGTATTTTTTACTATGTATTTGTACTTTAATACCTTATCAGCCATATCCAAAAGAGTAGAAAACTTCATGTCAATTTCACACTGACCTGCTGTGGCTACTTCGTGATGGTGAGTTTCTACTTCTATGCCAACTTTTTCAAGGTTTAGTATCATTTCTGTGCGCAAATCCTGTAGGCTGTCTGTGGGCGCGACAGGGAAATAGCCTTCTTTGTTTCTAATTTTGTAGCCTAAATTGGGTTCTTCATCTTTGCCTGAGTTCCATATGCCTTCTTGGGAGTCAAGGAAGTAGTAGCTTGCGTTTTGCTTGATATCATACCTTATACTATCAAGTATAAAAAACTCTAACTCTGGTCCGAAGAAAGCCGTATCTGCAATACCTGTGGATTTTAGATACTCTTGGGCCTTGTATGTAATATAGCGTGGGTGTTTGGGATATGGCTGTTTTGTAATCGGATCGAGTATGCAGCATATCAAGTTAAGTGTTGTTACTTCTGTGAATGGATCTAAAAATGCGCTTTGTGCATCTGGCACAACCAGCATATCACTTTCATTGATCGACTGCCAGCCTCTAATTGACGAACCATCAAATCCTAGACCTTCTGTAAAGGTGTCTTCTTCGATTACATGCGCTGGTACGCTAAAGTGCTGCCATGTACCAAGCAAATCTACAAACCTCAGATCAACAATTTTTGCCTCTTCGTCTTTAATAAGTTTTAAGACTTTTTCAACTGACATAAAATACCTCCTAAATATAATTAATTTACGTTAAGCAAAAAACGTTCCTTTATTATGTTGCTTATTTTTAGAGCGTTTTGTCATGTGTGTAATGTTTAAAACCTTGTATTTTTGTTAACAAAATTGTATAATTGTTTACAATGAGAAGTATTAATATCAATGAAAACTATTTTAGCATAGTGCATGAAGTAAGTAAAGTGTTAAGCAGACAAAATAATATAAAAGATGCCTTTAAAAGTATACTGAAATTGCTTTATTCTTATTTAGATATACCTGCAAGCTTTATTGCTTTATACAATCCTATTGAAAATACATTAGAAATTAAAGAAAGCTTTGGGTTGCTAAAAAAAGAAAAATATAAAGGTGTATTTAAGGTAGGCGAGGGAACTGTAGGGAGCGTATTTAAGAATGAAATACCAGCTGTCATATACGATCCAAAAGAAAATAAATCTTTTTTGAATAAAATGGGCGTGCTTAACCGTTTTGATTTTGAGGTAGTTTTTATTGGGACTGTTATTAAAATTGGTGGAGAAAGGTTAGGTGTGCTTGGTGTATATAAAGAGAAAACGCGAAATTTATCATACGAAAATGAAATTAAACTATTATCAATGATAAGTATTCTGATTGGTTTTGCACAAAAAATGAATGAAAAGCTAGAATTTCAAAAAAGAACATTCGAGGAAGAAAAAGAGATTTTGCTAAACAAAATAGAATTTAAAACATCAATCAAAGAAATTATAGGCGTTTCTAAGCAGATAAATAATTTAAAAAACACAATTTTAAAAGTTGTAAATGTTGATTCTACGGTGCTGTTAGAGGGCGAGAGCGGTACAGGCAAAAGCTTGGTTGCAAAAGTCATACACAAACTGAGCAATAGGGGGAAAGAGGCGTTTGTTGGCATAAACTGTGCAAGTATACCTGAAAATCTTTTAGAAGCAGAGCTTTTTGGTTACGAAAAGGGTGCTTTTTCTGGCGCAATTTCTCAAAAAAAAGGGAAGTTCGAGATAGCAGACAAAGGCACAATTTTTCTGGATGAAATTGGCGATACACCATTGTCATTACAAGGAAAGCTTTTAAGTGTGATACAGGAAAAAGAGTTTTCAAGGCTTGGTAGTTTAGAAACTATTTCTGTAGATGTCAGAATTATTGCAGCCACCAACAAAAAACTATTTGAGCTTGTCAAAGAAGGAAGATTTAGGGAAGATTTATACTATAGGTTAAATGTGATACCAATAAAAATCCCCCCGCTTGTTGAACGAAAAGAAGATATACCAATTTTAATTGATTATTTTTTAAAGTTATTCAACGAAAAATACAACAAAAATATCCAGCTTTCCAAAGAGGCGTTGATAGAGTTAATTAATTACAACTGGCCTGGCAATGTGAGAGAACTTGAAAACATTTTAGAAAGGCTTGTTGTAATGAATGATCAGATGATTCATATTAATCACTTACCAGCCTACATTTTTCAGAAAGTATCTCTAAGAAGATATGAATTAGATAACCTAAATGACAAAAATTTACCTAGCCAAATACAAAATATTGAGAAAAAACATATAGAAATGGCTTTGAAAGAGACAGGCTTTGTAAAATCTAAAGCAGCGCGGCTACTTAACTTAACTTTAAGGCAACTAGACTACAGAATCCATAAATACAACATTCGTCTACAAAAGTAAAAACAAACAGGCGCTAACGCCTGTTTGTAGTTGATTAGCAACCTTCTATCTTTGGTTTTGCAGCTTTTTTAGCAGCTGCAGCTGGAGCTGCTGGAGCTTTCTTTTCTACTTTTTTCTCAACTTTCTTTTCTACTTTTTTTACCTCAGTAGCTTTTGCTCCAAGAGAAAGAGCAGTAGTTAGAAACATTGATGCAACCAACATAGCTAAAACTTTTTTCATGCCATACCTCCTTTTCAAAATTTTACAAATTATAGTAGCTTTAAAAATTTTAGTCAAGCATTTTTTAATTTTTAGTACATAGCCTTGCGTTTGCAAAACAAATTATAAACCCTTTGATTATAGCCCTCCTTTTGTAGCAGCAATTGTACTTATCTGCAACATTTTTTGCTTTTTTAAATAAATCGTTTGCTATGCATTTCAAATTTGTCATTATTTTATGTAATGGTGTTTTTGCAAAGTTTAATTTCAAAAAATTTTTTTGATATTGAAATTCTGTTGAAATTTGCTACTATACACATTATGGTATATGTGTTAAACGGACCTATTTTAACAAATTTTGGTTTATTTAGGTACAGAAGAATAACTATTTTGCAGGCAAAGAAAATTCTTAAAAGTAGTACCTTTATATCTGCTGTGGGTCATGAGGCAACTGCAATGCTTTTGAGTGATCTTTTGGAAGCTGAGATTAAATACAACCGTGTAGCCATTGTAATGCAAGAAGGCGATATAGCTGTAGTATTTCATTTGCTTACCCGGTTAGAAGAAGGGCAAATATTAAGTATTAGCGAGTTGTGCAGCAAAGACTACACCTTGGGTCTTTTAAAAAAACTGGAGTAGGCAGGTATTATGAAATTGACAATTGCTAAAAATGATGCATTGATTTTAGTTGATATCCAAAATGATTTTTGCACGGGAAGCTTGGCTGTGCCGGATGCACTCAGTATTATAGAGAAAGCTAATATTTATATAGCACTAGTTAAAAAAAACGATAGGCCAGTTTTTGCAACTCGAGATTGGCACCCTAAAAATCACTCATCCTTTAAAGATTTTGGAGGTATTTGGCCTGTTCATTGTGTTCAAAATACATTTGGCTCAATGTTTTATAAAGAGCTAAAATTACCAGATAACGCAATTATTATCTCAAAAGCAACAAATCCCGATAAAGATGCTTATTCTGGTTTTGATGGTACAGACCTTGATAACAAGTTAAAAAATTTAAAAATTAGGCGTTTATTTGTAGGCGGTCTTGCTACGGATTATTGTGTAAAAGCAACAGTTTTAGATGCACTTTCTTTAGACTATACCGTGTTTTTTTTATCAGATGCTTCAAAAGCTGTAAATATTAAACCAGATGATGAAAAAAAATCAATTAATAAAATGTTGAGAGCGGGTGCTATTTTAATAAATTTAAACAATATAACTCAATCTTTAAAGTAAAAAAATGATAAAAAAATTAAAATTAATTATGCTTATGTGTTTGCCGTTTTTGCTTAGCGCATGTCACGAGTATCATTCTAAAGAATATTATTTATCTCATCCGCAAAAATGTGTTGAAAGATTTAATTACTGCAAGCAAAACTACGGCAAACTCATGTACGAAAACCAGGATTGTAAAAATGCATATAATGCCTATTTAGAATTACAGCAATCACGCACTCAGATGAAACAGGATTTGCATTAGTTTTCCAAAACCAAAAGAAAACGCTGCTGCAAAAAATGATGAAGCAACCATCTCGAATACTTTTTTTCTAATAGATATGCCAGATACAATTGATACAATAGCCCCTACTGTGGATAATGCCAAAAACGCAAGTAAGATAGAGAAGGGCAAAGCACTCATTGAAGTTTTAAAGATAAAAAACGGTGTGACAGGAAACAACACGCCAATTAAGTATGCAATTGCTGTAAAAAATCCCGATTTTATCTCATTTTCTTCTACTTCTTGCGTAAGAAATTTTGATAGGTCAACTTTAGAGTCTTGCAATTTATTTGTAACTTCAGTAGCTATATTTTCGTCAATATTTGACTCAATGAGCTCATCTTTTAGTACTTCAAAAGCGCGCTTTGGAGCAACACTAAAGAGCATCTCATTTCTTTCGTTTTTACTTTGGGCAATTTGCCTTTGAGATCTTACAGAGATAAATGCGCCAATACCCATAGAAAGTGCTCCGGCAATGCCTACGATTGAGCCACTTATACCAACCAAAAAAGGATTTGTAAAGTATACGGCGCTAAGCCCTGCTACAGTACCCAAAATCTCAACGATTCCATCATTCATGCCAAGTATAAAATCCCTTACATTGTTAGCTCCAAATTTTTTTGATTCTTTTTTAAATATACTTTCATGTTCAATTTCTTCTAGAACAATGTTTTTCAAAACTGATTTTTCTTTTTCATCCAGGGCACTTGATTTTAAAAAGTCGTAGTATTCTTTTACAGTTGAGTTCTCACCAGCTTCTAGCAAAGATACAATGATTGCAGCAGATATAATTTTTTGCAAAAAAGCTGAGATTTTAATTTTAGGTGTGTTTATTTTGTCTTTTAGTGTTAAATTGTATTTTAGGGCAATTTTTTTCCAAAATAGCGAGTGATTTTTTTCTATTTGGGCAATCTCATACAGACGTTTTTTTAGCTCTGCGTCTTTTTGAGATTTAGATAATTTTAAATACAAATAATAGTCGTTTATCTCTCCTTGATAGAATTTTTCAATGAGGTTTAAAAAATTTTCCATTTTTTTTCCTTTCGTGTATAATTCATACAAAATGAACGTTTATTTGTCAAGCCATAAGGAGTTTTTATGTGTGATGTATATGCTGCAAAATTTAATGAGCTTGTGAAAATTGTTGAGCGTTTAAGAAAAGAGTGTCCGTGGGATAGAGAGCAAACAAATCAGTCCATAAAAAATGATTTAATAGAAGAAGCTTTTGAACTTTACGAAGCTTTAGAAGAAGATGATAATAAAAAAATTATAGAAGAATTAGGCGATTGTATGCTTCAGGTGATTTTTCACTGTGTGATCAAAAATCAAAATGGTGAGTTTAGTTTAGTTGATGTAGTTGATAACCTTATAAACAAGCTAATAAGGCGTCACCCGCATGTATTTGGTGAAAAACAGCTTAATACTAAAGAAGAGGTTTTATCTCAATGGGATGATATCAAGCAAACAGAAAAGGATTCACTCTTAGATGGCATACCAAAAAGAATGCCAGCACTTTTGAGGGCTTATAAAGTTCAAAAGAGGTTATCTAAGGTTGGCTTTGATTTTGAGGATATTCAAGATATTTTTAGTAAAATCTACGAAGAGTTAGAAGAGTTAAAAAAATCTAAAACGAAAGAGCAAAAAAGTGAAGAGTTAGGCGATGTAGTTTTTAGCTTGGTAAATCTAGCTCGTTTTTTTGATATTGATCCACAAGAAGCTCTGCATTTGTCAGTAGATAAAATAGTTCAGAGATTTGAATATATCGAAAAAGAACTAAATGGCGACTTTAAAAATGCTTCATTGAGTGTACTAAATAAGCTTTGGGGTGAGTCAAAGGTTAAAACCTAAATTCATTATTTTATTAGTTAAATCTGAAAAATCCTGCTAACCCAGGACTTTTCAAGTGGGTTTAGGAGATTTTTGAAAGGTAGTTTTGTATATCTTGATTAAGAGGTGTAGCTTTTTTTGTATTTTTATCTATTGCAACAAGCGTGGTAAATCCTTTTGCAAATAATTTGTGATCATTTTTTACAATATATTCCAAATCAAAGCTTGATTTGCCAATTTTAGCAATTTTTATCTCGACAAATACTAGATCTTTAAACAAAATAGGCTCTAAATAATCGCATGATTGTTTTGCTACTACAAACCAAATTGTGTCTGCAACGTTTTCAAAAATTTCTCCTAATGCCTGAATGCGTGCATACTCAAAGTAAGAAAAATACACAACGCTGTTGACGTGACCATACATGTCAAAATCACTGAATCGTTTTTGAATTTCTACCATCATTTCCCAAGCATTCCCTCTTTCATTGATTTATCAGGTGGCTTTGGCCCAAAGTAAACCATCAGTATAGCTTTTTGAAGCTCTGGTGATTGAATTTGGCCAATTAAAGAGTTGTTTTCATATACTTGTGTGTTGCCATTTTCTAGCAAAGCTATTTCAATCGAATCGCCTTTTTTTGCACTATGCTTAAACAGTTCAAGAAAACTTTTTTCTTCATTTGTGCCTAAAATTGAAGAGAAATTATCTCTAAATCCTTCTTTAAACGCACCTACTATCTTATTTTTACTTACATTTGGGTAGAGAAAATACATAACAATTGCTTTATCTTGTTTAGATGATAAAAGTTGCTCTGTTGAATGGACCTTTTCTTGCGTATATAAAGCACCTATATAAATTTTTATACCAAGGAAACTATAATGTCTTATTCCATAACCGTTTAATTGTAATTGTTTTGAATTTACCAACAATGTGTTCTTTACATTTATACCTTCTACGTTGACTGCCAATGCAGATTTTGACAAAAAAAGCACGCCAAGCATTACCAGCAATACTCTCTTCATTTTAAACCCCCCGCTTTTATTTATTTTCTTCAATTATGGTTAAAATGCGTTTTCTATATTCTACAATGTCATTTCTGAGAGATGCAAGTTTAGTAATTCTGCTATCAATTTTGTCAATATGGTCGTCTAATATTTCAATTAGCTTTGGCATAATGATTAGTGATTGCTTGTGCTGGTTATAAATATCTGCAAGTTCTAACATCTCTTTTAATGTTAAGCCCAACTCTTTTAATTTTAAAATAAATTTAATGCGCCTTATGTCTTCATTAGAGTATAGTCTTATGCCGTTTTCTATGCGCAGCGGGGGATCTAACAAACCAAACTCTTCATAATACCTTATAGTTCTAGGAGTTATACCTAGTTTTTTAGAAACTTCTCCAATTTGAAAATATTCTTCATTGTTAATGTTATTCATCTCTACTCACTCTTACGTTAAAAATCATAATTTATATCTATCATACTAAATCTAGTTTGTCAATAGAAAAATAAATAAATTTTGGCTTGACATTTACGTAAGATATTGTAAAATATTTATAGTTAATATTTTAATTAAGTAGGTTTTTCTTAAAAGGAGGTTAGCATGAACATTTTGGTTTGCATTAAACAGGTTCCAGATATGGAATCGAAGTTTAAAATCTCAAGTGATGGACAATGGTATGATCAATCAGACCTAACATTTAAAATCAACGAGTACGATGAGTATGCCATTGAAGAAGCAGTTAGACTTAAAGAAAAGCTAGGCAATGCAGAAGTTGTGGCACTCTCTATTGGCCCGGAACGTACTAAAGAAGTCATAAGAAAAGCACTAGCTATTGGGATAGATAAAGGTGTACATGTGCTGGATAATGACTCTCATGAAAAGGATCCCCTTCAGATTGCTACAATTATTGCAAACTATGCGAAAGATAAAAACTTTGACATAGTTTTTTTGGGTATGCAGTCTCAAGATAGGGCTTCTGCTCAGGTAGGGCCCATTTTATCTGAATTATTAGGTTATAATTGTGTAACGACTATTGTTGGTTTTGAGCACCAAGAGTCAAAAGTAAATGTTAAAAGAGAGCTAGAAGGTGGCATAAAAGCAAAAATATCTGTAAAGTTGCCTGTAATTTTAACCTGTCAGCTTGGTTTAAATACTGTAAGATACCCAACACTACCCAATATCATGAAAGCAAAAAAGAAAGAACTAAATACTATAAATGTAAACGATCTTTTAAATGAACAGCCAAAGGTTGTAAATCTGCAGGCCTATATACCAGAAAAGAAAAAAGGCGGTATACTCCTTGAAGGCAAAGCTGATGAAGTAGCAGATAAACTAATAAGTATACTCAAAGAAAAAACACAGGTTTTAAGGTAGTAGGAGGTATGATATGAAAGCACTATTAATCGGTGAATACAAAAATGGACACATAGATGAATCTTTCTATGAACTTGTGGGTTTTGCAAACAAAATTGGTGCAAGTTCAGTGGGCTTTATGGTAGCGCCACTTGATGTAAAGCCAGAGTATGATGGCAAAGTATACATAGCAGATATAAGCAAGGCAAAAGATTATAACCCCAAAGTACACAAAGGTTTGATATTAAAGTTAGTAGAAAAAGAAAACCCAGATGTAGTTGTATTTAGCCACTCCTCATATGGCTGGGACTTAGCGCCAAGGCTAGCAGCAGCCCTAAGGGCAGGCCAGATATCTGAAGTCATAGATGTAGATAACGGTGAGTATATTGTGCCTTTTTGTAACGCAAAGCTAAGAAGAAAAGTAAAACCCAATACCCCAAAGGCTGTCCTTACTCTACAGTCTGGAGCATTTGCCCCGCTTAAAAACAATACTGCTCAAATTGAGCCTTTCGATTACACAGAAGAGGATACAAATTTAGAGTTTCAAGGCTATGAGGTTGCAGAAAAAACTGGCGTTGATTTAACAAAGGCCGAAGTTATAATATCAGCTGGAAGAGGGGTTGGCAAAAAAGAAAACATTGAAATTGTAAGAAGCTTAGCAAAAGCTCTAAAAGGAGAACTTGGTGCTTCAAGGCCGGTAGTAGATGCAGGTTGGCTTGATGAGAGCTATCAGGTTGGGACAACTGGTCAGACTGTTGCCCCAAAACTCTATATTGCATGTGGCATATCAGGTGCTATACAACACTTGGTTGGTATGAAAAAATCAAACTTCATTGTCGCAATTAACAAAGACAAAGATGCACCTATAGCAGAAGTTGCAGATGTATTTGTAGCGGCTGATTTGTTGGAGTTTATACCTATGCTAACAAGTAAATTAACTAAATAGGTAATTATTAAATTATACTTGACTTTCTCTCCCCTTTGTGTTAGTTTGTATGTAAAACTAACGTAAAGGGGAGGTATTATGAGTGAATTTAAAAAAAGAATTAAAAACAAGAAATTACTTTCAAAAACGAAAAAGAAAAGATATAACCATAAATATATACTTTTAGCGGACCTTCTTCTTGCTGAATTTTTGGAAATAATAGTAATTTTTTTAGCTTATTATACCAATGATACTAAACTGATAGCAATAAATTTAATAAACAAGGAGGTTTTATGAGAGAAGTCTACGTGGTAGAAGCATTACGTACGCCTTTTGGTTCTTTCGGTGGAGCGCTAGCTGGTGTGGAAGCACCATTGCTTGCAAGTGAGGTAATTAAAGAGCTGCTTAAGCACACAAATATTGTAGGCGATGATGTAGACGAAATTATAATGGGAGAAGTTCTAAGTGGTGGTGTGGGTCAGGCTCCAGCAAGGCAAGCTATGATTTATGCAGGCCTTCCCTATAAAGTGCATGCAATGACAATCAATAAGGTCTGCGGCTCTGGCTTAAAAGCCATTATGCTTGGTGCTGGTTCTATTATGCTTGGCGACAGTGAGATTGTGCTAGCTGGCGGCGCAGAAAATATGTCTAAAGCGCCGTATGTTTTAAAAAACGCCAGGTATGGCTACCGCATGGGCAACGGTGATTTAATAGATGGTATGATTTTTGATGGCTTATGGGACCCATACGATAATATACACATGGGTAACATTGCAGAAAATATGGCAAAGAAACACTCAATATCCAGAGAAGAACAAGACGAGTATGCAATAAGGTCCTACAAGTTAGCACAGAAAGCTCAAGATACAGTATTTAAAGATGAAATAGTGCCTTTTGTGATAAAAGACAAAAAAGGGGATAAAGTTATTGATAAAGATGAAGACCCATATAAAGTGGTATTTGAAAAAGTTTCTACACTTAAGGGTGCGTTTGTAAAAGACGGCACGGTAACTGCAGCAAACTCTTCTACAATCTCAGACGGTGCAGCGCTGTGTGTGTTAGCAAGTAAAGACGCTCTAAAGCGCTACAACCTAAAGCCTCTTGCTAGACTTGTTGCTTACTCTACAAACTCGCTGCCACCGCAGCAGTTCCCAGAGGCTCCTGTTGGTGCAATAGAAAAGGTCGTCAAAAAGGCTAATTTATCTTTGGCAGACATAGATCTTTTTGAGATAAATGAGGCTTTTGCTGTGGTAGTACTGATTGCTATAAAGCAGCTTGGTCTTGATATCAATAAGGTAAATGTAAATGGTGGTGCGGTGTCTATGGGTCACCCCATTGGTGCAAGCGGTGGTAGGCTTGTTGCAACGCTGACAAAACAAATGAAAAGACAAAATGCAAAATACGGTCTAGCTACACTGTGCATAGGTGGCGGCGAAGCAGTAGCAGCTATCTTTGAAAACATTTAAGGAGGTTTACAATGATTAAAAAAGTAGGCATTGTGGGCGCAGGTCAGATGGGAAATGGTATAGCCCATGCTTTTGCTTTGCACGACTACTCTGTTGTGCTCTACGATATAGCCCAAACTCAGCTTAACAAAGCACTAAAGATAATAGAAGAGAACTTAAAAAGGCAGGCTAAAAAGAATGTAATAGAAGAAAGTCGGATTGAATCAACACTAAAGAACATAAAACCTACGACAAACTTAAATGATGTATCCGATGTAGATTTTTGCATTGAAGCCTCACCTGAAAATGAAGCTTTGAAGCTTGAGCTTTTCGCTAAGCTTGACTCTATCGTTAAAGAAGGCTCAATTATCGCTTCAAACACGTCTTCCATATCCATTACAAAACTAGCTTTCCAAACGAAAAGACCAGATAAGGTAATTGGCATGCACTTTATGAACCCAGTGCCTGTTATGGAGCTTGTAGAAGTTATAAGAGGCATTACAACAAGCGAAGAAACTTACAGTACGATACTTGAACTGGCAAAATCATTGGGCAAAAACCCTGCTTTATCAAAAGACTACCCAGGCTTTATCGTAAACCGCATACTTATACCAATGATAAATGAAGCAATATACGCCTACTATGAGGGTATAGCCTCTATTGAAGACATAGATAAGGCTATGAAGCTTGGCACAAACCAGCCTATGGGGCCATTAGTGTTAGCTGATTTTATTGGTTTGGATACGTGTCTTGCTGTACAAAATGTCCTTTATGAGGGTTTTAAAGATTCAAAGTATAGACCTTGCCCGTTGCTTGTAAAAATGGTAGAGGCTGGCTATTTAGGAAGAAAAAGCGGCCGCGGCTTTTACGATTACACAAAAAAATAAGGGGGCTTTATGAATGTATTGTTTGAATCAAAAAACGGCACTGGCTATTTAACCATAAATAGACCAGATAAGCTAAATGCTTTAAACATTGATACAATAAATGAGCTAAAAGAAACGTTTTTAAAAGTAGAGCAAGATAAAACAATAAAGTGTGTGATTGTTACAGGTTCAGGTGAAAAAGCTTTTGTAGCAGGTGCAGATATAGAATACATGCAAAAGCTAACACCCAATGAAGCCCTTAAGTTTGCAAGGCTGGGCCAAGAGACGCTTCACTTAATGGAAGTCTCAAACAAGCCCTATATAGCCTGTGTGAATGGTTATGCTTTAGGTGGTGGCTTTGAAGTAGCCCTTTCATGCGATATAATTTTTGCACAAGTAAACGCTAAGTTTGGTTTCCCAGAAGTAAGCCTTGGTATACTACCAGGCTTTGGCGGCACACAAAACCTATCTCGCCTAGCAGGCAAGCTTATAGCAAAAGAGCTTATATTTAGTGCAAAGATGATAGATGCTGCCAAAGCAAAAGAGCTTGGTATAGTAAACGAGATTTATCAAACAAGAGAAGAGCTCTTAAGCGCAGCTAAAGAGCTTGCGGTTCAAATCCAAAAGAATGCCCCTTTGGCCGTTGGGTTTGCCAAAAGAGCCATAGTAGATGGGTTTGGACTATCAAAAGAAGATGGCCTAAGATATGAAGCAAGCTTGTTTGGTGTAGTATTTTCAAGTGTTGATGCCAAAGAAGGCTTAAGCGCATTTGTAGAAAAAAGAAAACCTAATTATACGGGAGGATAAAATGAATTTCCAATTAACAGACGAAGAAAAAATGGTTCAGGATACCGTAAGGAGTTTTGCGCAAAAAGAGCTAAAGCCTATAGCAGCAGATATTGATAAAAACCACAAGATACCAGACTCCATAATAAAAGGTTTGGCTGAGCTTGGACTTTTTGGCGTGTATATACCTCAAGAATACGGTGGAGCGGGGCTTTCATTTTTGTCTTATGCAATAACTGTAGAAGAAATCTCTAAAGTATGTGCTTCAACCGGTGTGCTTATAAGTGCCCACACATCACTGTGTGCAAACTCCATATACGAGTTTGGCACCAAAGAACAAAAAGAAAAATACTTAGTGCCCCTTGCAAGTGGTCAAAAAATAGGCTGCATTTTGCTAACTGAGCCTGAGGCTGGCTCTGATGCTGCAAATGTATCTACAACGGTTAAAAAAGAAGGCGACTACTACGTATCAAATGGCAATAAGATATTTGTTACAAATGGTGGTTATAGAGACTTTGGTATATTGATTGCAACACATGATAAATCACTTCGTCACAAAGGCATAGACGCATTTATACTGGATCTAAAATCAGAAGGTGTAGAACTTCAAAGAAATGAAGACAAGATGGGCATAAGAGGTACATACACTTCTGTCTTTAGCTTAGAAAATGTCAAAATACCAAAAGAAAATCTTCTTGGCAAAGAAAGCGAAGGCTTTAAAATTGCAATGGACTGCTTGGATGGTGGCAGAATAGGCATAGCTTCTCAAGCTTTAGGGATAGCAGAAGGAGCCTACGAGAAAGCGCTAGAGTACGCCAAAGAGCGCAAGCAATTTGGCAAAACGCTAAGTGAGTTTCAAGCAATACAATTTAAATTAGCCGATATGGCAATGCACATTGAAGCAGCAAAACTGCTTGTATATGAGTCTGCATGGATAAAAGACAATCTAAAAAACGGTGCAAGCTACAATGACCTTATAATAAAGTCTTCAATGGCAAAAGCTTACGCCTCAGAGACGGCAACATATGTAACCAAAGAAGCACTTCAAATACACGGTGGTTATGGATATATAGCAGAGTATGAAATAGAGCGCATGTATAGAGACGCCAAGATTACAGAAATATATGAAGGTACAAACGAGGTTCAAAGGATAGTAATATCAAAGATGCTATTAAAATAGGAGGGTTTAATGTCAAAATACCCAGAATTGGATAGTTTAAGTAAAGAAGAGTTAGTAAAAGTAATAGAGGATGAAGCAAAAAACTGGCTTGCCCATGACGGTTTATGGTTTCAGGCTGTCGAAACACACTTTGGTATGGATGCTGCAATAAAGCTTGACGAGGAAGCATGGAAAGATTTTACGCAAATTGAGGCAAAAAGAATAATGGAGCGGCTTAACTTGCCTCAAAATAGCGGTCTTGATGGTTTAGAAAAGGCTTTAAATTTTAGGATGTATAGGCGCATAAATGAGCAAGCAATAGAAAGGTTAGACGATCACACGCTTATATTAAAAATGACCTCATGCCGCGTTCAATCGGCGCGTCAGAGAAAAAACTTACCATTTTTTCCATGTAAAAGCGTTGGGACTATTGAATATGGTTATTTTGCAAGCACAATTGATAATCGCATAAAAACAAGCGTAATAAAATGCCCTCCAGATGATATTACGAATGCTGGTTATCACTGTGCATGGGAGTTTAAGCTACAATAATTAGGAGGCTTTTTATGCATGCATCTAAACATAATATAAGGTTTGTTACAGCTACAAGCCTTTTTGATGGTCACGATGCCTCTATAAATATTTTTAGGAGAATCATACAAGATAGTGGTGCAGAAGTTATACATTTAGGTCATAACCGCAGTGCTTATGAAATTATCCAAACTGCACTTGAAGAAGATGCAAATGCCATTGCTGTAACATCCTACCAAGGTGGCCATATTGAATTTTTCAAGTATATGTATGATCTACTAAAAGAAAATAAATCTGAGTATATCAATATTTTTGGTGGTGGAGGGGGCGTTATTGTCCCCTATGAGATTAAAGAACTGCAAGAGTACGGCATTTGCAAGATTTTTTCACCAAAAGATGGTATGCAGATGGGTTTAACAGGCATGGTAGATTACATGCTTGAACAAAGCGACTTTTTGACATTTGATGAAGAAAAGCTTGAAGAATACCTGCAAAGTTTGCCAAAAACACTTCCAAAAGCCATAAGCTTGGTTGAAAAGCTCATAACACAAGATAGTTGGACGCCATATCATGAAGAGGTGTTTCAAAAGTATTTTGAAAAGCTCTCAAAAGATACTAAAGTACTTGGTTTTACAGGCTCAGGTGGTGCTGGCAAATCGTCGTTAATTGATGAGTTGCTTAGACGATTTTTGAACAACTATCAAGACAAAAAAATTGGTATATTAGCAGTGGACCCTACCAAGAAAAGCAAAGGTGCTCTTCTTGGTGATAGAATTAGGATGAACTCTCTGCCACATAAAAACGCCTATATGCGTTCGATGGCAACAAGAAGTTCAAATATGTCTATCTCAAAAGCTACGCGAAAAGTTATTGATTTGTATAAAATGTCTGGTTTTGATTTAATAATATTAGAAACAGCTGGCGTTGGTCAAAGTGACATAGCAGTCATTGATATAGCAGACTACAATGTATATGTTATGACTCCAGAATACGGTGCAGCATTACAGCTTGAAAAAATCAATATGCTAGATTATGCTGATGTGGTCGTGTTAAATAAGTACGATAAGGAAAGCGCCGAAGATGCTCTCTATGAAGTAAGAAAACAGTACATGCGAAACCACAAGCTTTTTGACAAAAAGTTAGAAGAAATGCCTGTTTACCATACAGTTGCTTCAAATTTCAATGATGCTGGCGCAAATTACCTTTTTTATAAACTTATGCAGCTTGTTGGCATTGAAAGCCAAAAGGTTTTTGAGCCCATAAGTGATGCATCTGTAAACTTTTTAATACCACCTCAGCGTACAAGATATTTAAGTGAGATTGTTTCTACTATAATGGATTACAAAACCAGAACCAACGAGCAAATCAGACTTTCTAGTAATTTGTATGCGCTTGAAGGCGCTAAAAAATTGTTGCAGCTACAGTTGAATACCTCTATTGAGCCAAGTGAAGAAGCAGATT
Organism: Desulfurella amilsii; assembly: GCF_002119425.1. Classification (NCBI taxonomy): domain Bacteria; kingdom Pseudomonadati; phylum Campylobacterota; class Desulfurellia; order Desulfurellales; family Desulfurellaceae; genus Desulfurella; species Desulfurella amilsii. The sequence continues at coordinate 366,434 of NZ_MDSU01000018.1, read as the reverse complement.
TTGTTGACACAAAAATCGATGAAAGTCTCAAAAAAGAAAATCTGGAAAAAGCACTCAATGTTATAACGCAAGAAATACAGCAAATAAATGTACTGCTTGATACGCAAACAATAAGGCTCATAGAAAATTGGAATAACTTAAGAGAAATTTATGCTAAAGACTATCTTATTTCAAAGATCAGAGACAAAGAAATAAAGTATGAACTCACGACCAAAACATTATCTGGCAACAAAATACCAAAGATATCTCTGCCAAAATCGAATGATTACGGCGAAATCGTAAAATTTCAGTTGTTAGAAAATGTACCTGGCAAATTCCCTTTCACAGCTGGTACTTTTCCCCTAAAAAGGCAGGATGAAAAGCCCACAAGGATGTTTGCTGGAGAAGGCACGCCAGAGCGCACAAATAAACGATTCCACTATCTATCGACAGGTCAGCCGTTTAGTAGACTATCTACTGCATTTGACTCTATAGCACTCTATGGTCAGGATCCAGATATGAGGCCAGACATTTACGGCAAAATTGGTAATGCAGGTGTATCTATTGCTACAGTTGATGATGCAAAAAAACTCTATAGCGGATTTAATTTATGCGACCCAAATACCTCTGTTTCTATGACGATAAATGGTCCAGCACCCATGATGCTTGCAATGTTTTTTAATACTGCCATTGACCAACAAGTAGAAAAGTACTTGAAAGATAACAATAAATGGGGGCAAGCGCAGGATAAGATCAATAACTACTACAAAAAACTCAATGTAGAGCGCCCCGTATACAATAATTCATTTGGCATTAAAGATGCAGACGAAAACCACTTAGGTTTGGGCTTGCTTGGTATAAGTGGCGATTTGGTTGTAGACATTGCTACTTACGATCAAATTAAAAAATACACACTAAATGTGGTAAGAGGGACAGTACAGGCCGATATTTTAAAAGAAGATCAGGCGCAAAACACGTGTTTGTTTTCGACGGATTTTTCGCTTAAGCTAATGGGTGATATTCAAAAGTACTTTATAGATAATGTTGTAAAAAATTATTATTCTGTATCCATATCAGGCTACCATATAGCAGAAGCAGGGGCAAATCCCATAACGCAGCTTGCCTTTACTTTGGCTAACGGTTTTACTTATATAGAATACTATTTAGCGCGTGGTATGAATATTGATGATTTTGCACCTAATTTGTCATTTTTCTTCTCAAACGGCCTTGATATAGAGTATTCTGTTATTGGCAGGGTAGCACGCCGTATATGGGCAATTGCAATGAAAAATAAATACTCAGCTAACGAGCGTAGCCAAAAACTCAAATATCACATCCAAACATCAGGTAGATCGCTTCACGCTATGGAAATTGCTTTCAACGATATTAGAACCACATTGCAAGCTTTAACTGCCATTTACGATAACTGCAACTCACTTCATACTAATGCATACGATGAAGCAATAACAACGCCTACAGAAGAATCTGTGAGAAGAGCTTTGGCTATTCAAATGATAATCAACAACGAATTTGGAATGACTAAGAACGAAAATCCCCTTCAGGGTTGTTATATCATAGAAGAGCTTACAAACTTAGTCGAAGAAGAGGTGTTGAATGAGTTTGAGAGACTCTCAAAAAGGGGTGGTGTGCTAGGTGCTATGGAGTCAAGGTATCAGAGAAACAAAATTCAAGAAGAATCCCTATACTATGAAGAATTAAAAAACACAGGAGAGCTACCTATAATAGGTGTAAATACTTTTGTTAGCGACAATTATATTCAAGAAGAGAAAATCGAGCTTTCAAGATCAACCGAAGAAGAAAAAAAATGGCAATTAGACAACTTGATCGCATTTCAAAAACGCAATGGAGCGTTTTCAAAACAGTATTTAGACAAATTAAGATATGTTGCGCAAACTGGAGGCAATATATTTGAAGAATTAATGGAAACCGTAAAATACGCATCTTTAGGCCAAATTACAAATGCTTTGTTTGAGGTTGGCGGTAAATACAGAAGAAATATGTAGGTTCTTGAAGGAGTCGATATGGAGAGTTTGATTTTTGGCATTGTTCTTTTGGCAAGTGTGGGCTATTTTTTTTACCGTGTAAATTATTTATACTCACTGCTTAAATTTGGCCAGGCAGAAAATCGCTTTTGTAGTCCTTTAAAGCGTCTAAATACTGCTGTAAAAAACGGACTTTTGCAGATGTGTCATTTTAAGATAAATGACAAGGATATAAACTACGCTGGCATAATGCATGCGCTGATTTTCTTTGGTTTTGTGGTTTTGCTTTTTGGCGAGATAGAGCTAATTATTAAAGGTTTTGCTCCATCTTTTAGTTTTAGCTTTTTGGGGTTTTTGTACCCCGTTTATTTGTTTTTAGAAGATTTGTTTGCATTTTTGGTGCTTGTTGCTATTGTAATGTCTTTGGTGAGGCGCTTTATTTGGCATCCCAAAAAGCTCAATTACCACTTTAGCGCATATTTGATACTGATTTTTATCACTATTGTGGTGTTTACACTGTTTTATATGGCTGCTCTTGAGATGGCAAAAACTGGCAAAGTAAACCCGTATGAGCCTTTTGCAGGCCTTGTGTATAGGCTTTTAAATATCCACTCATACAACGAAGTAGCCTACCATATAGCCTTTTGGGTGCATATGATCGTATTGTTTGCTTTTTTGGATTTTATACCAAACTCAAAACACCTGCACATTTTAGCCGGTATTCCTAACAACTACTTTGCAAATTTAGGTCCTTCTATGGCATTAAGAGACCTTAATTTTGAAGATGAAAACGCAGAAAGCTTCGGGGTAAAAAATGTAAACGAGCTTACCTGGAAGCAGTTGTTAGATGGTTATGCCTGCACAGAATGTGGCAGATGTACCCAGGTATGTCCTGCGGCAAACACTGGCAAAGTGTTGGTGCCAAGAGAAATTATACTTGGTATAAAAGAAAATCTTTTTCACAACGCCCAAAACTTAATCACAAAACAAGAACTTACACCGCTTGTAACAAATGATTTGCCACAGGAAAATCCACACGGCTATTTTGAGTATGGTTTTGCAATACCAGATAAAGCACTCTGGCAGTGTACCACATGCGGTGCATGTCAGAATGTTTGTCCTGTAAGCAATGAACATATAAGAGATATGGTCGATCTAAAGCGCTATGCTGTGCTAACCCAAGGCGAGTTTCCAGAAAAACTTGTACCTATTTTTAATAACATAGAAACAAACTCTAACCCCTGGGGTATCAATGCAGATTATAGACTTGATTGGGCAAAAGATCTTGATGTAAAAACTATAGATGAACTGAAAGATGCAGAGGTTTTATACTTTGTGGGTTGTGCAAGCTCATTTGACGATAGAAGCAAAAAACTTGCTCAAAGCTTTGTAAGGGTGTTACAAAAAGCCAATGTCAAGTTTGCTGTACTTGGCAAAAAAGAGAAATGCTGTGGTGATAACGCAAGACGTCTTGGCAACGAGTATTTATTTTACAACCTTGCTCAAGAAAACATAGAAACTTTCAAAGCATACAATATTAAAAAGATCGTTACAACATGCCCGCACGGTTACTATACGCTAAAAAATGAGTATTCTAAGCTTGGAGGTGAGTTTGAAGTCCTACATCACAGCCAATTTATAAGCCAACTCATAAAAGAAGGCAAAATAAAGCTTTCAAATAAGATAAATCAGACTGCTACCTTTCATGACTCATGTTATTTGGGAAGGCACTCCAATATATATGAAGAACCTAGACAAATTGCTACGCAAGCAGGTTTTAATCTAACAGAAATGAAAAATTCTCACTGCAATAGCTTTTGCTGCGGAGCAGGTGGTGGTATGATGTGGCTTGAAGAGGATGGTGAGCGCATGAATAAGGTTAGAACTGCACAAGCCATAAGCACAAATGCTCAAAACATTATTACTGCTTGTCCGTTTTGTATGATAATGCTTGATGATGGTGTAAAAGATATCTCCAGAGATGATATAGGTGTGCTTGATATTGCCCAAGTAGTAGAAAAGAGTATGGCTTGATAATTTCAAAAAGTGAGTTATTTTCTCCTGAAAGGGAGGTACGTTTATGGCAAAAAAAGTTTTGATGTTGGTAGGTGATTATGTAGAAGATTATGAAGTTATGGTGCCTTTTCAAATGTTGCAAATGGTAGGTCTAGATACTCATTGTGCCTGTCCAAATAAGAGAGCGGGTGAATTTGTAAAAACCGCTATTCATGACTTCGAGGGAGATCAAACCTACTCTGAAAAACGCGGACATAATTTTATGCTGAATTGTACTTTTGAAGACATAAAGCCTGAAAGTTTTGATGCGCTAGTGCTTCCAGGGGGTAGGGCACCTGAGTATATCAGGCTAGATAATAGAGTAATTGAGATTGTAAAACATTTTTCTCAAAGCAAAAAGCCCATTGCAGCTATATGCCACGGTCCGCAAATTTTGGTTGCAGCAGATGCAGTTGAAGGCTATGAATTAACCGCATACCCAGCTCTTAAGCCAGATATTGTCAGAGCTGGCGGAAAATGGGTTGATCCAAATCAGACATTTTCCAATGCTTGTGTAGATAGAAATTTAGTTACAGCGCCAGCTTGGCCTGCACATCCAGAGTGGATTAGGAAATTTTTAGAAGTGCTAGATGTAAAAATATCGCTTTAATTTATCTACCCAAGCTGAGTTTTGATGATTTTTGTTAAAACTCAGCTTGAGGTTTAAAATTTAGAAAAATTTTTCTAATTAAAACTTTATAGAGACACTGCCTACTACGCTAAATGGCGCACCTACTTGATAGGTTGTTTGACCATACATAGAAAAATTCGAATCAGGTGAGTTTATGGTGCTTATATAGCGTTTATTGAATAAATTTATAAAATCAAGGCTAAAATTTACATCTTTAAATTTCCACAAATTTTTCTGAGTGTAGCCAATATTTAAATTGGCAAGAAAAACTGATGGTACTAATTGTGTATGGAGTAAATTCCCGTAGCGTTTACCAATGTAGCTAAAATATGGTGTAATTGAAACAGTATTGTATTTGTAAGTAAAACCCGCTTTAATGATGTTTTTGGGTACATTAACTATTTGTTTACCTTTTACATCATAAAAATTATTCATAAATGATACATTCTCTGTATAATAAAATCTGTTATAACTGTATGAAGCAAACAACAATAAATCTTTAAACGGCGTATAACCGGCAGAAATTTCTATACCATATGACTTTGCTTTTGCAGTATTTGATGGCATTTCTGCAATTTGGCCGTTTCCTACATTTATTGGAGCGTAAGTGCCGATATTCTTTATAGTACTGTAAAACAACGTTGGGTAAAAGAATAAATTTTCATTATTGTACCTTAGACCTAAATCAAAATTGTCTGCTGTTGTCATTTTGAAGTATTTATCCCATAACGATTGAAGCGTTATGCCTTTTGACTCGAAAGCTTGTTTGTTGCTTGCATAAGATGGCCATAAGTTAAAATTGGGTGCTTGAAAACTCCTGCCGTAATTCCCAAATAGATTAACATAATTGCTTAACTGATAATTAATGCCCACATAGGGTAGGTAATTTCTAAAAATTTTGGAGTTTGCTGTTTCAAAAGGGTCTGGCTTTGCAAGGTTTAGCGCTTCATCCACATTTGATGTGCTTATACCATTTGTGTTGTAGCCATTAATTGCTGATGTTTTGTACATTAAATACTTTAAACCTGCATCAACTTTTAATTTACCTATGTTAGCCTCTACATTTACAAATGGTGAATTTATAGTATGATAACCATGATCTGCTAGAATTGCCCAGTTAGAAAATTGCAAAGACCCATTTTTGGGAATAAAATTTTCAATTGCATAAGGGGGCCCTGGCATTTGCTGTTTATTGAACCAATAGCCAACTGTAAATGTGTAGTTTTTTGCAATCTTCCAATCAAAATTTGAAACTATGCCAAAAATATTGCTATTGTATAAAAATTTTTGGACAAACTTAGGGTTATTCCCAGTATAATAACTATTTCCTTCAACTGACCAGTAATATGGTTTTAAAACGAGTTTTGATGAGTCTGATGTATTAATTGTAAAGGTTGGCAAAACAAAGTAGTTTCTGCTATTTACTTTGTTGTAATCGTAGTAGGAAGTGCTGTTTGGGTTATTGTTGTAGTCAAGAGCATAATTTTTGTTTATGTTTGAAGCTTGGTTGTAGTTTAAACCATAATAGTTATTGTGAAAGTCACTGTTGTATCCTAAATACAATGCAAAATCTACAAAATTATCAAAATTTTTTGTTAGCCCAAACATAGCATTTTTCCTTACGAAATTACCATTGCCTTTCCATTTATTTGCATAAGCCAATGATGAAGAAGCAAATGCTCTAAAACCATTAATATCACCAGAATCTAGCCTTACAAAACTTTTTGAATAATCAAAACTACCAAAGCTTTGATTTAGTGTAATACCAAATTTATCCGAAGGTTTTTTTATAGATAAGTCAATTATACCAGGAAAATCTCCAAATGAGTTAAAGCCAATATTGGGTTTAATTGCACCGTCATAAACATTTATGTTTTCTATGTTTTCTAAATCAAAAACATTGGCAGTTAAGCTACCTGTTGGACCATTTGGTGTAGGAACGCCATTTATGTTTATTATGCCAGCTTTTGTGCTATCTATGCCTCTTAATCGCAAAGTTTCATCATTTCCATACGCATCAGGTCCTTGGGCATTTACAGATGGTATCATATTTATCGCATTGAATACCGAATTGCTTGTATTAGAAAATGTTTTTATGGCAGAACTATCTAGGTTGTATTGATTTTGCGTTTGAGAATCAAGTGTTTTTGTATACTGATTTATAAGAGTTTTTTTAGGTGCACTTACTGTTATGCTTGGCAGTTCAACGCCATAAGTTTTTTGTGCAAGCAACAAGCACCACAAAACAGCTACCGAAATAAATTTTCTTTTCATAGGTCACCCTTTTAAAAACCAAATTTATTTAAGATTTGTTTTGATTGTTTAGAATTTACTAAAAAATCAAAAAACTCTTGAGCCTTATTGTTTGCCTGCAAGAGCAAAACACCTTTTTGGACAACTGGATTATAGCCATCTTCTAGGACTTTAAAGTTATCGTTCTTTAAAACACTTTTTACAAAAGAAACGGGTAAAAACGCTACTTGAGCTTTTTGATCAAGCACTAACCTTGAAACTTCAAACGGGCTTGTGCCAAAAAGCAGGTTTTCTTTCACAGAGTTTAATATTTTTGTGTTTTCCAAATATTCAAAAGCCGCTTTTCCATAAGGGGCTGAGTTTGGGTCGGGTAGTGCAATTTTTATATTACTTAAATTTGAAATGTTGTATTCAAGTGACCACAGGCATAACTTGCTTTTGGCATAAATAGCACTTTTTTTTGCAAGACCTGAAAAAAATAAATCGTCAGTGATTTTCTCATCCGCAGCTAAAAATATATCGTATGGTTTGCCGCTTAATATCTCTTTGTAGTAAACATTGCAATTATCACCAATTGTTAATTCAAATGAAACTGCTTTGTCGTAAAAACTATCAATAATTTCTTCTATAATACCACTTAAATTTGGTGCACACGCAAGTCTAATGTTGTCCATAACTCCTCCAATAAATATATAAATTTTTATATAACGCTTCTAAAAAAAAATTATACAATATGCGCATAGAATGATTTATTTGCCTGAGTGTAGCTTTTATTGTTAAATAAGTAGTATTTGCGTTCAATATCAAAATTGTATATGTGAGGATAGGCTGCGTTTGCAATAAACATCAAGCCAAATATCCACTCAACTGTACCAAAATCCCAGCCAAATGGTAACCTGAAAACTTTTTTTGTTTTTCCTGCATGAATATTTATGTTGTGTGTTTGGCAGTACGCGTAAAAGTCTTCTTCTTTGCAAGAAATAAATCCTGAAATAAATACAATGTCGGGGTTATATGTAATAAGTTCCTCATGTGTTATATTGACGCCTGGCTTTCCTTCTTTGATTAATTTAATTGTTTCTAAACCAGCAAAGCTTGCAAGTTTGTTTTCAAACCTGTGTGTATTAAGTGCAAAGATTGGTGTGCCCATAACATAGTAGGATTTTAGTTTTTTTTCTATGTTTTTGCGTTTTTGTTTAACATCTTCTAAAATTTCGCTGTAAAAGTTGATAAGCTTTGAAGGATCCGTATTTGAGATTTTTGCTAATAAATTTACAACGTCAAAGTAATTTTCTAAATTGGTATTTTCGCCATCTTGGGTTTCGTGAAAAAAAGCTAAAAAATTTTTATCTTTTAAAATTGTGCCAATAACAAAAGTTATGGTTTTTTTGTCTTTTACGCCAAGGGCATTTAATATGCCTACTACCATCTCTATAGCCCTTGTGAGCCTGTAGCCGCCAAAAAATCCGTCTTCTTCAAAATCTTTTTTGCAAATATTACCTATAATGTGTGATGGTTTGCCTGTTGTAGAGATAATGTGTGCACCCATTGGCCCATAAAAACAGCGTTTTATGCTAAATTTATCTAAAGTAGTATGTAGGTGTTTTGTGCCTGGAGAGTTGAGTAGATATACATAATCTAAATATTGTTTAAGCTCTTCAGCTAGTTTTTCTGATTCGCTAATTGAGGGCTCAAGCTCAGCCGATGCACTATCAAACGGTACAAAGCGCATAACCTGCATAGGTATCTGGCGTGATAGTTTTGATAAAAATTTTGCTGCATTTGCAAGCTCAACTTCATTGCCTTTTACATGGGGAATAGAAACTTCAAAATACACATTGTTTCTAAACAAGTAAACAATATTTCGAAATACCGGCTTTGAAGACAGAGCTTTGCAAAATTTTTTGTATGTGGCTTGTGTATACCCTTTTAAGCCTACATTTACAAAATCTAAATATTTAATTAGTTCTTCTAGCGCATCTTTAGTATAATAGAGGTTTGTAGATATACCAAAAAGCAGCTTGCTTTCTTTAGCTTTTTTTGCAAGATCAAGCAGACTAAAGTACTGCATTGTGGGTTCATTTATGCCAAAAACTATACCTTTGCAGTTTTCCTTAAGCGCTTTTTGTACGATTTCTTCAGCACTTAAAATTCTCAAAGCATCTTTAAAAACATCCGCGTGTTTTACAAATACATTTGACACGCAGCCTTCACACTTGAAGTTACACCCTAGGCTGCCAAGCTGCAAAAACTTATGGTTTGGAAAAAAATGCAGCATTGGCTGTGTTTCGATAGAAATGGGGTTTATAAATAAATAAGCGTTTTTAAAACGCTCAACTATCTGGCCGTTTTTGTTTTCATACATCCCACAAAAACCAAATTTAGAGTCTTGTATGTCGCACCTAAACTCACAAATATTGCATTTCATTAATTTACTCCTTTGTTATTATTATCCAAAACCCGGTTTCATCATTTATGATCTTGTAAGTTTCAATGTTTGATTTTTGCAGGATGTTTTTTATTGTTTGTGGATTTGTTTGCCTTAGACGCTCTTGAACCTGATTTTGCCAGTTTGGGTTTTTCTCTGACATTACTTTATGAATTTTTTCTTTTAGATCTTTGTTGCCGAACCCACCACCGATATACGTTATACCACTTTTTTTCAAAATTCTATAAATTTCTTTGAAAGCTTGTACTTTGTCCTCCCAAAAAAACACTGAACCTCTGCTAATAACTAGGTCAGCAAAGTCGCTTTTAAACGGTATTGCTCCTACATTTGCCACAATGGGGAAAATTGTGCTTTTGTTTTCTTTTTCTATAAATTTTTTTGCACTAAAGATCATATCGAATTCTAAATCAAGTGCAAAAATGCGATAATTTCCAAAGTTATAAAAGCTTCTTGATAATATAGCACTACCGCAGCCTATTTCTACCACAGTGCCGCTTTGTTTTTTATAAAATGCCGTTATATTTTTTGCAATTTGAGGGTATATGTCTTTAAAAATATTTTCTGCCACATCAATAAAACCTTCGTACTTGCTCATACAATCTCCGAAAGCATTATAAACAACCTGTTGTTGTTGTTTAATATTGTTATTTTTTCATCATACAATTCGCTTAAATTTTGAGCAGTCATTATGGTTTTTGTAGGTCCATAATTTAGCAAAGAACCGTTTTTTATCATTATTATAGTATCACTAAACCATACGGCTAGATTAGGATCATGCAATGTTATGATCGCTGTTAAATGGTTATTTTTTATGAGGTTTTTTATTAGGTTTAAAATTACGTATTGGTTTGAAAAATCTAAGTGATTTGTTGGCTCGTCAAACAGTAAAATTTTTGCTTGCTGTGCTAGGGCTTGGGCAATAAGCACAAGTCTTTTTTGACCACCGCTTAATTGTGTATAAATTTTATTCTTTAAATGATCAATGCCTACAAGCGATATGGCTTTTTGGGCAATTTCTAAGTCTTGTCTTGATGGCTGGCTTAAATAACCTACATTATGCGCTCTGCCAGCTAATACTATATCAAATACGCTAAACGAAAAAGATATGTCGGTTTCTTGAGATAAATACGCTATTTTTTTTGCAGCCATTCTCAAAGATAATTTATCCAGATTTTCATTTTCGATAAGCACTGTACCTTTTTGAGGTTTTAGTAATTTATCCAATACTTTTAGCAGTGTGCTTTTACCAGAGCCATTTGGGCCAAGTATAGCACATATCGACGATTTCTTTATACTAAAAGCAATATCTTTTAATACAGTGGTATCAAAATAGGAAAAATTTAGCTCTTTAGCTTCAATCATAAGTGTTTTTGTTTTTTGTAAAGCCATGCAAAAAATGGCGCGCCAATTAAAGAGGTTAAAATACCAATGGGTATCTCACCAGAAATTAAACTCCGCGCTAAATCATCCATTAAAACCATAAAGATACCGCCCACAAATATACTTGTTGGTATAACTTTTTTATTATCACTGCCTACGAGAAGTCTGGATATGTGCGGTATCACAAGCCCAACCCATCCAACAATACCAACAATAGCGACACTTGCTGCTGTAATTAGAGACGATAAAAGTATGATTAGTTTCCTTAATAATGTAATATTTAAACCTAAAGATTTTGCTTCATCATCACCAAAAGCAACAATATTTAATTGCCACCTAAGCAGATATAAAAGCAATACGCATAATGCTATTACTACAAATGCGCCCCATGCGCTAAAACTTACATTTGCAAAACTGCCCATTAGCCAAAAAACTATTTGTGGTAATTGATTATTTGGATCTGCAAGGTATTTTATTATACCCAAAAGGGCAGAAAAAAAAGAGCCAATGATAATTCCCGATATTACGAGGTTTAGAATTGGCAAACCGTATTTTGATTTTGCAAGAAAATAAGCTGTATATACTGCTATCAGGCCAAATGCAAAAGCAAAAATTTGTACAAAATAAAAATGATTAAACACAAGTATAGCCAAAGCGGCACCAAAGGCGGCACCGCTTGAGACCCCTAAAATATCGGGCGAGACAAGGGGGTTTTTAAACATTGCTTGATAGGCACTTCCAGCTACGGATAAACCTGCTCCTACAAAAAAAGCAAACAAAACTCTAGGGAGCCTAATATCCCAGACAATTGTTGTATTAACAGAGTTTTTTGGCTCTACTAAACATTTAACAATATCAATTGGCGCAATCCTGTAAGGCCCAATGCCAAGCGAAACCACAATTGTGATTATTGAAAGCAAAATTAAGTAAGTGTTTTTCAATTTTCCTGCCAGTTAATATGGATTTGATTTAAATTTATACCCCAAAAAGTTTTGTAATAGTATTGTGCTTGAGCTTTTAAATCAAGTGATTCAAAATGTTTGGTATGCAGGATTTTAGCACACCACAGCAAGCCAAGTGGGGCTTTCTCTGGCGCAAACCAATTAGAATAAAGACCTCCACTATCTTGAGGTACTAAAAATACTTTTTTGTGCACCACAGCGCTTACAAAATGCAAATCCTTATCATGATAAATATCGCTTATAGCTTTTTGGTTTCCTGTACCCAAAAAAATATATTGAGGGTTCCATTTAAGAATGTCTTCTTTTGATATTTGACCAAATTTACCCTTTACATTTTTAGATACACTAATGCCACCAGCCTTTTGGATAATGTCGTTCACCAGTGTATCAAATTGGCCACCAGAGGTAAGCTTATTACCTTGAGGTCCTTGATAGCTTAAATAAAGCACTTTGGGCTTTTCTTTAATATCCTTTAGATGATTTCCTACAAAACTGACGGTATTTTTATAATAAGAAATTAGGTTTTGAGCTTCTTTTGCATGGTTTGTTGCCTCGCCTAGACTTTTTATACTTTCATATAAATCGTTTAAATTGCCAAAGCAAGCACTAAAAGCTATAACAGGTATACCCAATTTTTTAAATTGTTCGTTGTTTGCCTGCATATTTACATTTACTATAAATCCTGGCTTTAGGGATACAATTTTCTCGATACTGGGGCCAAAGGGATAGCCTACATCAGCAACTTTTTGCTTAAAACTTGGCATTTTTTTTAAAATTAGCTGACCACTAAAATAGGGCATAGCATCCCTACCCATGCCAGGATAACCTACAAGACCATCTTGAGCATTAATCATAAATACAAAAGGCAAAGCCTGCGGAAATAGCACAACAAACCTCTTTGTATTGTTAATTTCAACTTTTTTCCCAAAATTATAAACAGTTATTGTGCTAGACCAAGCCTTTGGCAAAAAAATCAACAGGACAAATAGAACTAAAAAAAGTTTTTTCACTTTTTCCCCTTGTTTCATCGGAGTATATAAAAATACATATCGATTGTCAAGAAAATTTTGTTTTAGTTTTTCTAGCATTTTTTATTTGCAATTTAGGACAAAAAGAGTAAAACAATTTTATTGTTCAACTTAATTTAAGACAAATGGTAATCGTAGATATGCTAGTCAAAGAGGAGGTTTCCTTGATAGTTAGATTTAAAATTAGTCTATTAAATTGCACTAAAATTCCTGCAACATACCGTAAAAATTTTGTTTCATTAATTAAAGAGGCTTTTAACCAGAGTGGAAACAAAGAAATAAAGGATCTAAACTTAAGCGCCAAACCAAAACCTTTTACATTTTCTTTAAAATTTTTAATAAAAAATTTTAGCGATGGGCAATTAGAGCTTAAAGATAATGTATTTGATTTTTATTTTTCGACAAATGATTATCTAATTTTAATGTCAGTTTATAACTTTATGATAAGCCGTTTAAGTACCTATAATATTTTTCAAAATTGCAAGAATACTCTGATTAAAGCAATGTTATTAAGTAAAGCTAAAATTGATAAAGATTACGTTGTCTTTAAAACCCTAAGCCCAATAGTGGTACGAGATATGATAAATAAAAATGGCAATAAGACCTTAAAATTTAGCGATGAAAAATTTGTTGATAACCTTCAACTTTCAATAAAAAGTTTAATAAAAACTTTTAAAAATCAATACATTGATCAAAGCAGCATTTTCATTAAAGTATTAAAAATGAAATCAGATAACATAAATAGCTTTGGCAGCAATAAAAACCTTTACGGCCTATATGTAAATAGCGGTTTAATTGAATTAAGTTTAAAGTCGGAATACTTACAGCTTTTGTATGATATAGGTATTGGTGCAAAAAGAAGTCAAGGTTTTGGTATGGTGGAGAAAATTTTATGAAGGAAAAAGTTTTTTTGAGAGATTGGTATTACAACGCAGGCATTATAGGTTTTTTAAAAATCATCTGCAATGGAGATTTTGATAAATTAGAAGATTTTGGTGATAAATTGCATATTGATGAAAATTACATTGAGTTTGATTTAGAAATTCTTGATAATTTTAAAGAGAAACTTTATGAACAACTTTTTTTGAAATACTTTGATCTAAATCAATATCAAAGTTATATCAATAAAGCATTAAAAGATAATGAAGCATTAAAAGATAAAAAAGATAAACAAAATCCCTTAATCACAAGAAATATAGATAAATATCCATTTCAAGGCTTATATGAGTCTTTAGGTCATAAATTAGAAACTTACGATGATCTTGTAAGTTATCAAAAAACAATAAATGAATATACAAAAGAGCGGATTTACGATGAAACAAAAACAACAGATTTTATTACTGATTTTGTTAAAAAAGTCACAAAAGGAATAATAGGACTTTCAAATTTAGAAAAATACTTAAAAGATGCAAGAGACAACTCATTTAAATTGGAAAAAGATTCCGATAAGCCTTGTATATCATGCCAAATAAGAAAAAGAAAATTTGAGTTTAATAATGCAATATCAAATATTATAGGTTTTAATAAAGATAATGCTAATTGGATTTGGGGTTTTAATAGTACAAAAGTTCAACTTTGCTCTATTTGTTCACTTATTTATTTAAGCGCAAGCGTAAGTTTAATATTTCACAAAAAAGGCGGTAATTATATCAATTGTTTTTACTTTATAAACAATAACAGAAATATTTCCAGATTAAAAGAAAGCTATATAGAGTTCGAAAAACAAGTTAATTCAATAAAAACCCAAGAAATATATCCTATTATGGTGAAAGAGGCGGTTAAATTTACCAAGCAAGAACAAGCAGCTAAATCGTTGCAAAATATTTCGTTCATTGAAAGTCAAGAAAATAATATGAGTGGACAGAGTACAAAAAATTACAATGTCTATTCTTTTTCTTTAACTAGCAAACTTGCAGAATTTATTGATAATAATATTGATAAAATACCAACGGGTTCTTATACTAACAAAAATAACTATTTTGATATTGAATATGAAGTTTTAAGAAAAACAATAGAGAAAAAACTCTATTATGACGATATTAATAGATATTTAAGAATGTATCTTTCATCTAAAAATAAAAATACCAATTTGAATTTTAAGGCAGATGATATAAATAAAGTAGTAAACTATATTTTGAAATATATTACTTATATGTTAAAAGGAGGTGTTAATGTGGATTTAGAAAAAATATCTAAAACAGGTTATGTAAATGGTAAAAAACTTAGAAACAAACTTAGCAAAGAAGGAAGAGAAAACCAGATTAATGGTTTTGTTTATCAGTTTTTAAATGACTTAAGAGTAGGGGATAAAGATAGATTTTTAGATAAGTATCTTAGAATTTCTATATCAAATGAGTTAGAGTTGTATTTTGGTTTAGAAGAAATGAATAACAAGGAAGCTTTTTTACATTTCGGTTATAGTTTTCTAAATGGACTTTTGTACCAACAAAATAATTCAACCAAGGAGAATGAAAATGAATAATGGTTATTTACATTGCAGTATAATTTTTAAAGCGTCCAATTTAAACTATGGTGAAAGTATAGGAAATATATTATCTCTCAAAAAATTAACAGTCGAAGAAAAAACATTTTCTTATATTAGTAGGCAAGCTTTAAGGTACGATATCGTTAGAATTTTAGATGAAGAGTGTAGATATGGTAAAGCTGAAGTGGATAAAGCTAAAGGCGTTATTCAGTTTACAGAAGGATCAACGATTGATAAATATCCAGAAATAGATTTTTTTGGCTATATGAAAACCGAAAAGAAAAGTCAACAACAACCAAATAAACAATATCAAGAAGAAGCTAAAACAAAAATTAGGAAAGCAGTAGTAAGGCTTACTGATGCAGTTAGTCTGGAACCATTTTATAGTGAGATGGATTTTTCTACAAATATGGGCCTTGCAAGCAGGAAAAACCTAGATAATGATATTTATCAATCTGAAATCCATAAAAGCTACTATACATACAGCATTACTATTGACTTAGATAAAGTTGGTATTGATGAAAACTATAAAAAACCTAACCTTAACAAAGAAGAGAAGATAAAAAGGTTAAACGCACTGTTATATGCTATTAAAGTGCTAAACAGAGATATAAAAGGCAAGAGAGAAAACCTATCTCCATTATTTATTATTGGTGGTATATATACAAGTGGCAACCCATTTTTTTATAACCAGATAAAACTGCTTTTTTCTAAAGATGGTATTTCAATAAATGATCAAATTATCAACTCTGTTTTAGAAATAACAATGTTTAATGGCGATCCAGTTAGAGACAAGACCTATTTAGGTTTTTTAGAAGGACATTTCAATAATGTTGATAAAATAAGTATCGAAAATGATAGAAAAACTACGATAGAAAAGTTTTTTGAATCGTTAAAAAATAATATAGCAAATTATTACGGGGATTAATTTATGGTTACTTTAAAACTGCAATTGTACCAAAATATGGTGAACTATCGGAAGGAAAATAGTTTTGGTTATATTCAAAGCTACCCATTACCAACACCATCTATGGTTAGGGGTATGGCTCATAGTTTATTAGACTTAAAAGAATATAAGCCACTCAAAATATCCATACAGGGTAGTTTTGATAGTGTGTGCGTAAATATGCAAAAGATCATAAAATTTGATAGGAACCGGCCAAGCAACCCATACAGAGTGACTATTGGCACTTCAAAAAAAACAGCTCTCAATGGTATATTGTTTGTGGATAGTTTAGTTGATTGCAAAATTATCTTGCATATAGCTTTTGATGATGAAGGATTAACTAAAAAGTTATACGAAAAAGCACGCACTAATACTGTAATATTAGGCAGAAACGAAGACATAGCAAGGGTTGATCTTGAAAGATCAAAATTAGTTGAAATTAGACAAAAAGATGAAATTAGGTTAAAATACCCAATATATTTAGATAAGCGAACTGCTTTAAAAAATCAGGTAGTTGGCACACATTATAGATTGCCATTTTGTTACGAGAGTGTACAAAATTTTAATGACCTGCGTATTTTTAAGTTTGTAGATTGCGTGTATGTATCATCAGAAACAAGATTAGATAATTTTTATATTGATGATGATGAAGACGTTGTTTGCTTCTTGGAGGTTTCATAAATGGAAAAATTGCTTGATAAATACTATGCAAAATCAGACCCACCTATTACAATTTTTCAACACAACGAAGATTTAAAATACAGGTTTCGTCAATTAGAGCCATATTTACCAGAAGACAAAGTTAAGCGATACAAGGATATAATTTATAAAATTATAGAGTATCATGATTTTGGTAAAATTAATAAAAAGTTTCAAAATAAAATCAAAAATGGCAAAAAAGAGCAAGGAGAGATGCCACATGAGTGGTTGAGCATCGCCTTCATTGATAAAAAACTTGAAAATTGGCTTAAAACATTTAATGATGATAACATTAATTTCTATACTCTTTTTTGTTATATAATTGCAAATCATCACACAAGAAACAAAGAACTTTTAGTAGATTTAGCAGCTAAGCTAAAAGATGCAATTATCAAGGATATACCGGAAGATATACCGGAAGATATGTTGGATACCGATTATGACATAAATAAAGATTTTAATGAGAAAGTGAATGAGTATTTTACTAATTATTTTACTGATTTGATTTTTTTGAAAGGTATTTTGCATAAATGCGACTACAGTGCTTCTGCCGGAATTGATGTAGAGCAACGGTATATAGGAAATTACCAAACAGATTTTATAAATGGGTTGAAATCTAAAAATATCACATTGAAGCCATTTCAATCTAATGCCAAAAATTTATCTGATAAAAATGTTATCTTAGTTGCATCTACGGGTATGGGCAAAACAGAATATTCTATGAGTTGGATAAACGGAAACAAGGTTTTTTATTTGCTTGGCATAAAAATTGCTGTAAATGCGATGTACGAAAGGTTTAAGAATTTTTTTAATAACAATGTATCGCTTTTACATGGGGATATAAATTATCAATTACTTGATGAAACAGATGGTGAAAAAGATTATGAGTTTAAGCTTGCTAAAATAAGGCAATTTAGTTACCCAGTAACAATTGCTACCGCAGACCAGTTAATTACAAGCGTATTTAAATTCAACGGTTTTGAACTGCACTATCTAACGGCTAGTTATTCGAAAATTATTGTTGATGAAATACAAAGTTTTAGTCCGGAAACAATTGCTTGTATTGTAGTATTTTTGCAAGAGGTTTCGCGGCTTGGTGCAAAATTTTTGATTATGAGCGCAACAATACCGCCTTTTATAAAAGATGAATTTCAAAAAATCGCGTGCCTTGAAGAGCCTCAATTATCAGAAGAAAGAAGGCATAAAATTGAGATTAAAGATTACTTTATTGAAAATTACGATTTTTCAAGTGTAGATTTCAATAATAAAAAGGTTTTAATCATTTGCAATACAGTTAAAAAAGCTCAGTCGATTTACGAAAAATTAAAAGAAAGAAGCGTTGAAGCAAACTTGCTTCATGCGCGTTTTACTAAGTTAGATAAAGCAAGAAAAGAAAAGGATATATTAAAGTTTGCAAATAGTAATAATACTGGTGTATGGATAACAACACAAATAGTAGAGGCAAGTCTTGATATTGATTTTGATTTATTATTAACTGAATGTTCTACTATAGATAGTATGTTACAGAGATTTGGTAGATGCTATAGAAAAAGAGACTATTGTAAAATAACTCCAAATATTTTAATCTTTCGATATGATGATATCTCCAAAAAAATTTATGATGCTGAATTACTTGAAAGAACACATAAAGCGCTTTCCAAATACAATGGCTCATTATTAACAGAAAAACAAAAGCAAGAAATGATAAATGAAGTGTTTAGTGATATTGAATCTACAAAATATTATCAATCGTATAGTGATTATAAGCAACTTTTAAAAAGTGGCTTTAGGACAGGTAAAGTCGAGTCTCAAGAGTTATTTAGAAAAATTACAAATGAATATACAGTTATACCTGAACCCGTTTACAAGAGTAACGAAACCTTAATAAATGAATATATTAGTAATATAGATTCAAGTAAAGGCATAAAGAGACTGGAGCAAAAAGAGAAGCTATTCAATTATTGCATTGAGTTACATTACACTGAGTTACAAGTTTTTAATAAACATAGGCTTTTACCAATTACAATTAAAAGCAATTTTTTAAGGAATAGTGGAATCAAAATACTTACTGGTGTTAGTTACGATGATAAAGAAGGGTTGAAATTTATCAATGATTCAGAAAAAATAGACAACGTCATATAAGATTTGTATGGAAAGAAAATCTATTTTTATTACAGCTACTCAAATAAATTATTTTTTTGTGTGCAAACGAAAATTGTGGTTATTTTCTCACAATATTACAATGGAACACAATAGCGAATTGGTTGAGTTAGGAAGTTTGCTTCATAAGGATTCTTATAAGAAAAGACGTAAAGAAATAGAATTTGATGGTATTAAAATAGATTTTTTTGAAAAAAACAAAGCACTAATTCACGAAGTTAAAAAAAGCACTGCAATAGAAAAATCTCATATATGGCAAATTAAATATTATCTTTACCGTTTAAAAGAATTAGGTATTAATGTAGAAGGTAAAATAGATTATCCATTGCAGAAAAAAACAGAAAGCATATCATTAAGCGATACTGACGAAATGGTAATTTCAAATATTATTTCTAAATTAAAACAGATACTCAAAGAACCATTGCCACCGCAGAAAATCGCCCAAAAAATTTGTAAAAAATGCAGTTATTATGAGTTTTGCTATGCGTAATTATTATATTTTTAAAAGTGGCAGAATTAAAAAACAGGATAATTCAATTATCTTTGAATATACAGAAGATGGTGTCGAAAAAAAAATTCCAATACCTATAGTCGATATAGATTCAATATATCTATTTGGCGAAATTGATATAAATAATAAGCTAATTAATTTTTTGTCTCAAAATAACATAATGATTCATTTTTTTAATTATTATGGATTTTATACAGGGACTTTTTATCCAAAAGAATTTTTGCTCTCTGGTGATCTGCTTGTTAAACAAGTTTTACATTATTATTCTAATAAGAAAAGAATAGAGTTAGCTAAAGAATTTGTACTAGGTGCTATATATGGAGCTATTTTAAATCTTAAAAGATATAAAGAAAAAATTGACAACGAAATAGATGAATTACAAAACCTGATTAAAAGCATCGAAGAGCAGCACAGTATTTCTATGATAATGGGCGTAGAAGGAAACGCAAAAGAAATCTATTATAATGCTTTTCCTAAAATAATAAATCAAAAAATAGAATTTAAAAAAAGAGTCAAAAATCCACCAGATAATATGATGAACGCTCTTATTTCTTTTACTAATAGTCTTATTTATAGCTCAGTGTTAAAAGAAATTTATAAAACCCAATTAAATCCAACGATCGCATATTTACACGAACCAAGCACAAGAAGATTTTCTTTATCACTTGATATAAGCGAAATTTTTAAGCCGATTTTTGGCGATAGGCTAATTTTTACTTTACTAAACGATGGAGTTTTAAAGCAAAGCCATTTTGATAAAGACCTAAATTTTGCTTATTTAAAAGAAGAAGGAAGAAAAATTGCAGTTAAGGCTTTTGAAGATAAATTGAATACTACCTTTCACCATAAAGGGTTGGGCAGAGTAGTAAGCTATAGAAAATTAATTAGGCTTGAGCTTTACAAGCTCATAAAACATCTTATGAATGAAGAAAAGTACCGAAGTTTAAATTTTTGGTGGTGAAGAATGTATATCATTGCGGTATATGATATTTGCACTATTGATTCAGCAGGCCAAACTAGATTGGTAAAAACGATGAAAACATTTAGGAAATATTTACACCATACTCAGAAATCTGTATTTGAAGGTGAGCTAAGTGAGTCAAAATTTAAATCTTTAATAATAGAAGTCAAAAAAAATATAAATGATAAAGAAGATTATTTGATTTTTTATAGAATAGACAATAAAAATAACTGCAAAAGAGAGTGTTTTGGGAAAGACAATGAGCGTATAAATACTATCATTTAAGCAAATCCCATATTTAAGATTCGCGAAGAAATCGCACGTTCTTTTATATAAAAATACTATACAAATAAGATTTATTTAGTATAATACAATGGGTTTTAGCTCCCAATTGTGGGATTTAAAGCGCAGAAGTTATAGAACTTGCAAAAGCATTAAATCAGGTTTTAGCTCCCAATTGTGGGATTTAAAGCTTTTTGTCTTGGGTCGTGTATATCTTTATTTAAATTAGTTTTAGCTCCCAATTGTGGGATTTAAAGCTTTGGTTATCAAATGCAGGAACAATCATATTTTGAGTTTTAGCTCCCAATTGTGGGATTTAAAGTTAGAAAACATTGTTATAATAGTCATAAGTCAATGTGTTTTAGCTCCCAATTGTGGGATTTAAAGCTTTGATTATCATATGCAGGCACTATCATGTTTTGAGTTTTAGCTCCCAATTGTGGGATTTAAAGCTTTGATTATCATATGCAGGCACTATCATGTTTTGAGTTTTAGCTCCCAATTGTGGGATTTAAAGGTATTTTTCTTATATTCATAGTAAATAAAATACAGTGGTTTTAGCTCCCAATTGTGGGATTTAAAGACTATTGCTGTTGCAATGGTGACAAGCTGTTTTACTACGTTTTAGCTCCCAATTGTGGGATTTAAAGCTGGTATGAAAAACATACCAATTGTTATGGTTGCCTGTTTTAGCTCCCAATTGTGGGATTTAAAGAATGGGAATTACTTGAGCACAACAAACAAGTTTTTGGTTTTAGCTCCCAATTGTGGGATTTAGGAAAAAGGGGACAGGCTACTTTATTCTATTTTCTATTTCTTTTTTGGTCTTCCATTTCGCTTTATGGTTGATTCCAAGCCAAATACTTTTTTGATTTTTGCTTGCCATTTTTTACCTATAAAAGTAGCCTGTCCCCTTTTTTCCCTAGCATTATAACTGCAGTGTAAAGAAGAGTTTAGCCTATATGATATTTTGGAATATGTGTTTTTAGTAGTGAGTGTTTACATTTTGTATTTGAATTTTATACTTGACATATGTCCATAAAGTAATATATTTCTTTATGGACATATGACCATAATTAAGGTTGTATAAAAAAGGAGGTGTCTTTGATGAAATTAGCAGTACCGACGAGTGACGGCAAAAATATATCCAAACATGTGGCGTTGAGTAAGTTTTTTTATATTTATGAAGATAGTAAACAAGTAGATAAAATTGAAAACCCTTTAGTTGAGAATTTAAAAGAATCATCAGCACCTTTACATACTCATGAAGGTAGGGGGCTTGGTGCAGGAAGAATAATACCATCTCTTATCGCGCAAAAGGGTGTAGAAGTTTTTCTTGCTAGAGAAATTGGAGATGGCATGAGGGCTAATATGCAAAGGATGGGTATAAAATGTATTGAAACACAAGAGAAAAACATAGAACAAGCTTTAAGTGTAATTTAGCAGGAGGTGTCTTATGCCATTTGGAGACGGCAGAGGTCCAATATGGGCCTATCATACTGAGAGATACGGCTATGGTAGAGAAGTTGGGTACAGTAGAGGCTTAGGTTATGGTAGAGGATTCGGGTGCAGGTGGAACTTATCCTTGGATTCAACTTATGAAAAAGAATATTTAGAAGAAGAAAAACGCATTTTAGAAAGAAGAATTAAGGATTTAGAGGTTCTTTTAAGTTCGCGCAAAACGGATGCGCAAAATGTTTAATTTAGTGTGGGGTTATCCCCGCACTATTGATTTTTTTAAAGTAAAAAATTTAGGTTAAAAACTATAAGGAGGATAACATGCCAAGAGGCAATGGATTAGGACCAGTGGGCACTGGGTCAGGAAGAGGAGCAAGAGGCCAAGGTAAAATGACAGGGCGAGGGCTTGGCCCAAGTGCAGAATGTATTTGTCCTAACTGTGGAGCAAAGATAGCCCATAAACCTGGTATCCAATGTGCACAAGAAAAGTGTCCACAATGTGGTACTAAAATGATAAGGGCGTAGAAATTTTATTTTGCAATAAAAACAATTTTTACTTAACGCAGTTTACTAAAACACCATAGGAACATAGCCATTATTAATAAGATTAGATAAAGGTTCACCTATGTATTCCAATTTAAAGCCTTTTTCTTTGTAAATTTGATCTATGCCCTTTTCCTTTGCAACAAATTTGCATGCAATAGCTTCAAGTTCTTTTAGAGTGTTTATAAGCTCATCGTTGCCTAAAATAGTATTTTCGCTTTCACCCATTAAAAAAAATTTAACATCATCAAACCAATTGTACTTTGATGCATTAGATCCAAAAAGAATGCCTGTTTTTACAACATCAACGTTTTGATTAACTAAAATAATAACCACTTTTGCCTTACTCATAGTTTTTCCTCCTTATGATAAATTTCAAAATGAATTTAGAAATTTCTTTTTAAACTTTATTCCAATTTTTCCACCTTGCGTTATAAATACACTTAAAGCCATTAAAAACTCAGTTAATGCATATTCCATACCGCCTTTTTGTATATTAAAGCCATGTGGCAGGTGAACGATTAATATAGCTCCAATCATTACAATCATAATAGCCAATGCCCCAAGGCGCGTAAATATGCCGATTAGCATAGAAATTCCGCCACAAAATTCAGCTAATCCCACAAGAAAAGCAATAAATAAAGGAAAATGCATGTAGCCAGAAAAAGCAACTAAACCAGGACCATCAAAAGCGTCAAAAAGTATGCTAGAGCCATGATAAATAAATGTTAATGCCAAAGCTAACCTAATAATAAAAATTGATATATCAAACTTGTTTAACATAATTTACCCCTCCTCACATTAGTTTATAATAATACTAACTGATTATAATTTCAAGATTAAAAATATTTTTTGAGTTTTGTGCTTACTGTGTCTAGGCGTTATATAATCATGAACATACATAAATTGGTACTTGACATTATCAGAATTAAGTATATATTTATACTACCCCTAGCCCTGAGGGGTAAGGATGTAAGTAATGAAACCTATTATTAGTGGAAAAGTGCTTGAAAAAGCCAATGGCTATCATATTTATATTGAGCCAAAAAAAGATGGGCAGTTAAAAGTTGTACTATCTTACATATCAAGATCTTTGCACAGGATTATAAATAATCGGACTAAAACTTTAGGAGGTAATTTATGGCGTGGTTTGGCGGTGGACCTTTTTATCATGGATGGTATGGAATTGGAGGTATGGTTATGATGTTTGTTTTTTTCTTTATAGTAATAGCTGCTTTGTTTTTTGCAATAAGATGGATACTTGGATATAGTGGTTGTGGAGTAAGTCATACACTTAAAAATAACAACGATGCTTTAGAGATTTTAAAAATAAGATACGCAAAAGGTGAGATAACGAAAGATGAATTTGAAGAAATTAAAAAACATCTTTAAAAAAAAGGGGTTTAAATGAAAAATAAAATAACCGCATTTTTAATAATCGGCTTTTTAGCCTTTCTTAGTACGGCAATGTATGTTTATGCACAAAGTGGTTATGAGCCTATGATGATGAGAGATATGATGAATGGTGGTTATAATTATAATAATGAGAACTATTCTGCCAAAAGCTTCCCTAACGCTAAATTGTCAGAAGATGCAAAAAAAGGGGGAGTATTGTTTGAATCACTATGTGCACAATGTCACGGTCAGTATGCTCAAGGAAAAATTGGACCAAATATCCAAGGTGCTTCTCTAAGCAATATTAACTGGGCACTAAAAAACGTTTCAATGATGAATTCAGTAAGTACAAATCCTCAATTAAAAAATCAAAAAAATATTTATTACATCTCTAAGTTTCTTAAGTCTATTAAAAAAGGAGACAATAATTGAGTATTGATAGAGTAACCTTAAGCCTTGAAGGCATGAGCTGCGCTTCTTGCGCTTTATCTATAGAAAAAGCATTAAAAAAAATTGATGGTGTCAAAACAGTAAATGTAAACTTGATGACTGAGAAAGCCTTAATTGTTGGCACCGATTTAGAACCAGGTATATTAATTCAATCGGTAAAAAACGCTGGTTATGATGCAAGTTTAGATAGCGTAGAAAAAAATAAAGAAGATATTATGAAAAACACAAAATTATACCAAGTAAATGGTATGAGTTGCGCAGCGTGTGCTATAAATGTAGAAAAAGCACTTAAAAAAATACCAGGCGTAATAGCAGCAAATGTAAACATAGCAACGCAAAAAGCTCATGTTACAATAGATCCAGGCATTGTATCAGAAAGAGAAATGGCTAAAGCCGTTAAAAATGCTGGATACGAATTGGTAATAAACCAAGATAGTCGTTCTCTTAGCCAAGATGATTCTCAGCAAAAACTAAAAAAAGCCAAGTCAAAAATGATTTGGGCCTGGACTATTACGGTTCCTTTGTCATTGCTTATGATTTTTCACATGAGTGGCTTAGCTATACCTTACTTTAGCGAAATTAGTCTTGCAGCATCTTTTATAGTAATATTTGTTGTAGGAAAAGATCTTATTAAATCGGGGTTTGTAGCTATATTGCACAGAAGTTTTAATATGGATGTATTGATATTTTTAGGTGTTTGTGCTTCTTACTTAAGCGGCATTCTATCAATATTAGGCGAACAAATTGCAGATTATTCTGCAGTAGGCGCCATGATTATGGGTTTTTATTTAATTGGTCAATATCTAGAGGCAAAAGCCAAGGGTAAAGCTTCAGAGGCTATCAAGAAGCTTATTTCAATGAATGTAAAAACAGCTAATCTTATAGATGACAACGGTGATATTGTATCAATTGATACTAAAAATCTTGTAGTAGGGGACGTGGTACTAGTTAAGCCTTCACAAGCGGTACCTGCAGATGGCATAATTATTGAAGGCGAAACAATCATTGATGAATCTATGGTTACAGGTGAGTTTTTGCCAAAAACAAAAACTGTTGGCGATCGTGTAATAGGGTCGTGCATCAATCAATTTGGCGTTATAAAGGTTAGAATAACCAGTGTCGGTGAAGATACATTTTTGTCCCAGATGATAAAGCTTGTAGAAGAGGCAATGGGCACAAAGGTACCTATACAGCGCTTTGCTGATAAAGTTATAGGCGTATTTGTACCTTTTGTGCTTATTGTGTCGCTTGCTACTTTTTTGTTTTGGATTTTAGATCCTAAAACTACCCATGCAATCTCCTTATGGGGAGCTTCAATTTTACCATGGGTAAACCCTAACTTAAACGCATTGTCTGCTGCGGTATTTGCTAGTGTTGCAACACTTGTTGTGGCGTGTCCTTGCGCGTTGGGCTTAGCTACACCTACTGCCTTAATGGTGGGATCTGGTCTTGGAGCAAGCCATGGCATATTAATAAGAACAGGCGATGCCCTTCAAGGTGCAAAAGATATTGATACAGTAATCTTTGACAAAACAGGAACTTTGACCACTGGCAAAATAGGTTTGTCAGAAATACACAGCACAATTGATAAAAGTGAGTTTTTAAGGTTAGTAGCAAGTGTAGAAAACTATTCAGAACATCCGCTGTCAGAAGCCATAATTGATTATGCAAAATCAGCCAATATAGTGCTTGAAAATGCAGTAAATGTTGAAATTAACCCAGGTCTTGGCATTAAAGGCACTGTTTTGAACAAAACGATAATTATAGGCAATGCAAATTACATAAAAATTTTTGGCTTTTCATTACCTAAAGATGTTATAGATCAGGATAAAACATCTAGTTTTGTAATGGACATAAATGGGAATTACCTAGGCTATATTACCTTCAAGGATGCTTTAAAAGAAAATGCTAAAAAAGTTATGCTTGAATTAAAAAACATGGGTATCCGCACAGTTATGTTAACAGGCGATAATGAATCAAGCGCAAAACAGGTAGCAAGTATTTTGGATATTGATGAGGTTTACTATAACCTTATGCCTCAAGAAAAATTAGAACACATTAAAAAGCTTCAGCAAGGGCATGTAGTAGCGATGGTAGGTGATGGTATAAACGACGCTCCTGCGCTAAAACAAGCTAATATAGGCATAGCAATAGGTTCAGGTACAGACATTGCTAAAGAAGCAAGTGATATAACTTTAGTTGGGTCAGATTTGGAAGCACTAGTAAAGGCAATAAAGCTTTCTAAAGTCACCTTTAATAAAATAAAACAAAATTTGTTCTGGGCATTTATCTACAATATTATTGCCATTCCCATCGCTGCGCTTGGGCTTTTGCATCCAGCTATCGCAGAAGCAGCTATGGCTGCAAGCTCAGTTAATGTTGTTACAAACTCTTTAAGGCTTAAAAAATACAAATTTTGAGGAGACTATTATGAAAATTATCATATATACAACTAAAGGCTGTCCAGATTGTTATGGGCTCAAACAATGGTTAAACTATAAAAACATCCCATATACTGAAATCGACATTGAAGAACCTGGTATTAGTGAGTATTTAAAAAATAAATATGGCGTAAGGGTTGCTCCGATTACAGTCATTGGAGATAAGTTTTTTTATGGAACATTTGATGTGCAAAAGCCGCAAATAGAGGCTATATTAAAAAAGGAGGTAAAATGAGAGTTTATGTTAGCGGTATGAGTTGTCAGCATTGCAAAATAGCAGTTGAAAAGGCATTTTTGGCTATAGAGGGTGTAGAGAGTGTTAATGTTAATCTAGAAGACGCATATGCAGATGTAATATTAAAGTCTAAAGTTGAAGATAAGAAATTTTCAGATGCTTTAGTAGATACTGCATATGAAGTTGTAAAAATCGAGAAATAATATGGAAAGCATAAAATGAAAGAGTGTTGTAATTTACATCCCAAGCATCAAGAGGCTCTTGTCTTACTTAAAACTGCAAGGGGTCATATCGATGGTGTCATTAAAATGATTGAAGAAGAAAGATACTGTATTGACATATCTAACCAGTTATTAGCCGTTATATCCTTGTTAAAAAAAGCAAATATTTCTGTTATAAACAAACACATAGAAACTTGCGTAAAAGATGCCGCAAAAACAGGCAATGTCGATGAAAAAATTAGCGAATTACAAAACTTAATGAAATATGTAGAAAAAAATAAGTAATATTTAACAGATAATTAATTTAGCTTTTCTAGATTAACCAGAACGATTTCTGATGAAGAAAAAATTCTAAAAGGTGGACCCCAAGTGCCAGCGCCGCTGCTAATGATTAAATGAGAGCCATTAATATTAAAATAGCCAAAATCTCTATTGCGATAATAAGCTTTTGTCAATAAAGTAAACGGAAACATTTGGCCGGCATGTGTATGCCCACATACAGTTAAATCAAATAAGTAAGAATCATTATTTTCTATCAATGGCCTATGCTTTGCAAATATTATGAAAGTATTTTTATCGCATTTACTTAAAATTTCTCTATCTTTTTTATTTGTTATTGTAGTGTCATCTATACCAGCTATATTTAAAAATCCATTTATCTTTACACAGTTGTTTCGCAAAACAATAAAACCAACATTTTCAAGATGTGTTTGGCACTTATTTATGCCTCTGTAAAATTCGTGATTACCAAGTACGGCATATTTGCCATAGATAGGTTTAATTTTTTTGAGAGGTTCAATGCTTTTTTCCATACCATCAATGGATGAGTCAATAATGTCACCGCCAGCTATAACCAAATCAGGCTTTAGATCGTTGATTGTCTTTGATGCTTTATCAACATACCTGTCGTTTATCATAAGACCAGCATGCAAATCTGAAAAGAATACAACTCGAGTGTTTTTTTGGATTTTTTTAGATTTTATTGTTATGGTTCTTATGTGCAGTTTTTGCGCATTAATGTAGCCAAAACCTATAAGGGAAAGGCTAATTATACATGCAATAGTGAAGTTTATTTGTCTGTCCAAAAATGGCTTATAGACAATCCCAAATAACAATAAAGCCACCGAAAAAACTACAAATAAAATTAAAAAACCCATCCAATAAAAGCTGATATGAGCAAGAAAGTTTGCAAGAGTCGGTTTTAATTCTTCAATCTTTCTTATTATAAATAAAGAGAAAACCATATATATTAAAATTAGAAAAACAAAAGCGTCAATATAAGTATTTTTAACTATTGAGGTAAAAAACCAAAAGAAGTATATATGGAATAAACCATAAACGATCAAAAAAACTACAAAAAAATAACTCAATTTTTAAATACGTACGTTTATATTGTGTTGTAACAAGTATTTTTTTGTTTCAATAATTGATACTTCGCCAAAATGAAATATTGATGCGGCAAGTGCAGCATCTGCTCCAATTTCAAATACTTCCTTTATATGTTCAACATTGCCAGCCCCGCCAGAAGCAATGACAGGGATTGAAGAATTTTTGCATACTAGTTTTGTTAATTCTAAATCATAACCTTCCTTTGTGCCATCTTTATCCATGCTTGTAAGCAAGATTTCTCCTGCTCCTCTTTCTTGAACTTCATTTAACCAATCGATAACCTTTATGTTTGCAGCTTTCCTTCCGCCATCAATAAAAACAAAAAAATCGTTATTTACTTTTTTTGCATCAACTGCGATCACAATGCACTGGCTTCCGAAAATTTTTACAGCTTCGTTTAAAAAATCAGGATTTCTAACAGCGGCTGAGTTAATGGAAACTTTGTCAGCCCCTGCTTTAAGAAGATTTCTTATGTCGTCAATATTTCTTATTCCGCCGCCTACTGTTAAAGGCATGAAAATATTTTGAGCACAGGAGGCAACCACATCTATCATAATTGAGCGTTTTTCGTAACTTGCCGTAATATCTAAAAATACAAGCTCATCAGCCAGCTGGCTATCATATATTATTGCTTGTTCTACTGGGTCTCCAGCGTCTTTTAGATCAACAAAGTTTATACCTTTTACTACCCTGCCTTCTTTTACATCGAGGCATGGAATAATGCGTTTTGCTAACATTTAATCACCTACGTCAAGCATAGTTCCTGCATTATTGTAAAGTATTTTATCTGGAAACTCTTTTGCCAAAACACAAGTCATAGCTATACCTGTGCAATGTGATGGCCCAATAATTTTTAGCTGCAGTATTTTATGCAATTGTTTAATAGTTTTTTCTTTTTGCAAACTGTTTGCAGGGCCCAAATGCGTACCGCCAATAAAACCGATTACCTTTTTGTTGAATATTTTTTCGCTGTGATTCATTATATTAATTATTCCCCTATGGGCACAACCAAAAACAATAAAAAGGCCCTCTTTTAGGTTTAGTACTAGGCTTAAATCATCTGGCACATTGTCTTTTATGTATTTACCGTTTGACTCAAAAACAAAATCTTTGTCAACTTCTTCAAAATCGGTTTTTAAATCAACAAAACCTGTTGTGTAAACATTTTTTATCACTTCTGTGGGTGTTGTACTAAACTGGAAATGGGCGCTTAAATTTTCAAAAAACTCTTTGTCTTCTATGCCTATATATCTTAATTTATCGCCTTTTTTTGAGTACCTTTTGCGAAAAATTTCTGGGTGGGCAATAATGGGCGCTTTTGTATGCTGCAGTATATACTTAAGACCTCCTACATGATCATAGTGGCCGTGGCTTAAAACGATTTTATTAATCATTTCTAAGTTTACATTTAAGGTTTTTGCGTTGTGGATAATGCAGTCGCTTTGGCCTGTATCAAACAATACATATTGACCATCTGATTCAACCAGCACACTTAAGCCATGTTCTGATTTTAAAATACCCCCTGTTGAGGTATTTTCTACAAGTGTTAAGAGTTTCATAACTCCCCCTCTTTGATCTTGCTTGGATCAATAGTGCCTTCATATATAGCTTTTCCTAATATAACACCCAAGACGCCATCCTGCTCGAATTTTTTGAGGCGCTTTATATCATCTATACTTTTTATTCCACCTGAGGCAATTATGTTAAGTTTGCTTTCTTGCGCTATTTTACCATAAAAATTCTCGTCTAGCCCGCTTAGTGTTCCGTCTTTTGAGATATCGGTTACTATTGCTTCTTTTAAACCCCACCGTTCAACCTGTTTTAAAAAATCTATGCATGTTACCTGGGTATCTTCTACCCACCCATAAATTTTAACTCTATTATTATCTACATCTATGCCCATTATAATGTATTCTGCAAATTCTTTTAATATATTTTCAAATTCTTTTTTGTTTTTAAATGGCAGACTGCCAATTATAAGCCTTTTTATGCCTAAATCTACTAACTTTTGCGCAGTTACAAAGTTTCTTATGCCACCGCCAACCTCTAGTTCGATATGTGTATGTTTTGCAATGCTTTGAATTGTTTGAAAGTTATCGTTTTTCCCAAATGCAGCATCTAAATCAACTATGTGAATTCTTTTAAAGCCAAGCGACTCAAAATATAATGCAAATTCTATCGGATTCTCACTGTATGTTTTTGCACTGTCTGCTTTGCCTTTTGTTAGTCTTACGACTTTTGAACCCATTAAATCAATAGCTGGTATAACTAACATGTTTCTTCACACATTCTGCAAAAATTTTCATATATTTTTAAACCCAATATTTGGCTTTTTTCTGGATGGAACTGAACCCCATACACATTGTCTTTTTGGCTTGCGCTTGTAAATGTACAAATGTAGTCTGTTTTTGCTGCGCAATTGTCATCAGAGTCTGTATAATATGAGTGGACAAAATAAAAGTATGAATTATTCTTAATACCATCGAATAATTTACAGACTTTGGTGTAATATACGGTATTCCAGCCCATGTGAGGCACTTTCTGATTAGCGTTAGGTGTAAATTTTACACATGAGCCTTTAAATATACCAAGTCCTTTGTGTATACCAAATTCGTATCCTTCTTCAAAAAGCAATTGAAACCCTACGCATATACCCAAAAATGGCTTTTTTGATTCAATACTCTCTAATATACTATCAATCAAATTGTACTTTTTTAGCTTATCAATACAATCGCCAAAAGCGCCCACACCTGGCAACACTACACCACTTGAATTTTTAATAGTTTTTGGGTCTTTGGTTAAGTAGGTTTGATAGCCAGCTTTCTCTATGGCTTTTGTAACAGATGCAACATTTCCAGCATCGTAATCTATAACCGCAATCATAATTCCTCCAGGTCAACTAATTTTACACTATTAAAATCTTTACCCAAAAAAAATTTTCCAATTTTTGAAAAATTTTCTGGAGAGTCTGTTGCATAAAATTCTACTTTGCCTGAACCTTTGAACATACTTTTGTCAATTGTATGAATTAGAGATGTGCCAGAATCTATTATATTCGTATTTGGTAAGATATCTTGGATAACATGTTTTATTAGAGGATAATGCGTACAACCAAGCACAAGCGTCTGAGCATTTATACCGCTTAAGTAGCGTTTTGCTACAATTTTCGTTATTTCGTCATTAATTAATCCTTCTTCTATGAGCGGCACAAACAAAGGACATGCTCTTTGTTCTATTTGAGCGTTTCTATTAAACATTTTTATCGTTTTTTTGTAGGCATTGCTTTCTATGGTAGCTTTTGTGCCTATTACTGCGATACTAGAAAAATTTGAAGCTACTTTTGCTGTAGATTCTACAACACCAAATATAGGCACATTGAAAGTGTTTCTTAAGGCCTCAATGGCAAGACTTGAAGCCGTATTGCATGCAACAATTATAAAATCAACGCCTTTTTTCAGCAAAAACCTTGTATTTTCTATAGAGTATTTAATGATTGTTTCTCTTGATTTGTTGCCATAAGGCACTCTTGCTGTGTCACCAAGATAGATTATATCGCTTTTAAAATGCTCGATTAGCGGTTTTATTACGGTTAAACCACCAACGCCAGAATCAAAAACGCCAATCATAGCACACCATTTATTAGTTTGGTTAAAAAAAAGTTACCGTCGGTTAAAAAATGATTTATGCAAGCAAAATCTTGCGATATGGATAAAATCTTTTCATTTTTTAAATCCATAAAATGCTTTATCATAACACGATTAACACCACCATGAGCTACAATTAAAGTATGCTCGCTAAAATCAAATTCTTCTAGAAAACTTTTTACACGATTATACACATCAGAAAAGCTTTCACCATTTTTAATTTTAAAATTAAATGGGTCTTTTAAAAAACTCGATGCTTCAATGGGGTAATTTTTTTCTATTTCTTGCCAGCTAAGTGATTCAAAAATCCCAAAATTTCTCTCTTTAAGTCTATTATTAACAATTAACTCGCAATTTATAGCTTCTTGAATAATACTTGCAGTTTTTATACATCTTTTTAGCGGGCTTGAGAATATTTTTTTTATTTCTTTATCTTTAAAAAACTCTTTAAGTTTTTTGGCTTGCACCAGTCCATTTTTTGATAAGTCTACATCTAAAGAACCATTAAACACTTTTAACAAAGCATTTTCAACTTCCGGGTGCCTTACAATGTAGATGCTGATTGTCTTTCTCTTAAAAAATTCCAACTTTTCCACGTTTAGTATTTTACAGTAAAAATTTATATTTGCAAACTATAATTTTCTTGACATACTGAGTGTTGCGCCAATAAACATTGCATTTACAACAAGGCTTGATCCGCCATAGCTTACAAGCGGCAGCACAGTGCCTTTTGTGGGTATTATATGAAATACGCTAAAAAGGTTTATTAATATTTGAATTGAAAATACAAAACCTGCAGCGAAAACAAATGCTTTTTCGTAATAATCATCCAATTTAGTAGCGATTGAAAATATTGAATAAACAAGCAAAAAAAGCAGGATAACGACTAACGATACGCCAAAAAAACCTAAGTCTTCGCCAATTGAGGCTATAATAAAATCATTGTAAGCATCTGGCAAAAATAAACTTTTAAAACTTCCATTACCGATACCTCTGCCGAATAACCCGCCCCCTGCAAGCGCAACAAAACCTTGATGAACCTGATAGGGTAGGTTGTGGTTATGCAAAAAGCTTATAACTCTTTCCAAACGCTCTGGATGGATCAAAAATACAGAAGAAAAAAGTATAACACCCAATATGAGAATAATCCCAATATAGCTAAACCTTAAGCCAAAAATATAAAGCACGCAAAGCACTACAATGGCAAAAAGGAAAGCACCACCAATATCTGGCTGAGATATAATTAGTAAAGTTATGACGGCAAAAACTAAAAAAAGTGGAAGAAATACACTTAAGTTGTTTAAATGCTCATATTTCCTGTCAATGAAATCTGCTAAATATAAAATAAAGGCAAAGCGAGCAAACTCGGTTGGTTCAAATGAAAAAATACCAAAATTTATCCACCTTACAGCCCCTCTGATGTTTACGCCAAAGCCTAAATGAAGAGCTATCAAAAAAACAATAGCTAAGCTAAGTAAAAGTGGTATCAATTGTCTTAACTTTTGAGGGTTTAATCTATAGAAAAAATAACCTACAAAAAAAGACACAATAATGTATATTATGTCTCTTTCAAGTAAAAAATTTGGTTTGTTAAAATGCTGGAAAAAAAAGTAATTAGATGCGCTCCATGTTTCAATTAAGCCTATAAAAACTAATATAAAAACACAAAAAACTATAGCAATAGGTTCAAAGGCGCGGTGCTTTGTCATATTCTTCTTTAAAAGCTAAACATTCTGCCCTGAAAGCTTCGCCCCGCTCTTCAAAATTTTTAAACTGATCAAAACTAGACCCACCTGGACTAAATAATACTATATCGCCTGGTTTTGCTATATGGAAAGCTGCCAAGCAAGCGCCTTTTACATTAATAGCTGGAAGCGGTATGGGTTTTAATTTATGCAGTTCAGAAAGAATTTTTCCTCTATCTTCTCCAAAAATAACAACGCCAGTAACTTGTGTTAATAAATCCATTAAGTTCGCATATGACTCGCCTTTATGCTTACCACCAAGTATAACTACGATATTTTGTTTGTTTTCAAACGATTCAATGGCCTTTCTAACAGAGTCTATATTTGTGCTTTTTGAGTCATTATAAAATTTTACACCTTCAATTTCGCATACATACTCTAATCTATGTGGTAATGTTTCTTGATTCATAACAACCTCCTTGATTGTATCTTTTGGCATATTGCATATTAGACATGCAAGGCTTGCTGCTGCAATGTTTTGCATATTATGTATGCCGATCAATTTTGTATTTTCAATCTCAAAATGTTCTCTAAAATTAATAGTAACCTTTTTTTGTGTTATTTTGGATTGAGCATTTTCTCTTACAGTTGAAAACCCAATAACATTTGGAGCAGCAACTGTATAGTTTTCATCGAGGTTTCTTATTAGATAATCTTCATTTGTGAGATTTTTTGCTATTTTTAATTTAGCTTTTTTGTATTTTTCAAAACTTCCATGCCAACTTAAATGATCTTGTGAGATGTTTAAAATAATTGCAATGTATGGTTTAAATGTGTCTATGAACTCTAATTGAAAGCTGCTTACTTCTGTGACTAAGTAGTCGAGCAAATGGGAAACTTTTGCAGCTTTTGTTAACGGTAGGCCATAATTGCCACACATTAGCGCTTTTTTGCCAGCTTTTTTGAGTATGTTGTCAATAAGTTTTACAGTTGTGGATTTGCCGTTTGTGCCCGTAATGGCAATTATTTTGCATTTAGCAAGCCTAAAGCCAAACTCTAGTTCGCTGATTATGGTCATATTTTTTTCTTTGGCATACTTTATGTATGGGTGGTGTTTTGGTATACCAGGCGAGACTACAACTAAATCAAAATCCATTTCTAAAAAAAGTTTAGCATTTTCTCCACCAAAAAAATTGGGTTCATCCGGCAATTTAGAATCGTCAAATACAAACACTTCATCTTGATTTTTTTCTAAAAGTGCATTAAGTACGCTTCTTCCACTTTTTCCAAAGCCTAATATTGCAATTTTCATTTCTTTACCTCAATTTTAATGCAGTAAGTGCAACTAATGATAGTAAAATAGACATTATCCAAAACCTGATGATAACTTTCGATTCTGGCCAGTTTTTAAGCTCAAAATGATGATGAATAGGCGCCATTTTAAAAATACGCTCACCCGTTGTTTTAAAGCTAGCTACTTGCAAAATAACTGAAATTGTTTCAATAACAAAAATACCGCCTGCTATCACAAGTACCACTTCTTCTTTAACTATAATAGCAATTACGCCAAAAATTGCTCCAAGGCCTAAAGATCCCGTGTCACCCATAAAAACCTCAGCTGGGTAGCAATTATACCACAAAAATGCCAAACACGAACCAAAAAGCGCGGATAAAACCACCGTAACTTCACCGCTTCCAAAAACATAAGGTAACCTTAAATAAGTAGCCAATACTAAGTTGCCAGAAACATAAGCAAAAATAGCGAGCGTAAATATTGTTGTAAGGGATGGTCCTGTAGCTAGGCCATCTAAACCATCAGTTAAATTTACGGCATTTGAAGCACCCACTATTACAAATATACTAAATAGTATATAAAAAAGGCCCATATTAAACACTAGGTTTTTAAAAAAAGGCATATAAAAACAACCAGGGCAGTTTGAATACCTGCTGTACACCACAAATATTAAAACAGACACAACACTTGCAAAAAAGATTTGAAGGTAGAATTTTGTTCTGGCTTTAAGGCCGTTTCCCTTACCTCTTTTTATCTTTAAAAAATCATCCAAAAAGCCTATAAAAGCAAAAGAAATTGCCGTAAATAAAATAATCCACACCCAGTTGACATCCAGTCTTGCCCACAGTAAAACGCTTATTATAAATCCAAACCATATTATTACCCCACCTATCGTAGGAGTACCTGCTTTTTGAAGATGTCTTTTGGGGCCATCTTCCCTTATAGTTTGACCTATCTGTTTCTTTTTTAAAAAAGGTATAAAGTAGTGCGAAAATACCATTGAAAGTAAAAAACCCGTTGCAGCTGCTGCCATTGCCCTAAATGTTATATAATAAAATATATTGAAAAAATGGGCGTAAGCGATTAATTGTTTATAAAATAAATAGTACAACACCTAAGTTACCTCTTTTTTTAAATTATTAAATATTTCTTCCATTTTCAGGCCTCTTGAACCTTTAATTAAAATCCAATCATAATTTTCGTAGGTAGCTTTCAAAGTTTTGGATAACTCTTCCTTGTTTTCGAAAAAAAGCGCTTTATTTTTAGCTAAGGCAATATATTTTGCATCTTTTCCGTAAGCTATGGTATCTATATCAAAGCCAGCAATGTATTCACCAATTTCTTTATGCAGGCTTTCTGAGTGGCTTCCAAGCTCCAATACATCGCCTAAAATTGCAAGTTTTTTGCCTTTTTTTGTATTTAGCTCGTTAATAGCAAACTTAATTGACTCAAAACTTGCATTGTAACAGTCTAAAATAAAGTTTGTGCTGTTAAGTTTTTCAAGTTGCATTCGATAGGATGGCAAATTAATACTATTAAGGGCTTTTTGAAAATAATCAGCGTCTAGTAATTTTTGAGAACCAACAAATGCTAGTATAGATAGTATATTTGAAATATTAAGCCAAAAGGGTGAGCTAAATTTTATTATTTGATTAAAAACTTTTACTGTTAAGATATTTATCTGCTCATTTTTTTTACAATCGATTATATAAACATCAGCATCTGTATCATTGTTTGAGTAACTAATATGATTTTTGGAAAATCGACTTTTAAGTAAAGCATTATCTTTGTTATAAACAACGTTTTTTTTATCGGTAAGAAAGTTTACTATTGAAGTTTTTTCTTTGAATATAGCTTCAATCGAGTCAAAATTTCCTAAATGTGAGGTGCCAATTTCTGTAAAAATAACAAAGTCCGGTTTTAAAAAACTAGCAATATCTGCAATCTCACCTTTGTGGTTTGTGCCTACCTCTACTATGCCAAATTGTGTACTACAAGAAGCCCTAAGTAATGTTTTGCAAACACCAATCCAATTGTTTTCGTTTGATTGTGTGTAAAAAATATTAATATTTGCAGCGCTAAAGTATGATTTTAACAATTCTTTTGTACTTGTCTTTCCAACAGAGCCTACGATAGCAATTACTTTAGCTTTGTTTCTTAGTTTATTGAAGCTAGCTAAATTTTTTAGGGCTTTTTTTGAATCATTGACCTTTAAATAAGGTTTATTTATAGTTTTTTCGCATATACATAGGCCACATTGCCTTTTGAAAGCCTCATCTATAAAATCGTGGCCATCTTTGAACTCACCCTTAAACGCCAAAAAAATATCATCTTTTTCAATGGTCCTTGAGTCTATACAAATGTTATTGAAAGTCTGTGTTTGAGGCTTTAAAATTTCTAGGGGTTTTAGTTGATCAATAATCTCATTTAGATTCCACATTCCAAAAATTCCTTACAACTTCTCTATCATCGAAGTGATATTTTTTGTCCCCGATAATTTGGTAATCTTCGTGTCCTTTTCCTAAAATTGCTACAATGTCACCTTCTTTTGACATTTCAAGCGCTTTAATCATAGCTAATTTTCTATCTTTTTCAATTATAATTTTTTCATGGTTGTAAATGCCGTTTACAATATCAGATATGATTAAATCAGGATCTTCTGTTCTTGGGTTATCGTTTGTAATGATAATTATATCTGCTAAATCGTTTGCCGCTTTGCCCATTTTGGGCCTTTTGGTTTTGTCTCTGTCGCCTCCTGCGCCAAAGACTACTATCAATCTATTTTTTGCAAGCTGTCTTAGTGTTGTTAATACATTTTTCACAGCATCATCTGTGTGTGCATAATCCACAACGGCACATCGGCCCTCTTTTATGAATTTTTCTAATCTTCCTGGTACATTTTTGAAGCTAGAAAGTGCTTGTATTATGCGTGATTTAGATACACCAAAATACACGCTAGAGCCTACTGCAGCCATGATATTATAGATGTTGTATAACCCAAGTAGGTGGGAGTTAATCTCATAAGTATCACCAAATACATTGAGTTTTAAATATAAACCGTTTATATCAAACTCGTAGTGAGTTGGGTAGATATCGGCAGATTGAAAGCCATATGTTATGGTGTAGCCTTTTTTAAACAAAGATTTTCCCACATAATCGTCTGTGTTAATTACTCTAAAGTCATTGTCTTTAAAAAAAGAAGCCTTTGCTTTTGCATAATTTTCCATTGTTTGGTAAAAATCTAAATGATCTTGGCTTAAATTGGTAAAAACTTTTAACTTAAAATCAATACCTGATATACGCTCAAATGTGATAGCATGAGATGAAACTTCCATAAACGCATAATTAACAAAAGGCTTCATTTCAAGAAATATCTCATTTAAATCTATTGATTCAGGGGTTGTGTTATCGAGTTTTTTTGCAATACTGTCAAAATAATACCCGGTTGTTCCAATTATACCGCTTTTTTCAAATATTGATTTAAGTAAGTATGTGGTGGTTGTTTTACCATTTGTTCCTGTAATACCGACAACATTGAGTGATTTTGAAGGCTCTTTGTAAAAATAGTTGGCAATTTCGCCCATGCATTTGCGAGTATCTTTTGCTTCAATGCAATTATTGATTCCAGAGCAGTCTTGGCTTACAACAGCAAGTGCTTTTTTCGAAAATGCTTCATCTATAAACAAATTGCCATCTGTTTTTTGGCCTTTTATTGAAAAAAATACAAATCCCTCTTGTACTTTTCTCGAATCGTAAGTAAGACCTTTTACTTCTTTATTTTTTAGGTTTTCTGATACTTGCAAATTGCAAATTTTCTCAATTTCACCTAATAACATTTTCGCCCCCTTCAATTTTGTAATACGCAGCAAGCATAGATGCCAGTTTTGCTACAATAGGAGCTGCTACTTCTCCACCATAGTTTACACCTTTTGGGTCAAAAACGGTAACTAAAATTACAAATTGAGGTTTATCAATAGGAAATATACCCACAAAACTGCCCGTATAATCGCTTAAACTATAGCCCCCTTTATGAGAGGCAACTTGTGCTGTGCCAGTTTTGCCGCCCATTGCGTAGTATTTAACTTGCGCGTTTGTGCCCGTGCCTTCTTCTACAACAAGCGTCAGTATTTGTTTTACTTTTTCAACGGTTTGTGGTTGTACAATCTGTTTTTTTGTTTCTTTGTGCTTATATAAAATTTTTCCATCTTTGCTTATATAATCTACTATATATGGGTCTACTAGGTAGCCACCATTTGCTATTGCCAGATATGCTCTGATAATTTGAATTGCGCTTACGCCAATGCCTTGTCCGAAAGCCATTGTAGCCAGATCAAATGGTTTCAAATTTACATAGTCTTTTACAAGACCATCGGCTTCTCCAGGTAAGTCAATATGGGTTTTTTTCCCAAAACCAAAAGCCCACAGGTACTTGTAGAATATTTCTTTATCCTCTTTTAACGCAATTTTTGCCGAGCATATATTACTTGAGTATGCAAAAACTTTATCAAATGGCAAATCTCCATTTTTTTCAACATCAGAAATTGTATGACCAGAAAATTTCCATTTTCCGTTTTCACAAAACAGCGTTTCGTTTCCACTAAATGTATGCGAATCTAGGGCGCTTGACATAGTAACAATTTTAAACACACTGCCTGGTTCAAATAAATAATTTATAGGATTGATTCTTATATGCGTATAATCATAATTTGAAAATTTGTTGTTATCATAACTAGGCACGCTGTCCATAGCAACAATAGCACCATCTGGTCTGGCGATAATACCAATTACCATTTTTGCTTTTCGTTCTTTTAAGGCCTCTTTAAGCTGGAAATGAAGGTAATTTTGAATATCTTCATTAATGGTAAGGTGCAAACTTGCTCCATTGAGGGGTTTTTTTGAAAACTCAAGGTTTCCATACGGTGTAATGTTTACCCTTTGCTTTATGCTTTGACCTGCAAGATAAAGATCGTATTCTTTTTCTAGTCCTTCAAGTCCTTGTTTGTTTTTTCCAGAAAAGCCAAGAATTTGAGAAACATTATTAGCATAGGGGTAAAATCTTTTATAATTTTTAATTAACCCAAACCCTTTTGGTAAGTTGTTTTTTACCCAAACAATATTTTTTGGGTCTATAGTCCCTAAACTGATATACCTTAAACTTTTATTTTTTTCTATAATTTCTTTAACATTTACATAAAAATGTGAGTTTACGTAGTTAAAAAAGCTTTGATTGTCTGTTTTATTGTATTCTAAATAAAATTTAGGATCTACAAAAAGCTGGAAATTTGGCACATCCAATGCAAGTGTTTTGTTATTGCAATCATATATATTACCCCTTTTGCCTTGCAGGTCTATCAATGGTTCTATGAATTTGGCATACTCTTGCTTATAGTTTTTGCTATCTGCTATCTGGACCAAAAAAGCCTTTAAAAAGACCAATAAAAAACCAATTATGATAAAAAAAAATAATAATTGAAACCGTGCTTTCTTCACTGATAAAATCTTATTTGATCAGTATTTATTGGTTTTAAACCAAGCGTGGTTGCTTCTTGTAATTCTTTGTCTGCGCTTTGAATATTATCCGCTTTATTAAGCATAGCGGTTTTCTCAATTTGCAGATTTTTAAGTATTTTTTCTTGATTGCTTATATTGTAGTTTAGCATTGATACCCTTAGAGCTACAACGACATTTAGTATGATCAAAATAAGGAAAATTGAGCTTAAAATCACTAATTTTTTACTTAGCACAATAGGCGCAAAGCTAATTGATTCTTGTGCTGTTTCGTAAGTTTTGGTAGTTGTTGCCCAATAGTCAGAATAATCAATCATACGTACCTCCAGTTTTTTCAATACTTCTTAGTTTTGCACTACGAGCTCTTGAGTTTGCTTTTATTTCATCTAAAGATGGCACAATGGGTTTTTTAGTTAGTATTGTTACTATTTTTCGCTGTGAATAATCTTTAAAAATATTTTTTACTATTTTGTCTTCAAGTGAATGAAAACTAATCACCACAAGCCTTGCTTGTGGTTTTAGAAGCTTTATTGCGTTGACTAAACCTTCTTTTAAGTTATCAAGCTCAGAGTTTACTACTATTCTTAATGCTTGAAAAGTTTTTGTGGCAGGATGGATTTTTTTGTAGAAGGAATAGGGTATTGCTTCTTTTACAATATTAGCTAGCTCAAGTGTCGTTTCAATAGTTGCTTTAGCTCTTCGTTCATCTATTTTTGCAGCAATTTTTTTTGCAAAACGCTCTTGGCCATAGTCGCGTATAATATTTTCTAATTCGTATCTGCTCCACTGGTTAACAATAATTCTGGCACTTATCGGGTTATCTTTGCTC
Source organism: Desulfurella amilsii (assembly GCF_002119425.1). NCBI lineage: Bacteria > Pseudomonadati > Campylobacterota > Desulfurellia > Desulfurellales > Desulfurellaceae > Desulfurella > Desulfurella amilsii. The sequence goes on along the minus strand of NZ_MDSU01000018.1, from coordinate 324,558 downwards.
ATTCTCATATCCAGTGGGCCGTCTTTTAAAAAACTAAAGCCTCTTTGTGCATCGTCTAATTGAAAAGATGACACACCAATATCCATAATTATGCCATCAACCAAGCTATAACCCATACTTAAAAGCTTTACATAACATTTTGAAAAATTTTCTTTTACTGCTATGAGTCTATCTTTGTAAGTTTCTTTTAATTTTAGTGCACAGTCAATTGCGTAAAGGTCCTGATCAAACGCAATAACAATACCGTTTGGTTCACTGAGTTTTAAAATTTGTTCACTATGTCCGCCACCGCCAAATGTCAAATCCAGATAAATGCCGTCTGATTTTGGTTGTAAAATTTCCATTGACTCTTTTAGTAGTACGCTTTTGTGTATCATAGTTTTATACCAAGACTTTCTATTTCTTGGGCCAACTTGTCTTCATCTTGCCTTAAAAGATCCATTTCTTGCAGCCAGTTTTGGCTGGACCACAGCTCGATATGGTCTAAGTTCCCAAGCACTACTATATTTTTTTCTATATTTGCCAACTGTCTTAAGATTTGTGGTATTGTTATCCTTCCTTGAGAGTCAAGGTTAACATCTATTGCACTTGAAAAAAACATTCTCTTAAACCTTCGAGCTGATTTATTTGTTAAAGGTAAATTTAGCGCTTTTGATTCGAGCTCTTCCCATGTGTTTTTAGGGTAGGCGTATATTGACTGATCAAAAAAAGTCATAACGAGCGTGTTGACACCACTTCCCCGTAGAGTTTCTAAGAATTTAGAGGGTATTTTTATTCTTCCCTTATCGTCTAAAATGCACTCAAAATGTCCTCTTAACATTCCACTTTATTCCACTTTATTCCACTCTACATATATTTAGTCAGATTGTCAATAAAAAAATAAAGAAAATTTATTAACGTGCGATATGTTTTTTAAAGTATAATTATATTTACAAAGATATTGTATCTATAGTATAAATTATTGACTGATAAGAAGTTTTTTGTTAGATTTGAGTTTAAGTATGGAAAAATTTTATTCAAAAAAAACCCTAAGTTGGTCTTTTGTTATATCTGTTTTAATTAATGCATTGATTTTTTTCTTTTGCATTAAGCTTTTAAACGTTGTCTATTCTATTAAAAAACCTTTAGAGGTGGTTTTGCTAGTTAGTAATGATATTGAAAAAAGTTACACTAATTGGAGGCTTCCTAAAGAAGTAGTTCAAAAAAAGATTAATCGAAAAGTTTTACCTACTATTCCTAACAATAATCTTATTCTAGAAGTAAGTCAAAAAAGTATTAGAGAAAAACAATTGCAGCCTCAAATAAAAAGCACAAACGAAATTAAAACTCAAAATAATAATCAATTAGATATAGCCCAAAATGCAAGCAAAGATACTCTAAATCAGCTTAGACAAGCAAATACTGCAACTCTTAAGCAAAATTTGCAAAAAGAAAACAAAAGCGAAAATATTATACAAACACAAAATGCAACACAAAGCATCTCAAAAGAAGACTATACTGTTTTAAGAAAACTAATAGAAAAACATTTGAGATACCCATATTTAGCAAGAAGAAATGGATATGAAGGCACGGTAGTTTTATCATTTATCTTGCAAGACTCAAGCTTTAAGGATATTAATATTGTAAAAAGCTCGGGGTATTCAATATTGGACAAAAGTGCTATAGATGCAATAAAAAAAATTGAACCGCTTGTAAATATTAACAAAAATGTTAAAATTGTTATTCCAATTAATTTTAGGTTAAGCAATTCTTAAAAGGAGCAATTGATGAATGTTGTTGAGTTTCTAAAAGAAAATGATCAGGTTAGCAAATGGTTGAATATCGATGTTGTTGAGGCAAAAGAGGGTTATGTGTGCACACAAATGACCGTAAGAAAAGGTATGTTGAATGCAGCAGGGGTTTGTCATGGGGGCGTAATTTTTTCTTTATCTGATTATACATTTGCGATTGCATCAAATATCTATGGCAATGTTGCGCTTGCAATATCAGCCAATATTAATTTTGCAAATGCCGCCAAAGAAGGTGATGTACTTATTGCAAAGGCAAAAGAACTCAACAGAACAAGAAAATTAGGTATATATGTAATTACGGTCGAGAGAGAATCAGATAATAAGCTTATTGCAGTTTTTAATGGGGAAGTTTTTATAAAGTCTGAAAGTATTCTAAAGCGCTAAATATACAATTGATTTTCAGCGTAAATTGTTTACAATCCATAACTGGAGAGGTGGCCGAGTGGTTGAAGGCGGCTGACTCGAAATCAGCTGAAGGCAATTAGCCTTCCGCAGGTTCGAATCCTGTCCTCTCCGCCAGTTGCTAAAAGCGAAGTTTGGCTCGCCAGCCGATTTTAGGCGCAAAATTGAATTTTTTGCCCAGAAGCGGGCTTTTCATCTTTTGTTTAGATTAAACATTTTTCTTAATTCTAAAGAACCAACAATGAGCGATACTATTAAGGCAATAAATATTAATTGTGTGAAACTAATCGAAAAAAGATTAAACCTCTCTTTCAGAAATGGAAGATAAATCCCTAAAACAAGAAAGGTAATCGCCGTAAGCGCCCAGAGATTGATGATTTTATTCGTAAACATTCCTAAAGAAAAAATTGATTCTTTGTCTGAGCGAGAAATAAAGGCCAGAACAATATGACCAAAAATCCAAGCCGAGAAAGCAAAAGTTTGGGATTGAACAAGACTTAAATTTTGAGAGCGGGCATAGAAATAAACAGAAATTACGGCTATAAACAAGACCGTTCCTTTAATTAATATATCTTTAATGACGCGATTATTAATTATGCTTTCTTTAGGATTACGCGGCGGACGAGAATAGATATTTCTTTCTTTGGGCTCGGCGACAAAACCTGCCGAGGCTGCTAAATCCATAAATAATTCCAAAATAATTATTTGAATTGGGGCAAGAGGCATAGGAATGCCCAAAAGGACGGGCAGAAGAAATATTAATATCAGGGCGACTTTGACAGAGAGATAATATTTAATTCCTTTTTGTAAATTATCAAAAAACTTTCTACCTTCAAAAATACCCTGCATAATGGTGATATAGTTATCATCCGCCAAAACGACCTCGGCCGCCTCTTTGGCAACATCCGTACCGCGAATACCCATAGCAATGCCTATATCCGCGCCCTTGAGAGCCAGAGCATCGTTGATACCGTCGCCGGTGACCGCGACTACTTCTCCGTTTTTCTGGAGCGCTTGAACTATGCGATATTTGTGATGGGGAGTAGTTCTAGCAAAAACCGAAGCAGATTTTATAATATTCTGCAACTCTTCCTCTGATAATTTATCTAAATCTTTACCAGTTAATACTTGATTGTCTTCTGCTAAAATACCAATTTCTTTAGCAATAGAACGGGCGGTTAAAGGATGATCGCCTGTAACCATAATTGTTCTGATGCCGGCTTCGACCGCTTTAGCAATCGTTTCTTTAACTCCTTTTCTTGGCGGGTCTTCAAAGCTTATTAAGCCTGCAAAATTCAAATCTTTTTCAAGTTCGGCAAAATCAAGATTTTTTTCCGCAGCTGTTAATTTTTTGTAAGCAACCGCAATAACTCTTCTGCCTTTGGATGTTTGCTCGGCCAATCCATTTTTAATATCGTCACCTATATCACGGCACATAGTAAAAATTTCTTCAGGCGCGCCACTGGTAAATAGTTCATATTCATTCTCATTTTTCCTTATTACCGATTTTGATTTCCTACCATTGCCAAAAATTCTTTCGCGAATCATTTCCGGTAAAGATTTATCTATTTTTAATTCTACCGCCTTGTTTTTAATTTCCAGCTCCATGGGTGATACGGAATATTGAGAAATCGCACAAAAGGCTTTTTCTATAATTTCTTTCTCGTTACCAGGATAAAGTGAAGCAATTTTCATTTGACTTTCAGTAATAGTCCCCGTTTTGTCAGTAACAATGACCGTAGCATTGCCTAATGTTTCGGCGGCTTTGATTCTTTTAACCAGAAAATTATTTTTAGAAAGCTCATATGCGCCTAACCCTAAAACCATCGTAATAATAATTGGCAGTTCTTCGGGAATAGTGGCAAAAGAAAGAGACAGACCCGTTAAAACCATTGTTTTTAGATCTTGTCCCCGCATGATTCCTATTATTGGAATTAGAATAGAGAAAAATACAGCAAGATAGACCAATTTCCCAGCCAACGATTTCATCGCCAGTTGCAAAGCGGTTTTTGGCGGCTTTACTTCCTTTAGGGTACTGGCGATTTTACCAAGTTTTGTGTTTTCAGCTGTCGCAAAAACCTCTGCTCTTCCCTCACCGGAAACAACAATTGTTCCAGCGTAAATCTCGTCATTATAATTTTTATCCAGCGGAAAGGATTCGCCTGTTAAGGCCGATTCGTCAACTTGCAGACTCACATCGTGATCTACTTTTGCATCAGCGGCAATCTTAGTCCCCGAGGTTAAAATCAAAATATCATCTGGCACGACATTTTCCGAATCAATTTCAATAATATTGCTGTCTCTTAGCACCTTTGTTTTTGGCGCAGTAATTTTTTCCAAGGAAGCGATTGCCTTCTTTGCCCGAAACTCGTTATAAACTTCCGCCAAAACCAACAAGGAAATTATCACGAAAATGGTAATGGCATCTTCAAGTTTCCCCCAGATACTATAGAAGAAACCAACAACTAACAAAAGAAGAATCATTGGTTCCATTACTTCATGTTTAGCTATGCCCAAAAAACTGATTTTTGTCGGTTTAAAAATTTGGTTGGGGCCAAATTCTAAAAGCCTTTTCTGGGCTTCATTTGTAGTAAGCCCTTGATTGTTTTTTTGAGTCATATTATTACCTCGTTGATTAATTCTTTAATTTTTTCTTTTGCTTCAATAAGCGCTTTCTTGCCTTTCGGGGTTATTTTGTAGTATTTCCGTTTTTTCCCTTCAATAGTTTTTTGACGGCATTTAAGATATTTTTCTTTTTCTAATGAATGGAGGATCGGGTAGAGTGTACCAGGACTAAGCTGATATCCATGCCTGCTTAATTCTTCTATTAACCAAAGGCCATAAACTGGCCGTTTAGTAGCATGATGAAGAATATGTATTTTTATAAAACCAAGGAAAAATTCACGTATCATATTATTTTGCATTTACAATTACCGTATAGCGTTATCGGTATTCAATATAGCAAACAAAATAAACAATGTCAAATAAATAATTAAGTGGAAAGCTTATAAAAGAATTTGCCGCCAAGACTAAAATTTGTTAGAATTATAGTAGCTAGTAAGGAAAATTAGAAAAACTTGAAATCGTCCTTTTCGCTTCCGCCTCGCCCGTTAATGAAATCTGTTTGGATATTTTCAAATACACACCGCCACATTTTTAAACTTTGTATTAGCTGTTTTGGCTTGATTTTTATCGCAAGATGCCTATAATAATGGCAGGCTATGAGGTTAGCCTTTATACGCTCTTTTTTGAGCTGATGACCTCTACTTTTTAGTTATTTAGCTAAAAGGGGAGGGGTAGTTTATGGTTAACCTCGAGCAGGCGATTCAAAGTTCAATTCAAGCATTAAAAGCTCTACCACTTGATTTTTCCCATTTGAGTGCCATAGAAGATAAAATCCAATCCAAGCAGTTTAACTTTGTTGTCATAGGACAATTCAAACGAGGTAAATCAACACTTATAAATGCTTTGATTGGCAAAGACATACTGCCTATATCTGTATTGCCTCTTACTTCTATTGTTACAATAATAAACTACGGCGAGCAAAAAGCAGTTGTATGTTTTAAAGGTGGTTCATGCAAAAATATAGAGCTTAATGAGATTAGCTTTTTTGTAACAGAAAAGTACAACCCAAACAATAAATTAAATGTGGAATATGTTGAGATATTTTACCCAGCTGATTTTTTAAAAAATTCTGTAAGAATTATAGACACACCGGGCATTGGTTCAGTATATGAACACAACAGCGATGTTTCTTATCAATTCTTACCAAAAGCAGATGCAAGTTTGTTTGTATTAAGTCCAGACCCACCAATCACACAAGCAGAAATAGAATTTTTGAAAGATGCTCAAAAGTATATAGACAAATTTTTCTTTTTGTTAAATAAAATCGATAATTTTAAGCCAAATGAGCTAAAAGAAATCATTGAATTCAACCGTTCAGTAATAGAGAACTTAGTTTCAAAAAAGGTTGATATTATACCTATATCTGCCAAACTTGCTCAAGAAGCTAGATTTGAGTCTAACAAAGACAAGCAAGAGCAATCAAATATAGAAAAGCTTTATCATAGGCTGGACAACTTTATCAAAGAAGAGCAAGCAAGCGTATTTTGGTATTCAATTATAAATAACCTCATACGATACATTGATACGCAAATGAACTTTTTTAAGCTTAACTTAGCAAGTCTATCAATGAGTCAAGCAAAACTACAAGAAAAAATTAAGCTATTCGAAGACTCTCTTGAAAAACTTGAATTAGATGAGTATATATACTGGCTTGAAAACAAGACAAAACAGGTAATTAATGTTTTAGATAAAGATATTTTAACTCTAAAAGAACAGCTGCCTCAATTAATATCAAAAATCACCGATTATTTCAATACACTTAACACATCGAGCACTTCAATGCTTAACGAACAATTAAAATCCTACCTTCAAGGGCAAATAGAAGAGATCTTTTCGGTATTTTTGCAGATTGAAAATCAAAAGATTGGACAATTAGTTGAAGATATTTACAACCAGCTTCTTGAAAAAATCAATGCCCTTATTGACAATATCACAAAAACTGCTGAAGAAGTATTTGAGGTTGAGCTTTCAAAGCTCACGCAAGTAGAGCAATTGATTGAAAAAAGCGAATTTTATTTTCTTATAAAAGAGCAACCTGGCGTGCTTGACATAATGGTCGACTTTTTCAAGAGTAAATTACCATTATTTTTAGGCAAAAAAGTAATTTACAAATCCATTAGTGAGCGCAGTGTAGAATTGTTTGACAGACATTGCGGAAGGTTAAGGTATGATTTTGTAAAGCGCATTAAAGAAACCGCCCAAAAATTTAGCTCTCAAGTTGAAGAAAAGCTAAACCAAAACATTGATGCTATAAAAGATATACTAAACGCAGCTCTTCAGAAACAAAATGACGAGCAAAGGCAAAATGAGATTAACAAAATTGATAATTGTATCAAGTCATTGTCGTCAATTAGAACTAATCTTGAAAATTTAAAAAATCAGCTAAAGCAAGATGGAAAATTTTAGCATTTTATTTAAAAAACCGACTAAATTGGCTGAAAATCAGCCAGAATATTTTTACGACTTGAACTTAGACAAAATTATTGAGCAAATTGTTGCAATTAAGCCCAAATATACTTTAAAACCATATTTTTTTACAACACTTAATAATTTGGAAGATATTGAGTATAGGCATAAAGTGTTAATGGATTTAGAAAACTCAGAAATTTTTAACGTATTTGATAATTTTTGCTCCCAGTTTGAAACAGTAAACGATTTGCTAGCAAAATCTGAAAAGTCCTTTTACAAGTATGAAAAGCAGTTTTGTTTTTTAAATGCGGTAAATAATTACTGTAGTGCTATTTTTTACTTGCAAAGAAAATCCTTAGAGTTAGATTTTAAATCACAAGGCTTAAAAGCTTTTATAAATTATCTAACAAATTATACCAAAAAACCAGATTTTGTAAATTTATCAGACACAGCCGCAGAGTTAGAAGAAAAATTACTAAGTATTAAATTCAATATATTAATCAAAGATGCAGCTATCACAATAAGTGACGATAATGTAAATGATTTTGAGCAAGATGTAATAGATACTTTTTTGCACTTAGTAGGAAATGTAGACAAAGAATACACTATTTTTAAACAAAGCACAGACATAAATCATATAGAATATCAGATATTGGAAAAAGTAGAAAAACTTTATCCAGACATTTTTACGCGTCTTGACGGTTTTTTTAATCAAATGCAAGATTTTATTGACAAAATAATAGAAACATTTGTCGACCAGATACAGTTTTATTTTGCATTCTTGGGTTATATGAAGCACTTTGAGAAAAATAATATTAAGTTTAGCTACCCAGAGTTTTCTAAAGAAACCATATATATAGAAAACGCATGTGATATAGACTTAGCAGATGAATTCATAAAAAATAATAAAATTTGCGCAAGAAATGATTTTAATATCCAAAAAAGCGAAAAAATAGCTATTATCACAGGTCCGAATCAGGGAGGAAAAACTACTTTTGTAAGGTGTATTGGCCAGATTACTCATTTATCAAAATTGGGCTTAAAGGTTCCAGCAACCAAAGCACAGATATTTTTGTTTGATAATATTTGGTCTTGTTTTGAAAGGCAAGAGCAAGTTCAAAGCCTAAGAAGCCGTTTAGAAAATGATTTAATAAGAATAAAGAAAATTTTAGATAATACGGCAAGTGACAGCATACTTATATTAAACGAGATTTTTTCTTCTACAACATACGATGACGCTTTATTTTTGAGTAAACAGGTTCTAAAAATAATATTGGAAAAGGGCTGTGTGTGTATTTGGGTTACCTTTATGGATGAGTTATGCAAAACAGAAAAAACAGCAAGTTTTGTTGCAGCGATCGATCAAAATCAAAATAGAACATTTAAGATTGTAAGAAAACCCCCAGATGGTTTGGCTTATGCAATGTCTATTGTTTCAAAATACCATTTAACAAAAAAAGACATTGACCAAAGGATTAAAAATGCAAGCTTATTTGATGTTTAAAGAAAAAAAATTCGATTATAAAGAAAGTTTGCCTCAGTATTTGGAAGATTTAGTAAGCGATTTGGGGCTGGATGTTATTTTTGAAGCGGCCAGCAACAAAGATGAGTTTACATATAAAGTTATTAAAACAGGGATACTTTTAAGCTTAAAAGATAAAGAAGAAGTTATTTATAGACAAAACGTACTGAAAGATTGTATAAATAATAAAGAAACGGTAAAAGCCATGTATGAGCTTTCAATAGAAGCTATAAAAAAAGAAAAAGAGAGTCTATTTGGCATTTTTATAAAGCATCCAGATTCAATTGTATATAGCTCAAGGCAAGTTTTAGAAGACTTTTTTGATATTTTAAAAAAACTTAAAAATATTATTCTTGAGAGTGAATTAAATTTTAGATCTCAAGGCTTTCAGTTATTTTTTAGCCGTATAAAAACAAAATTAAGCGATGAATATTTAGATAGAGTTGACTCAATATTGAAACATTTAAGGTTTGAAGATGGTATTTCAATAAGTTCAAAGCTTAATATGTCTGCAAAGCCTTCATTTTTTCAAATAATGTACCCTAAAAAAGAAAAGCAGAGTTTTCTCAAATCAATTCTTAAGTCAAAGAGTGCTTATACAATATACATACCAGAGCGCGACGAAGGTGGCTTTAGGGCTTTATCAGAACTTAAAAATAATTCTCTTAACAAAATTGCAAATATATTGGCAAATGCTGTTTATTACTTATTGGATTTTTTTAATCAGTTAAAAGTCGAGTTAACGTTTTATCTAGCTTGTAACCAACTATACGAGAAACTTCAAGAAATAGGCATTAGTTTATGCTTTCCAGTTATTTACTCTCAAAGCGAGAGAGTTTTATCTTTTGAAGACTTAAGTGAGCCTAGCTTAGCTTTGGTAAAAAAGGGTCTTGTGGTAGCAAACAGACTATGTGTAAACTATAAAGATTTGGTTTTGATTACAGGTGCCAATATGGGTGGTAAGACGACTTTTTTGCGCAGCATTGGGCAAGCTTGCCTTTTTAGCCAATGCGGCATGTTTGTAGCTGCCAAATCTTTTGAGTACAGTTTGTCAAGCGGTATTTTTACGCATTTTAAAAGACAGGAAGATAAAACACTAAAAAGCGGAAAATTCGACGAAGAACTAAAGCGTTTGAGCAACATCGTGGATTTTCTAAAGCCTCACGCATTAGTGCTTTTTAATGAATCATTTTCTTCAACAAATGACCACGAGGCTTCGATAATAGCAAAATACATCACAGAAGGTTTAATTGAAAAGAAAATTAGGATTTTTTTTGTTACGCACCTTTGGGAATTTGCTTCTTTAATAAACAAAGAAAACTCTAATAATGTAATGTTTTTAAAGGCACAGAGAAATCCCGATGGCACAAGGACATTTAAGATTATAGAATCAAAGCCACAAGCAAAAAGTTACGCTGAAGATTTATTTAAAAAAATTTTTAATAAGGAGTAGTGTTATGAAAATTTCTCAAGTTAAAGCAAGACAGATTTTAGACTCAAGGTCAAACCCAACGATTGAAGTGGATTGCACACTTGAAAACGGTATTTTTGTAAGAACAGGCGTGCCTTCTGGCGCATCGGTTGGTTCAAAAGAGGCATTTGAGTTGCGCGATAATGACAAAAAGCATTTTTTTGGCAAAGGTGTGAAAATGGCTGTTAATAATGTTAATTCCATTATCGCACCAGAAATTATAGGCATGGATGTAACAAAACAAAGAGAAATTGACGAACTTTTAATCTCATTAGATGGCACTAAAGATAAGTCAAATTTAGGCGCAAATGCAATACTTGGTGTATCGCTAGCTGTGTGTAGGGCAGCTAGTATTTATGCAAACTTACCACTTTTTAGCTACATTGGGGGTCTTGGTGCAAATTTATTGCCAGTGCCTTTTATGAATATCATAAATGGCGGTGTGCATGCCAATTGGCAGGGTGCTGATTTTCAGGAATATATGATTGCGCCTTATGGTGCTAAAAGCTTTGAAGAAAGCTACGAATGGGGAAGCGAGATTTACCAATCCCTAAAAAGCTTGCTTAAGGAAAAACGCTACAATGTAAGTGTGGGCGACGAAGGCGGTTTTGTACCGCTTGTGAGCTCAAATGAAGAGCCGCTTGATTTAATCTCTAAGGCAGTTGAAAATGTTGGCTTAAGTATTGGTAGAGATGTAGGTTTTGCGATAGACCCAGCTTCAAGCGAGTTTTACAAAGACGGCAAATATATATTAAAAAATCAAAATTTAGAGTTAGACTCAATTTCTATGATTGATTATTATGAAAAAATTGTCAATGACTACCCAGTTGTATTACTAGAAGATGGGCTTGCTGAGTATGATTGGGATAATTGGAAAATACTGAATGACAGGCTTGGCAGAAACATTGAAATTGTAGGCGATGATATATTTGTAACAAACTTAAATATCGTTAAAAAAGGCGTTTTAGATAACATTGCAAATGCCGTTTTGATAAAACTAAATCAGATTGGCACACTATCTGAGACCATAGATGTGGTAAATTTTGCCAGACAACATAATTGGGGTTGTTTTGTGTCTCATAGAAGTGGAGAAACAACAGATAGTTTTATAGCAGATTTTGTTGTGGGGTTAGGTTTAGGCCACATAAAAACTGGTGCGCCAGCAAGGGGTGAGCGTGTAGAAAAGTACAATCAACTGTTGCGTATAGAGGAGTTTCTTAGTGGCAAGTCTGTTTTTGCAGGCAAAAGTATTTTGAAAAAATCCAATGGTGAAGCGCAAAGTAGTTAGGATTGATAAAGCTTTAGCTATAAAGGAAGACATTAAATTTGAGAATACTATTTTTTTAGTTAGATCTCAAGTTGGTATTGCGTGTATTGGCTGTAGGGTAATTTTTGAAAATTGCAAGATAGTGTTTTATAGGTGCAAAAAAGCAAATATTGGCCTTTTTGCACAAAACGCTAAGGTAAAAATAACAAATTGCTTCATTCAAAACGCAAATGTGGCGGTAAGATCAAGAAATAGCAGTTTAATAATTAGAGAATCAAGGCTTTCCTACAATAAAGAGTATGCAGTTAGTGCTGTGGGCTCAGCAGTTGATATCGAAAACTGTGATATTTGTATCAACGGCTTTGAAATATTTAGTGCCCAAATATCGCTTGAAAATTCTAAAGCAAATATTTTACACTCAAGGATTACAAAAGGCGTAAATTCAACTGCATTGTTTGCAAAAAACTCATTTATAAGCTTAGACAGCACAGAAATATTATTAAATGATGCTAGCGCCATACATTTAGAAAATTGCAGATTTTCCATAAGAAAAGCTAAAATTTACGATAATTCTTTGTTAAACCAAGATTTCTCTCAAGTATACATTGAAAACTCAAAAGGAAAACTCACAGAATCTTTGCTGTATGCTGGCAAAAACTCTTTTGTAATTTATGCAACAAAACAAAGCAGCTTGAAAGTTTTAAACAGCTTTATCTTTGATAATAACAGCGGGATTTTGGCCGATAGGTACTCACAAATTACCATTTACAAAACGCGCATATTCAGGAATGCTTTATTGGAAAGGCAAGCTCAGATAAACGCCGATTCGGCTAAAATATACCTTGTCTCATCAAAAGTATTTGACGGTTTCCAAGGAATATACGCTCAAAAAGTCTCCTTTGTATTCTTAAAAAATTCCAATATATCAAGAAACCAATTCCCTTTTTGCATGTATGAGCTTTCGCATCTAGTCGAAAAATAATTAAGTTCTAAGCGTTGCAACGAGTCTTTTTGGATAAACAAATAGCTCAAGTGCTGATATTATATCACATACAACTATATCGCTATTTTGGATTGCTTCAATGCTTGCACCTTCTTGACCAATCACACAAATTCCAAGGTGGGCGTGTTTTAGCATCAATGAGTCATTTTTACCGTTACCGATAGCCACTAAATTTGAAAGCCCAATGGACTTAGCGTAGTCTAATTTAAATGCTGTTTGGTTTATTAGTGGTGCAATGACGGTCTTGACATCTAAGTCTTTTAATTGCTCTTTTGCACTTGAAAAAGTATCACCTGTTACAACATGGATCTCAAATTCTTTGGAAAGTTTCTCTAAGATGTTTTTTATACCTTCTTTTAGCACACCGCTAACTGCTAGTGTACCGTTGAAATCTAGTATAATGCGCTTAAAAGATACACTTCCCATACCAAAAATTTCAATCTCCATCTTTAGCCTCCAATTTATTAATAAAGTTATTTAGCAGTGCATTGTTTTTTTCTCTTAGCTGATGCAGGCAATTTAGCGACTCCTGCGTGTTTATGTATTTGAGCGTTTTTGCAATATATAAGAGTTCTATCGTATCAGCGCTTAACTGTGAAAGTTCGCACAAATGTTTGATTGCTTTTGTACTTCCAATTTGCCCAAGCATGTAAATTGAAAACATTCTGTATTCTCGTATAGGGTTTTTGAGTGCTAAAATCAGTTTATCCTCATAAGAAATTTTTTCAAATTCACTTAAATTATGCCCGCAATGTGAACATTGTGTTGTGTCTTTATCTATCGGTTTCCAGCAATAAGGACAATACCATTTCATAAAATAAATATGCCCCCAATATTTTGGGGGACTTAAAAAGGCTGATGGGTTTAATTAAATTTAAAAACAAACAATGCAATAATAAATATTGCCACAATATATGTTACATAATAATACAAGTGACCATTCATTATAATTTTTGATATGGTAGAACTCAATTTTTTAAATAAGCGTTCCAAAAAATCGTATATAGAGTTTGAGATATCGTAGCTTTCTACGTATGTTTTTTTCTCTTTGGTCCTGTAAATACCTCTTAGAACATATTCTACTATAAATGAATAACCTCGCGTGTTGTATAATTCATTGTCTTTTAGAGCAAGACCGCCAACCCACGGCATAGTAGTCTTTGTATCTTTGTTTGAAAATTTAAGCAATAATACAACAATGAGCAAAAACACAAACACAACAGCGAACATAAAGGGTGATAAAACACCAAAAACTGGTTTGCTTGAAACAATTAAGGCAGGTTTGAAAACCCCCAAAAGACCATTTAATAAATTACCATATCCAAGATAAATTAGAATTACAAACGAGAAAATACCACTTATAACTACAAGGGCGCTCATTGTATTCTCGGCTAGTTTGATACTAAAGTCCGGGATTTTTTTAATTTTAGAGCTAAATTCACCCAAACTTGAAAAACCAATCAGTTTCTTTATACCAAACGAGCTAAGTCCTATCGCAAGGGCAATTAGTATACCTGTAAATGTAATAATTAATTTAAATGTGGCGTCAGAGAATTTGTACGATTGGAATAGGCTCTCAAGCAGCATCCACTCAGAGACAAAACCTACTAAAGGAGGTACTGCACTAAATGATAAGCCAGAAATTAGTATGCCAAAGCCAGCAGATTTACTAACATTTTTTAAGATACCTCTTACGTCATCTATTGTTTCTTTCCCAAGCGTTTCTTTTGCATGTCCAATTGACAAGAACATTGTTGTTTTTGAGAAAGAGTGAGATATTATCAAAAAAAGCGTTGTAAGGTAAGAAAACTCTGATAACACTGTTAATTGACTGTATTGTGCAAGCATGCTTACGCCAAGGCTTGCTAATATCATGCCATTGTTTTCTACGGTCGAATATGCAGGTAGCGTTTTTAACTGAGTTTCTCTTGCTGATTGCAAAGCGCCCCAAAAGGCACTCAAAGAACCCAGTATTATCGCCAAAATTGCAAGTGTGTATGATTTTTCTAAAGATAAAATTCTAAATATGCCGTATGTGCCTACAAGCGTTAAAGGCACAGAAAGTATCGCTGCTATGTTTGAAGGGGCTTTAGAATAAGTTTGAGCAATCCACACATGCGTTGGCACTATATCCATTTTTATTATAAACCCTAAAAATGCAAAAAGCGCAAATAGAAAATTATTTTGGCCTGCCTGAAACAAAAATGAGCCTGTTGCAGAAAATACGATTGCAAAAGCAATCATTAAAAGAACCGAAGATCCTTCGGAAAAGGCTAGAAAGCGGTAGGCTTGATTATGTGAGTTAACTCTCTCTAATATGCTAAAGAATAGACAGATATTTGCTATCTCAAAGGCTATCAAAAAAGTTATAGCATCTTTGGCACAAAATATAAAAAGCATACTAAGCATAATAAGATTAATCAAAAAAGCCATTGTTTTGCTAAACAGCTTACCAAAATCTATAGAATAAACTGCTATAGCACTAAAACAAATATAGGCAACAATGAGAAAAAACGACGATAATTTGTCTGTGCCTATGCCTAACTTAAAAATATTGTATATGTCTATCTGATAGGAAAAACCCGCATGGTAGCTTTCAAAACCCAAAATAACCACACATAAAGCCCCTAAAAATCCAAAAATGTAACTTAAAGTTTTATTAAAATAAACTGCCATACCCATACAAAAAAATAGTATTGCAAGACCAAATGCTAACATATCAAACCACCTTGAGCTATTTCTATTAATTTTTTAAAAATTTCCTCTGCTTCTATATCGCCCTTTAAATGTTCTACGATGTTAGGTAAGTTTAAATCATATTTATCAAAACTACTATTTTCTATTAGCATTACACCATAAGGCTTTGGCATTTGATTTATTGCCTCTTTAACTATGGGCAGCATTTTTGGTGTTGGTTTGGATAAAATGACAAGTAAATCAGCACTTCTTGGTGTATTTACAAAGAAAATACCCCATCTGTGCGTATTGTATTTTGGTGATAAAAGGCTGTAAAATTCTAAAAGCAACTCAACATCGCACCCAGCATCAATAACGAATACATGTAAAGAGCGTCTAAATGGGTTTGGCTTAGAGTGTAGTTTAAATTTGTATTTTTTGCTATAATGTTTTGAAAGTCCGTAAAATGGCCAAAGTAACATTATTCCTCCGTATTATTTTGCTGCATCCGCAAAAAAAGCGCCAAATGAGTCCACGGTAAATGCAAAATCAGTAAAAATTTGACCTTCTAGTGATTTTTCTATTGCTTTTATTAAAAACATAGAAGGTGCCGCAATATACACATAGTCAATTTTGTTACCAATTAATTCAATATAATAATAAATGGTTCCGCTTGGAGATTCTGCAAAAGCAATTGAGTTTTTTTCTTTTTGATCGTCTTCTATGACAATATTACTATTTGGTACATCTTCTTTGAGTTTTTCTATCAATTGTTTTATGAGCCTCATTGATTGGAAGACTTCTTTTGCTCTGACAATCATTCTTGAAAGTGCATCCCCATCTTCTTCTATCACACTCTTAAAATTGTCAAAAAAATCTTCATAAACTCTTGTATCTAAAGAAATGTTTATGGCTTTAAGCGCTGGCCCATCGAAATTAAACATTTCAAAATCATCCATTGTCAGGATTCCAGTATTGTAAAGTCTATCTAAGTAATTATGGCTTTTTAGAGAAAACTCGTATAGTTTTGAGAACTCGTTTACTATACTTTCGAGCTTTTTTGAAAAAATCTCCATTTGAGCTTTTGGTATGTACTTAATTGAGCCTATGGTGTTTATGTTTTTTAAGAATCTACTTCCAAAAAAAGTTTTATTTAGGCTTAAAATTTCATCAAATAGGTAGATTAAGTGGTTTGTTAAAACCTTTTGTGCTGCAGCGCCGCTTAAGCGTGAAATGACATATATGTGATTAAAAATACGCTCGACTTCAAGCAAAACTAAGCGCATTATTTTTACATTGTCGCTTATGTTTATGTTAAATGCCTCTTCAATTGCACGCGAAAAAGCACATGAATGGGAAAAAGCGAAACTTGCGCAAATTTGCTCTGATAACTTTAGGGCTTCAAAAGGGCACTTCGCGCGCATTTTTTGCTCTATAGAGCGGGATTTGTAAGTATTATCAATATATACTTCTTTCATTCTTTCGCCGTATGTAAATATGTTAAAAATGACAGATTCCAATAACGCCCCGCTTGAGGGACCAAGCCTAAAATTAAACAATTCATCTTGCACCTGTCCAGTTTTGTTTAAGCCTTTTTGCCACAAATAAGCTTTAAAGTCTTTGCTTTGAGAGCTATCAATAAGACCAACAAAAGAACCAGAGCTTACAAGTAACTGTTCTTTGCCTTTATTGTTTATTATGCCAAGCAATCGTTTCATTTTATAACTCCATCAAGTAGCTTGTAAAAAACAGGCACAGCAATTATTATTATTGCAGAAAGTGATATATATATAATTGGTATAAGTGTAAAAAGACTCTCTTTGACTAAAGGTTTAGATTTACTACTAAACACCATGTTTATGACTTTGTAATTTATAAACAAAAAACCACACCCAACAAAGAAAAACAAGGTCATCCCAACAAGCCAACCATAAAGATTTATAGTTTTTGCTAAAATTAATAGTTCTGCAAAAAAGGTAGCAAAAGGCGGTGCGCCTGTGACAGCGAGTGTACCTAAAAATAAAAATAAGCCGGTTTTGGGCATAGTTTTAATAAGACCGCTAATATCTTCGATTTTTTTGCTTTTAAAGTTATGAAAGATGTTACCTGTAAGCATAAAAACACCAGATTTTGCAAGTGCATGTGTAAAAATCAGAATAATTGCCCCAAATAAAGCGTATGAACCTAAACTTATTCCAATTAACGCAAGCCCCATATTTTCGATTGATGAGTAAGCAAACAATCTTTTGTATAATTTTTGATTTAGACTCATAATACTTGCTGTGGCAACACTTAAAAAACCTAAAACAAAAGCAAATTCAGAAAGTAGTACATTATTGTATATCTCAAAAAGGCGTATTATTGGGTATAGTGATACAGGTAGTAAAATTGCGCTGAATATGGCACTTATTGGAGCTGGAGCTTTTCCGTGTGCGTCAGCAAGCCATGTATTCATAGGAAAAATTCCACCCTTTGTGCCATAGCCTACTATTAACAAAATTCCGCCAAGCAAGAATAAACTACCAGGTGCTTTTTGAATCAAAAGTTCGTCTATTAATAGCGTTTTGGCTGAAGAATACAAGAATAATGTAGCAATAAGCGATATAACAAGACCCACAGAAACTATTATGATGTATCGCCATGCTGCTTCAAGTGCTGCAAAATCGTTTTCAACAGCCACAAGCAAGGCGCTTGTAAATGTTGTAGCTTCTATACATACCCATATAAGGCCAAAATTATTTAAAATTACGCTAAAAAACATAACGGCTACAAATAAGTTTAATAGTGTAAAGTATTGATAAACTTTAATAAAACGCTCTTTCATGCTTGAGATATATTCTATTGAAAATAGCACAACTCCTAGATAAACAATTGAGATCATAAGTAGAAAAATTTTTGATAAATTGTCGACATAAAAATAATTTGTAAAATAATTGGGTTTAAATAGACTAAAAATAGATACAATTAAGGACAAGATACTTACTAAAATTGAAATTTCGCGTTCTTTTTTTCTAAAAAAGACAAAGCTTAAAATAGCGCCAATTGTCGCAAAAATTGCAGGCAGTGTGTATATCATCCGTAAAGTTCCTCCTCTTTTTGAATATCTTCATCACGTATTTTCATCAGTATCCCTCCAATCATAACAACGCCCAGGATGTCTAAAATGATGCCTGCTTCTACAATAAATGGCAGTCCGCTAAACAAATATGACAATAAAAAAATAGAATTTTCCATTACGAGATAGCCAATTAGCTGTGCATAGGCATTTGAGCGCGAAATTATTAAAAATGTACCCTGTAGCATAAGTGTAATAGGAATAGAAATTAGGGATTTACCAAACTCGAATAATACTAAAGAGTAGAGGATATAACTAAATATAGCCAGCAGAACAGATGTTAATATAGAAAGACTAACACTGACCCTATGTTTATTTTCTCTTGCTCGGAATGTTTGTTTATTTATGGTATTACTTAAGTACAAAGGTATAAAAACCGCCCTTGTAATAATTGTTAACAATGATAGAATAATCATTGAAAGGTTGCCATTAAATAAACCAAAGTACATCAAAAAGATGCCTAAAATCCAGGACTGTATGGCGAATGTTTTGATGTTGCTCAGTATGTATGTTTGCCACTGCATAAAAATTGAAAGTACAATTTCCAAAAAACCCACCAATACAAATATTTCGCTGTGCATTTATCCTCCATTTACGATATAAAATACCAGCATAGCCATCAAAGCAAAGCTAAAAGCTATGGCAATATAGTCAAAAATCTTAAATAACCTGTATTTTGAAACTATATTGTTTATTATGGCAAAAACTGCCAACAATACAGTAATTTTAAAGAAATTTATAAACATATAAATAAATACAGACAAGAGGTTTAGCTTCATAGGTACAAAAAATGGAAATGTATAAACATTCAAAAAAACATTCATTAAAATAAATGATTTTGCATAGCTTCCCCATTTCACAAGAGCTAATTCTCTTCCTGAGTATTCTTGACTCATAAGACTATCAATAGATCCAAGCTCGTTTGGTGTGTGGCTCTCAATGGGCAATTGTCCTGTTTCAATTATCAAAACAAAGAAAAATGCTATAGCAATAAACAAATGGACTAAAGAAAAAAACCAGCTTGTTGATGTCTGCAGAATATTGTTAATTACATAGGGGTTATTCGTGCCAGATATAACACCAAACATAATAAAAATCAAAAGTATAATAGGTTCTGTGAATATTCCTATGCTTGAAGCTCTTGAGGCGCCTAAAATGGAATAGTTGTTTTTAGAATCTAAAGAAGCTAATTTTATTAAAGTGGAAGCAGCACCAAATACCAACCCGCCACCAACAAAATCAACAACAGGTCCAAATGTTAGAGGGAAAGCTGTAATTATAGGCAATACTAAGGTTAAAAATAGGTACATTGCAAATGTAATGTACGGCACATAAGAAAAAAAATCTGAAGCAGTGCTTGGGTAGATGCTTTGCTTTTTAAAATACTTAAATATATTGTAATATTCTTGAAATATAGAGGGACCGCCTCTTGAAGACAATCTTTCATCAAAAAAATTTAATATGCCAATAGCAAGTGGTGATAAGGCAATGACATATAGCAATTGTAAAATACTCAAAAAAACCAGCATATAAACCCTCGCATTATTATAAATTGAAATTTAGAACGCATACATGACTCCTACATTTTATGCAGGAGTCATCAGCCAAGGTGGGCATTTTAAGGCGAACTCCATCGCCTTTCTTTACGCGCTATTGTATAAATTTTATTTTTTTTGTCAATACCAAAAGCTTGAAAACACTTTAAATTGCGCTATAATAACTTAAGAATGAGTAATTTTAGTGTAATAAAGATTCAATTTTACAAATTAACTAAAGGTTTGGGCTTTTTAATTTCAAGTCAGTCTCATTTTTTGAAGTGGCTTATTTTGGGAGCTATAGTTGGCATTGTTGCGGGTTTTGGTGCTTTAGTATTTTACTATAGCATAAAGCTTGCTGAATGGTTTTTTTTGCACTATTTATTGGGTGCTGTATTGCCACTGCCAAAAGGTGAGGGTGTCAGCGAAGTTTTTGTAATAAAGCGAACTTTTTTAATACCTTTTGTAGTGGTTTTAGGTGGTTTAATATCAGGTTTTTTAATATTTAAGTTCGCACCCGAAGCAGAAGGGCACGGTACGGATGCGGCAATTGATGCTTACCATAACAAAGAGGGCAATATTAGACCTCGCGTGATTTTTTTAAAGACCATAGCTTCTGCTATAACAATTGGCTCTGGTGGGTCAGCCGGCAGAGAAGGGCCAACTGCTTTAATTTCTGCTGGTATTGGTTCGTTGATTGGTAAAGTTTTACACCTTAATGTGCAAGATAAGAGAATAATTGTCGCAATTGGGATTGGTGCAGGTATTGGCACAATTTTTAAAGCTCCAATAGGCGGTGCAATCTTGGCTGCTGAAGTGCTTTACAAGAGGGATTTGCAATCCGAAATTATTTACCCGGCTATTGTTGCAAGCGCTATAGGATACTCTATATTTGGAAGTTTTGTTGGATTTGAACCAATTTTTGGGTTTTACAAATCGCCCTTTAACCCGCTTAGGTTACCTTTCTATGTTATTTTAGGGGTTGTTTGTGGCTATATTGCAATATTATACCCAAAAACATTCTATTATGTAAAAGATAAGTTTACAAAACTAAATATTAACAACATATATAAACCGGCGATCGGTGGATTTGTAAGTGGTTTGATATCTTTAGCTTTCCCTGAAGTTATGGGTGTGGGGTATGGTTGGCTTCAATTGCTTATAAACGGAAAATTTAGTATATTCCCTTCATTTGGTTTGCCTGTTTTGGTGATTTTTTTATTAATGCCTTTTATAAAAATTATAGCTACTGCGTTCACAATTGGCTCTGGCGGCTCGGGTGGTGTGTTTGCACCTGGTATGTTTATAGGTGCATCTATTGGTGTTAGCCTAGGAATTATTTTTCATTATTTATTTCCTGCACTTGTTAGCCAGTACAATATTGGGGCATTTGTTATTGTTGGTATGTTAGCATTATTTGGTGCTGCCGGTAAAGTGCCCATTGCTGTTACATTAATGGTTGTAGAAATGACGGGTAGCTTGCAGCTTCTGCCAGCTTTAATGATAGCAGTATCTATATCTTACCTAATATCTGGAAGCACTACTATATACAAATCTCAAGTGAATACACAAAAAGACTCGCCGGCGCATTTTGGCGAATTTAATATTCCATTTTTAGAAAGATTAAAAATATCAGATATTGGAATGTATAGAAAAATTGCTGTGAATACAAAAGATAGCATAGAAACTGCAAAAGATTTGATGTTTAAAAATTACTTTTCTTCTTTGCCTGTTGTGGATAATGATAAGTTTGTTGGAACTGTATATTTGTACGATATCATAAATGAAACCAATAAGACAATAAAAGGTTTTGTAAAACTAGGAACAGCATCTGCTACTTGTTCAACTACTTTAGAAGATGCATGGAAATTAATGAGTGCAAATAAAACCACTTGGCTTCCTATTGTTGAAAACTCTCAATTTTTAGGTATTGTGAGTTTTGCTGACATATCTGATATTTACAGCAAAAAGTTAAAGGAGCTTAATTTAGAAAACAAATGAACGATTTTGTATTTACAGGAAAAATCAGCATAAATGAGTTTTGCTCCCACATCACTTACTGGAAAAGTGCCTGCAATGAGTGTATAAAGGCTTGTCCATTTGAAGCTTTAGCTATCGATTTTAATAATAAGGTAGTTGTTTTGGATTGTATTGGCTGTGGTGTATGCTATAGCGCTTGCGAAAACGACGCAATTGATTTGAATCGAAATTTGGATATTGAAATCATTAAAAGTGTAGAAAAGCCTTCGTTTGGTTGTATTTTTGCGCAAGGCGAAAACAAATTATCGTGCATTGCAAGGTTATCTGAAAATTTGATTGATTATTTTGTATTGAAGTTTGGTTATATTAACATTTACACAGGTGATTGCAATGATTGTAAATTCAAAAACTCACTTAAAGTTTTTGAAAAAAATCTAAACAAAGCAAGAGAAATCCTAAAAGCTTTGGATATGAGCACTGAATCAATCAAAATTACACAAGCCAAATCAAGCGAGCCATTTGAGCCAAACCTTGGTATACCAAGGAGGAATATATTTAAAATAAAAGGAAATTTACCCAAAAGAAATTTTTTGATTGAGCTTGTAAAAGAAAATATCAAAAATCGCGCTTGTTATAACGGCACAATAAACCTATCAATAAACGATAATTGTGATTTTTGTTCAATTTGTGAGTCAGTGTGTCCAAAAGGTGCTATAATTATAGAAAAAGATCAAACAGCCGCAATTTATTTTAACCCCTCTGTGTGCAGCGCTTGCAAAAATTGCATCGATGCGTGTCCAAAAAACGCCATATCTGAAGAAAAAGCCTTCGTAGATGATTTAATACCGAAAGCACTAAAGCTTTGTGAAAAACCGAAAAAAATTTGTTCTTGTGGCAATGTTTACTATACTGATGCTGAAATTTGTCCAGAATGTGAGATCAAAAACAAAAAAAAGGAAGAATTACTCAGCTACGTAAAAGATTTATTTTAATGGCTCTTTATTTACTTTGTAGAGTACCATTGTAGGAAAGTTATTATAGACAAGCTGAAAGTATTTTTGGTCGTAGTTTCTTAAGATGTACATTTGGTTAAACATAGAGTAAAAGGATTGTTGTTGGAGAATATAAACATTTATTTTTGAGTTTTTAAAATACACTATATCTATATATAAACCTCCCGTATCTAAGCTCTTAAGGGTAAGTTTTTTATCATTGTAAATTGCAAGTGTGTTTATATTAAGTTTTAGCGATGGAGTTTTTAGATACATTTCTTTTGTGTCTATTTCATTTAAACCACAAGAAATAGTGTCTTTTGAAATTTCTCTGCAGTTTCCAAGCTGACCAATTGGCTCAAATAACCCTTTTTTCTTTTTGAAGTCCCATGTACCAAAATAATTTATCCACCCAAATTTGCCAATTTCATCCCCAGTAAATGAAAAATATATTGGTCTTTTGAGCGGTGCATTGAATTGGCCGTTAAATATTTTATCTCTTATTTGTTGGGGTGAGTTTTTTTGTTTTAGCAATTTTTCTATACCAGTATTGCCAATATTTGAGATAGCGCTAATGGTGTTATATGCAATTTTGGGATCCGAATCAGAGTAACTTGTAGCTATAAAGTATGTCTTTGGGTAAATTTGTGATTGGCCATCATGGAATGTAGCTCTATTTGCAAGGTATTCTATAGCAGTGCCATAATCCCACCATGTCCAGATTACAGCCGATTTTGGCGTAATTTTTCCCAAATTTATAAAGTCAGCTTCCAGCTGAGGTGTAATTTTTGGTTCTGCTATAACAATATTTGGAGCAAGCGGAATAAGTGTTAATGATACGGCAAAAAGCCCAACCAAAACATTTTTCACATTAGTCAGTTTTCCTAATTTAGGTTTTATTAACAAATCAAACACATAGCCAAAACCTAAACCTAAAAATGGTGCCAAATACATAGCAAAGCGTTCAGCACCTTTAAAAGCCATAAGACCAATGAAAAACAGAGGTAAAAAAACAAGAAACTTTTTGTAGTTAAACATTAAAAACAACGCTAATCCTGCTAAAGATGCTACAAATACAGCAAAATTGCCACTTGTAAGCTTAGCTAAATAATGCAAATTAACCCTTGCAGCTTCTGCAATTGATACAAAAACATTGGGAAATACTCCCATAGTGGGTCTAAAAAAATCAATCAAATATACATTAATCAAAAAAATTGCATTGTGAATACCCATATAAAGTATAATTGGGTTTGCACTTATAAGAAAAATAACAATTTCTTTCCATCGTTTTTTATAAATACCAAAACTAAATATATGCAGAAAACTTTTTTCACTTATTTCAATAAAACCAAATGAAACAATATATACAATTGCAAATGCCAGTATAATGCCTTCATGCATATACCACCAATAGTACAATTGGGCAAAAATCCCCGCTAAAAATGCATATATGTAGCTTTTCTTGGGTTTTCTAAACTGGCTCAGATACAAAAAATAAGCTATCGCCAAAGGAAAAAATAAATTCATGCAATCTGGCCTTAGCCTGGCTATGAGTGTGCGTGCTATATAAATCAAAGATAAAACACCGGTAACAGAAGAGCTAAAAGCAGCAAATGGATAGCCTAAATCCATTAGGTAAAACACAAGCGGTATAACAAATAAAACAGCTAAGATTGGGACCATGTAAACTGATAAATTTTCAATTGACACATGTAATAGTTTTGAAAGCTCAGCGCTCAAAAAGCTAATCATGAAAATTACAGGTGGAAAT